>DASVUO010000310.1:0-3099 GCA_036386995.1 Allosphingosinicella sp. | reverse complement strand
GTTCGTCCCGAGCGAAGTCGAGGGGCGCACCACAGGCCTTCGAGCCACCGCCCTCGCGGCGATCGACGACACCCGCTGGGTTCCGGAGAAGTCCAAAAACCGCATCCGCGCGATGGTGGAAGGGCGGCCGGATTGGGTGATCAGCCGGCAGCGCGCCTGGGGGGTGCCGATTGCGCTGTACGTGCATCGCACCACCGGCGAGTATCTGAAGGACCCGGCGGTCAACAGCCGCATCATCCGCGCCTTCCATGAGGGCGGAGCGGATGCCTGGTTTGGGGCGGATCACCAGGCGCTGCTCGGCAACGGCTACAATCTCGACGACTATGAGCCCGTGTCGGACATTCTCGACGTGTGGTTCGACAGCGGCTGTACCCACAGCTACGTCGTCGAGGCGCGCTACGGCGAGGGCGTGCGCGCCGACCTCTATGTCGAAGGCTCCGACCAGCATCGCGGCTGGTTTCAGTCCTCCTTGCTGGAAAGCTGCGGAACGCGCGGGCGCGCGCCCTATGAGGCGGTGCTGACCCACGGCTTCGCGCTCGACAAGGACGGGCGCAAGATGTCGAAGTCGATCGGCAACACGGTCGATCCCTTGGCGGTGATCCGCGACAGCGGGGCGGATATCCTACGGCTCTGGGTCGCCTCGACCGATTATTTCGAGGACGTGCGGATCGGTAAGGAAGCGCTTGCCGGCGCCCGCGATGCGTATCGCAAGCTCAGGAACACCTTCCGCTACCTCCTCGGCGCGCTTGAAGGCTTCGGCGAAGCGGAGCGGGTCGCGGCGAGCGAGATGCCGGAGCTGGAGCGCTGGGTGCTTCACCGGCTTGCGGAGCTGGACGCCGAGCTGAAGGCGGCGACGGCGGGGTTCGAGTTCAACCGCTACACGCGTTTGCTCACCGCCTTCGCCAATGACGATCTTTCCGCCTTCTTCTTCGATATCCGCAAGGACAGCCTCTATTGCGACGCGCCGACGGACGCGAAGCGGCGGGCGTATCGCACCGTGCTCGACACGGTGTTCCAGGCGCTTGTGCGCTGGCTGGCGCCGGTATTGTGCTTCACCGCCGAGGAAGTTTGGGGAACGCGCTATCCGGACGGCGGATCGGTGCACCTGCTCGAATGGCCGGAGGTGGACTCCGCCTGGCGGGACGATGCGCTCGGCGCCAAGTGGCAGTCGGTAATGGCAGCGCGCCAGCAGGTTACCGAAGCGATCGAACCGTTCCGGCGGGAGAAGACGATCGGATCGAGCCTGCAGGCGGAAGTCACCGCCCGCGTTTCGGACGAGGCCGTGCGCGCGGCGCTCGGTTCAGTCGATTTCGCCGAGATCTGCATCGTCTCCTCGGCCGCCGTCGAAGCTGGCGAGGATTCGATCCAGGTCACCAAAACCGAACGCGAGAAATGCGGCCGGTGCTGGCGGCATTTGCCCGAAGTGGAAGAAGAAGGCGCGCTCTGCGCCCGTTGCGAGGGGGTGGTGAATGGTTGAAGCGCGAGACCGCGCGCGGGTGCTGCGCAACCGCAAGGTCGGCTTGATCGTGGCTGCGATCATCTTCCTCGTTGATCAGGCGGTGAAGTGGGCGGTGGTGGACATATTCCAGCTCCAGCAGCGCCGAGAAATCGACCTGCTACCGATCTTTAGCCTGCACTGGGTGCCAAATCGCGGCATTTCGATGGGCCTGTTCACCGCCGGAAGCGACACGGCGCGCTGGGCGCTGGTGGCAATGACGGCGGCGATCGCCATCTTCGTCGCCATCTGGCTGTGGCGCGAAAAGCAGCGGCAGGACGCTCTTGCGCTGTCGCTGGTGCTCGGCGGTGCGCTTGGAAACATCGTCGATCGCGTGCGCTTGGGCTATGTCGTCGACTATGCCGATCTGCATTTCGGCGACATCAGCCCCTTTTTGGTCTTCAATGTCGCCGACGCAGCCATTACCATCGGCGTATTGCTGTTGCTGGTGCGCGCGCTTCTGACGCGCGACAAGGCGCCCGCGCGAGAGGAATCTGAACATGCGTAAGTTGAACATCGCTCTGACCGTGGCGGCCGCCAGCCTGGCCCTCGCCGCCTGCGGATCGAGCGGAATCGCCGGCCGCGACCGTCCGGACGAATTCGCCGTCGCCCGCAACGCGCCGCTGGTGATCCCGCCCGACTTCGCGCTCGAGCCGCCGGCCCCCGGCAGCCCGACTCCGACCGGCACCGACGCCCGCACCCAGGCGCTCGACGCCCTGTTCGGCGGCCCGGCGCCGCGCAGCGCTTCCGAAAATTCGATGCTGAACCAGGCCGGCCGCGACCGCGCCGCGCTTGGCGCACGCTCGGTGGCGGGCGATCCGACTACCCAGGTGGTGGACAAGGGCGCCGTGACCCAGGCGATTATCGCCGCACCGGCCGGCCCGGGCCGCGACGCCACGGCGACGACCCCCCAATAAGCGGATGGGGATGGCTCCGGCCGTCCCCTCCCATTTCGGAAGCTGGCGCGCAGCGATGGAACTGGACGACCAGCTTCGGCAATATTTCGGCACGGACGACCTCGCCGCGATTAGCCCCGATGCGCTTGCGGCGGGGACGGAGCGGATGACCGTCGATCTCGGGCTCGAGCAGGACCGCGAGCGGCGCTTCGCCCTTTGGGTGCTGCTCTTCATGCTGGGCGCGGCGCCCGATCTCGACGTCGCTTTCAAGGACGAGGCGGACCGGGAGGCGGCGCGCAACTTCATGGACGGCATCGCGCGGTCGCTCGGCGGCTAAGACGCGGCTTAGTCGGCGACGCTGACGTCCAGTATTTCGATGGCTTCGACCTTGCCGCCGAAATCCACCAGATCGCCCTCACAGGCGCCGATCATCGCCTGGGCGAGCGGTGCGGAGAAGCTGAGATAGCCGTTCGCCGGATCGCTTTCGTCGTCGCCGACGATGGCAAGCGTCCGTTCGGCGCCGTTCAAGCGGAAGCGGACTCGGGTGCCGAACGCCACTTCGTCCCCCGCCGGTGCAGGCGCAACCTGCGCGGTGGCTTGGCGGGTCTGCCAGTAGCGCAGGTCGCGCTTCGCTTCGGCCAAGGCAGTCTCCTCGCCGCCCTCGGCGACGCGAGCTTCTAGCTCCGTCACCCGGGCGCGGATCTGCTC
>DASVUO010000309.1:0-1743 GCA_036386995.1 Allosphingosinicella sp. | reverse complement strand
CGTAGAGGGCTGATCGAGCGGGTGCGGTTCGTTGACCGCGCTCTTTTCATTTCGAAATAAGAGGCACTCCGAGATGGCGAACACGCCGCAAGCAAAGAAACGCATCCGCCGCAACGACCGCCGCGCCGCCATCAATGGCGCCCGCGTCAGCCGCATCCGCACCTACGTGAAGCAGGTGGAAGCGGCGATCGAAGCCGGCGACAAGGCGACGGCGCTTGCCGCGATCAGCAAGGTGCAGCCGGAACTGGCGCGCGGTGTATCGAAGGGCGTCGTTCACAAGAACACCGCGTCTCGCAAGTTTTCGCGCCTCACCAAGCGGATCGCCGCGCTAGCCTGAGTCGGGCGTTCGGCATTGTTGATCAGTGTTAACCCGTCGGGGCTTGCCCCGGCGGGTTTTTCGCGCGTCATCGACCTGTCACAAAAAACCCAGCAATTCCCGCGATTCGCGGCAGGTGCGGGGCAGAAACCGCAGTTTTCTCCCGTTTCTGCAGAATTCCGCAGAAAACCTAGTGTCAAACACTTTAATAGACGCAGGAAAATTTTAAGCCCTTGATCGGTTCGCGAACCCGTCCTTAAAAAGGTGGCTCCGGCGGGGCGAATCTCCTGCCGGACGCAAACAGCACAAGAGACTTTGCGAATCGGTGCCGCCGGGGGGCGTTGCCGTGCGCGGGAAAGCTTTGCGCTGAGACTATAAGAACATAAGGCCCAGTATTCGGCCGAAAAAAGAGGGGGATGCGTTGGTGTCTCAAAAGCCGATCAAGGGCGAAGCGTTCGCGGCTCCCGGCCAGGCTGATCCGCTCCAGGCTGCCTGGGAGTCGATCCGCGCCGGCCTGCGCCGCGATTGCGGCGCCCGCACCTTTGACGGCTGGCTGCGTCCGATCGGCCTTGGACAGTTCGACACCGAAACAGGAACCCTGCGACTCGAGCTCCCGTCCCAATTCATGGCCGATTGGGTGCAGACCCACTTCGCCGAGCGGCTCGCGCTTGCCTGGGGCCAGCATTACCCTGCGGTTCTGCAGATCCAGATCGGCGTCGGCGCCGCCGCCCCGCGCACCGCCGCCGTTGTCGAAATTCCGGCTCCGCCCGCGGCCGAGGAGCCGTCGTCGGTCGGCGAGGGGCTTTACGCCGTCGCCTTGGAACCGCGTTACCGGTTTGAGAACTTCGTGGTCGGCAAGGCGAACGAGGTTGCATTCAACGCCGCGCGTACGCTTGCGACGGCCGAGAACGTCGTCTTCAACCCGCTCTTCCTTCATGGCGGCACCGGGCGCGGCAAGACCCACCTGCTTCACGCCATTGGCCACGAATTCCACCGGCTGCGCCCGCGGGCGCGGATCATCTACATGTCGGCCGAAAAGTTCATGGTCGAGTTCGTTGCCGCGCTTCGCGCCAACGACACCATCCAGTTCAAGCAGCAGCTTCGCGCCGCCGATCTGCTGATGATCGACGACGTGCAGTTCATCGCCGGCAAGGAATCGACGCAGGAAGAATTCTTCCACACCATGAACGAGATCATCTCGGCCGGACGGCGGCTGGTGATCAGTTCGGACCGCGCGCCGCAGGACCTCGACGGCATCGAGCCGCGCATCCTGTCCCGCCTGTCCTGGGGCCTCGTCGCCGACATCAACCAGGCCGATCTCGAGCTTCGCCTCAACATCATCCTGAAGAAGCTGGAAGCGCTTCCGGACGTTCAGGTGCCGGAAGAAGTGGTGATGTTCCTCGCCAAGCGGATCAGCTCAAACGTTC
>DASVUO010000308.1:0-2455 GCA_036386995.1 Allosphingosinicella sp. | reverse complement strand
GCCGGGGCAGGGGAGCCGGTCTACAAGAAGCCGGAGCTCCCCCCGGCGGAGGCGATCCGCGGCTACTACGACCTGGTGGCGCCGCTCCTCCTGCGTGACGCGGCGCGGCGGCCGCTTAACCTGCTGCGCTGCACGGCGGGCCATTGCTTCTATCAGCGCAACCGCGCCCATCCGGCGTCCGGCGACGACTTCCAGCCGCCGATCCGGTTCCTGCCGATCGCGCAAAAGAACGGCCGCACTGAGGATTATCTCTACGTCGACGATGCGGCCGGAGTCGCCGCCTGCACCGCCGCCGGCGCCGTCGAGTTCCACGCATGGGGCACCCGCGCCGACCATGTCGAGCAGCCGGACCGCCTCGCCTTCGATCTCGATCCGGGGGAAGGGATCGACTTCGCGGAGGTGAAGTACGCAGCCATCCGGATGCACAACTTTCTCGCAGAACTCGGCCTGCGCAGCTTCCCCTTGCTGAGCGGCGGCAAGGGCATTCACGTCATCGTGCCGCACGCGCCGGTGGGAAGCTGGGGCGTCTTCCGCGGCTTCGCCCGCGCAATCTGCGCCGCCCTTGCCGAAGCCGAGCCCAAACGCTTCACCATCGCACTTCCCAAAGCGGAGCGCACAGGCCGAATCTTCCTCGACTTCCTCCGCAACCAGCGAAGCGCCACCGCAATATTGCCTTACTCGCTGCGTGCCCGAGCAGGCGCGCCTATCGCCGCACCGGTCGCTTGGGAGGAGCTGGAGGAGACCGAGAGCGCCGACCGCTTCACGATCTTGGATACGCCTTTATTGCTTGAGCGGCCGCGCTCGCGGGCGTTGCGTGGCTGGGGCGAAGCGGACCAGGTCCTGCCGCGCATCGCCTGAACTGCCCCATTTCTGATCATCGAGGCACTGCTTACCGCGTGGGTTCTCAGCCGAATCTATTGTTGAAGCGGCTTAAGCAAACAGCCTCGGAGTGGCCAACATCCTCACCCGCCGCGCCTTGACCCTTGCCGCCGCTTTGTCGCTCGCCGCCTGCGGCAGCGAGACGCCGCGGGTCGCCGAAGAGCCGGCGGCGCGGCCGCAGCGCGCCGCGCAGGCGCCGGTGGTCGTGTCTCCGGAGATCGCCAAGGCTTATGCCGCCCGCGGCCACCGCCCGCTGTGGGTGACTCAGCAAGGGGTGAAGCCGGAGGCGCACGCCTTCCTCCGCCGCCTGGCGACCGCCGACGTCGAGGGGCTGGACCCTGCCTCCTACGGGGTCGCCGATATAGAGGCCGCCATCGCCGCCGCCGCGTCCGATCGCTCCGCGCTTGCCCACGCCGATCTCCTCCTCACCCGCGCCTACGCGGCCTACCTAAGGGACCTCCACCGCCCGGTGCGCGGAATGCGCTACATCGACGACGGCATCGCGCCTGCTCCGGCCGACATCTCGGCAGCCCTCGTGCAGGGAAAACCTGGACAAGCCGCGCGCCTCAACCCGCTCTACGAGGCTCTGCGCAGCGCCGCCGTCGCCTGGCGCCGAACCGAACCCGCCGCCTCGGCGGAGCGCCAGGCACTGGTCCGCGCCAACCTCGAGCGCGCCCGCGTCATCCCTGCGCAGCCCGGCCGCTACATCATCGTCGACACCGGCTCCGCCCGCCTCTGGATGGTCGACGGGGAGAAGGTAACCGGCCCGATGCGCGTCATTGTCGGCAAGTCCAACATGCAGACGCCGCCGATCGCCGGGCTGCTGCGCTACGTCACGCTCAACCCCTATTGGAACGTGCCGCCCGACCTCGCCCGCGACCGCGCCCGCCGTGTGCTTCGCGAGGGCACCGGCTTCCTCACCCGCGAACGCATCGAGGTACTCTCCGACTGGGGCGACACGCCGCGCGTGATGAAGCTGTCGCAGGTCGACTGGCGCGCCGCCGCCGCCGGCAAGGTCAAGCTGCGCATGCGCCAGCTCCCGGGCGGCGCGAACGTGATGGGCGCGATGAAGTTCATGATGCCTAACGAACTCGGCATCTACCTCCACGATTTCCCCGGCAAGCCGCTGTTCGCGCGGGCCGACCGGGCGATCAGCTCCGGCTGCGTCCGGGTGGAGGATGCGCCGCGCCTCGCCGCCTGGCTGTTCGGCGGCGCCGCGCCCGGGCCGAACGGCAACGCCCCCGAACAGGAAGTGGACCTGCCCGAGCCGGTGCCGGTCTACCTCACCTACCTGACCGTGCTGCCTGGCAAAGGCGGCGGCCTCGTCTTCGGCAAGGATCCGTACCGCCGCGATGCTTCCGTGGCGCTGGCTTCGGGTCAGTAAGGGCGCCGCTGCGCGGAGACCATCATCCGGATCAGCATCGCCACCGGCCGCGGCACGCCGACCTTGCCCTGCACCCACAGGCTGACCGACGAGCGGCTCACCCCGATCGCTTCGGCAAGGTCGCCGTGGGTCGCGTAGCCGAGCTTGCGCATCGCCGCGCGCAATTCCTCAGGCGGCATGGATGCTGCGAGC
>DASVUO010000307.1:0-5123 GCA_036386995.1 Allosphingosinicella sp. | reverse complement strand
ATGCGCGCCGCGGCGAGCATTCCGAAGCTGTTGGCGAAGCCCGAGAAAGCAGTCATCGACGACCAGAGCGCGAGGCCCATTGCCATGAGCCGGCCGCGGTACCAGCTGTCGGCGAGGCGGCCGAGCGGGATGCCGAACAGGGCGTAGAAGACGGCGAAGGCAGTGCCGTAAAGGAAGCCGATCTGCGCGTCGGAGACCTGGAGGTCGCGTTTGATGTCGCCGACCAGGATCGAGAGGATCTGGCGGTCGATGAAATTCACCGCATAGACTATGACGAAGACGAACAGCGCGTACCAGGCGTAGCCGCTGACGCGGGACGGGCTTCGGGCGGCTTCGGGAGCTTCGGACGCCATGCAAGCCTCTCTCGTTGTTCTCGTTGCCGCATCTGGCTAGCAGAGCGGCTGGCTTTGGCAACACGGTTGGTGATGACCCACTCGGTCCTTTTCGTCTGCTTGGGCAATATCTGCCGCTCGCCGCTGGCCGAGGCGGCGTTTCGCGTGGAGGCGGAGCGGATCGGGCTCGACGTCGAGATCGACAGCGCCGGCACCGGCGACTGGCAGGTCGGACTGCCGCCGGACCCGCGGGCCCAGGCGGTAGCGGCAAAAAACGGCGTCGACATCTCGCATCTGCGGGCGCGGCAGGTGACGGCCGAGGATTTCCGGCGGTTTGATCAGGTGATCGCCCTCGACGCGAAGAACCTGGCCAATCTGCGGGCGATGCGGCCGGCGGATGGGACGGCGCAGTTGTCGCTGCTGCTCGACCATGTGCCGGAGCGGGTCGGGCAGGCGGTGGCGGACCCTTATCACGGCGAGGACGCGCTGTTCGACATCACGTGGAAGCACGTGACGGAAGGCACGCGGGCGCTTGCCCGGCGACTGGCGGACGGAGCGTGACGGCGTTCGCGCAGCGGGCTGCGGCGGCGGCGCATGTTCCGGTGGAGCGGCTTGAGCGCTTGTCGGGCGGCGACTTGTCCGAAGTGCTGCTGGTGCGGCGCGGTGACGGGCGGCTGAGCGTCGCCAAGGGCGGGGCGGGGATCGCCACGGAAGCGGCAATGCTGCGGGCGCTTGCTTCGGCGGAGGTGCCGGTGCCGCTGGTGGAAGGCGAAGTCGACGGCGTGCTGTTGCTGGAGCACGTGCCCAACGACGCGGTGTTCAGTGAGCGAGCCTGGGCGTCGATCGGCGCGGCGCTTCGGCGGCTGCACGGTCGGACGGGTCAGAGCTTTGGCTGGCCGGTCGATTATCAGCTCGGCACGGTGGCCTTGGAGAATCGGGAGCGGACGGACTGGCCGGGCTTCTGGGGCGAGCAGCGGCTTGCGGCCACCGCTTCGATACTCGACCGGCCTTGGCGTGAGCGGGTGGCGGCGCTGGTGCCGCGGCTCGGGGAGCTGCTGCCGGCGGCACCCGAGGCCAGCCTGCTGCACGGAGATCTGTGGACGGGCAACATCCTGGTGCGCGAGGGGGCGCTTGCCGCCTTCATCGACCCGGGCTGCTACCATGGGCATGCGGAGGTCGATCTCGCGATGCTGACCCTGTTCGACCAGCCGGGGGAGAGCTTCTGGGAAGCCTATGGCGCGCCCGAGGCTGGCCGGGAGGCGCGGCGCGCGGCCTATCAGCTGTTCCCGGCGCTTGTTCACCTGCGGCTGTTCGGCAAGACCTATGAAGGCATGGTGGATCGGCTGTTGGCTGAGCTTGGTGCCTGAACGCGTTTGACTCTGCTCGCCCAGTTCGGTATTTGCCTAAATAACGAATGGGAGCGAGCGCATGATTTCAGGATTGCTGATGGCATTGGTGTTGGCTGGATCTGCGCCTGCGGATTCGCCGCCTGCTGTGGGGATGGAGATCCACGTGCAGGGGCCTTCGGGGCATTTGGGCGGGACTCTGCTCGGTGCGCCGGGAGGTACGGCGCCGGTGCTGATCATCCCAGGGTCCGGGCCGACCGATCGCGACGGCAACAGCCCGCTTGGTCTCAAGCCGGCGTCCTACCGGCTGCTGGCGGAAGGGCTCGCGGCAAAGGGCGTGCCGACGGTGCGGATCGACAAGCGCGGCATGTTCGGAAGCGCGGCGGCGTCGGCGGACGCGAATGCCGTGACCGTCGCCGATTATGCCGCCGACGTGCGCAGCTGGGTGAAGGCGGTGCGGGAGCGGACCGGCGCGCGATGCGTGTGGCTGCTCGGCCATAGCGAAGGCGGGCTTGTGGCGCTGGTCGCGGGGCAGGAAGCGGAGAGCGTCTGCGGCGTGATCCTCGTCTCCGCGCCAGGGCGTAGGCTGAGCGACGTGCTGCGCGAGCAATTGCGCGCCAATCCGGCCAATGCGCCGCTCCTCGATGGGGCGCTGGCGGCGATCGATGTGCTAGAGAAGGGGAAGCGTGTCGATCCATCGACCCTTCATCCCGCGCTGATGCCGCTCTTCGGGCCGCCGGTGCAGGGCTTCCTGATCAGCCTCTTTTCCTACGATCCGGCGGTGCTCGCCAAGACAGTGACCAAGCCGATGCTGATTGTGCAGGGCCAGCGCGATCTGCAGGTCACGGAAGCGGACGCGCGGCGGATGGCGGCGGCCAATCCACACGCGAAGCTGGTGCTGCTGCCGGAGGTCAATCATGTGCTGAAGGCGGTCGCAACGGACGACCGCGCGGCCAATCTCGCCGCTTATGCCGACCCCTCCTTGCCGATTGCGCAGGGGGTGGTGGATGCGGTCGCGGACTTCGTGGTCGCGGGTGGCGCCGGAGCGAAATGAACGTCGTGTTCGAAGCCCTCGCGCATCCGACGCGGCGCGCGATCCTGGAGATGCTGAAGAGCGGATCAAGGACGGCCGGCGACCTTGCCGAGGCGTTTGACGTGTCCAAGCCGACCATGTCCGGCCACTTCGCCAAGCTCAAGGAAGCGGGGCTGATCCACGCCGACCAGCAGGGGGCGACGATCTTTTACAGCATCAACATGACCGTGCTGGAGGAGGTTTTGCTTGGCTTCATGGGCACCATGGGAGTGGCCGAACGGAAAAAGGGAGTGGCGCTGTGACGCGACGGATCATGGGCCTTGCGGCCGTTCTGACGACCATGGCGATCATCGCGGTGGCGCTTGTTGTCGGCTGCTCGCTGCCGGCGGATGCGCAGCTTCCGGTGCATTGGGGCCTGACGGGGGAGCCGGACCGCTTTTCCGATAAGTGGACGGCGCTTATGCTGCCCGCGGTAATCGTAGGGGGTATGTCGGCGCTGCTTTGGGCGCTGCCGTCGCTGGAGCCGCGCAAGGAAGGGCTTGCGCGGAGCCAGGGCCTGTATTTCGCCGGCTGGTTCGGGGTGCTGCTGATCGGAGCGACGGTGGAGCTTGCCGTGGTGTCGGTGGCGCTCGGCTGGGATGTACCCACCAACCGGCTGATCTGCATCCCGGTGGGGACGATGCTGGTGCTGATCGGCAACCAGCTCGGCAAATCCCGGAGCATGTACATGATCGGGGTGCGGACGCCCTGGACGCTGGCGAGCGAGGAGGTTTGGATCCGCACGCACCGGCTTGCAGGCAAGCTGATGGTCGCGGCCGGCGCGGTTGCAATCCTGCTTGCGCTGCTGCCGGTGCCGGCGGCGCTGATGATGCAAGTTATGATCGCGGCAGTTGTGGCGGCGGGCTTGATCCCAGTTGCCTATTCCTGGCTGCTGTGGCGGCGGGAGTGTCAGCCTAGCGAATAGTGCGCGACCGGCGTGTAGGTCGCGCCAGCGGGGGTTAGGCGGCTTTCGTAGAGGCTGAACTCGCGCACGGGGAAGGGTGCGCTGCTGATCGTGCCGGCGCGGGCGAGCAGCGGCTGAAGCGAACCGCCGCCGCGTCCGAAGCGGGCGAGGGTGATGTGCGGCAGATAGGCGCGGCGCTCGGGCTGAACGCCGGCTCTTTGAAGCGCGTAGTCGATCTTCTTGTGAAGCGCCTGCAAGGGTTCGTGCGGCGCGACGCCCGCCCAGAGCGCCGTTGGCTGGCCCCGCCGGTTGAATGCGCCGAGCCCGTCCAGCACGAGCTCGAACGCCGGGTGGCGGACCCCTGACAGCGCGATGTCGATGTCCTCCGCCGTCCGCCCATCCACTTCGCCGATGAAGCGCAGGGTGAGGTGAAGTTGGTCCTCATCCTGCCAGCGCGCTTCCGCCATGCCCTCCATCAGGTCGAGGAGTTGCGCCCGGATCGGCTCGGGCGGGCGAATAGCGACGAACAAGCGGTGCATAAGGCCGTTCCCCTACCGCATGGATCGGCGGCGGCGTACCGCTTTTCCTTGAATAAGCGGCCGTTTCACCCGATATTCAAACCTGCGGCAGGCCAACCCCTGCCGGCAAAGGAGAGTATAATGGCTAACGGATTTGACCCGCGCGCAACCGCCGCGCCGCAAACGGCCGGAACGGCCGGCCGCGAGGGCGTCGCCTTCGACGCGGGCCTGCGGTCCCACATGCTGTCTGTTTACAACTACATGGCGTCCGGAGTGCTGCTCACCGGCATCGTCGCCTACGCGCTTGCGATAACGGGCGTTGCCGAGTCGATCTTCGTCGGCACCGGTATCCTCAAATATGTCGTGATGTTCGCGCCGCTAATCATGATCTTCTTCTTCGCGGCGCGCGCCGGCCACATGTCGACCGGCGGCCTCCAGGCATTCTTCTGGAGCTTCGCGGCGGTGATGGGCGTCTCCATGTCGGTGATCCCGCTGGTCTACAACGGCACGTCGATTGCGACGACCTTTGTAGCCACGGCCGCGGCCTTCGTGTCGCTCAGCCTGTGGGGCTACACCACCAAGAAGGACCTGTCCGGCATGGGCACGTTCCTTTTGATGGGTCTGGTCGGCCTGATGGTGGTGATGATCGGCAACATCTTTATCAAATCCGACACGCTGAGCATGGTGATCAGCTTTGTCGGCGTGCTGCTGTTCGCGGGCCTTACCGCCTACGACACGCAGAAGATCAAGAGCATCTACATCCAGATCGCCGGCAGCAGCGAGATGCTGGGCCGTGCCGCGATCTTCGGGGCGCTGACCCTGTATCTGGACTTCATCAACATGTTCCAGTTCCTGCTCAGCTTCCTCGGCAGCCGCGACTAAGCGGTTCGGCGGAGACGCAAACGGGAGGGCCCGGCGGAGACGCCGGGCCCTTTTCGTTTCAGCGTGGCG
>DASVUO010000306.1:0-37601 GCA_036386995.1 Allosphingosinicella sp. | reverse complement strand
CCAGACATCAGCGTCAAGCTCACTCCACGGGGAGGAAAACCCATCTTAGAACGTCTCGCTAGGGATATCTTAGAAAGGGATATTGAAGATACCTTGGTGGCAATGGACTCAGATTACGACGACTTCCGGGGAAGAAAGATCGATGACCGTAGGGTGTTATACTCTCACGGATATAGCTGGGAGAACGAGGTATATGCTTCCGGGAATCTGGAAAGAGTTTATTGTACCTTGTGCCACTGCGGCATAGCCCCACAGGAGGTTAGGGATCAATTTGAGATCGATCTAGCTGAGCTGGATGTCACCTTAAAACGTGCCACTCACGCCGACTTTTACGCACTTTGTTCTGGATCATCCGTACTGCCGCGTCGGGCGCCAGGCCGCGTCATCGCATCCGATCCTGTTTCTGGAAAGCCTTCTATCGTGAGAACGGAGTTGATTAAGTTAGTCGGAGAGGCTCGGAGTAAAATCAAAAAACCGATGACTCCTCACACTGGCCCTCCCAAAGACGCATTGCGCTTTTGCGTTGGCCATGTGTTTGCCTTTGCAATTAGGATATTGATAAAGGCTGTGGCAAGTATACACTATGGGCGACTTTCTGTACCACCAGATCACCTAAGGGATGTAGCACTCCTCACCTTTTCAGATTTTCTTCGAAGTGATGCTCCCCATGCGGTGGTGCAGCATCACAGGGCGCAGTCAGCGCTTATCTAACGGCCGAGAGTGATCGCACCGCAGCAGTTAGGGTGCTGCGGGCGCGTGGAACGAGGCGAACAGCATCTCGGATAGCACGGCGGAGTGGGTATCTTATATGAAGCTCCGCTGAGCTTCCTCCCCTGAGCGGGAGACACCCACCACATGGAGCATCCCATGCTGTCCATCAATGATGGGCCGTCGCTTTTGCGCGCCCTCAGCACACCCCTAGACCCTCGACTCAGGCACCTCCTTAGCCAGCGCCGCGATCAGCTCGGCGGCAGCATCACCGGCCATGCCCGCTTCGTTGTGGTCCAGCCGAACGACACCCTCACGACGGTCGAGCAGGCTTTCAGCTTTTCACCCTTACAGAACCCCATCGACGGCAGCCGCTTTGGCGATCCTGACTTCACCCCCGCGTGGGAGTGGATCGAGGATCATGGCTTCTGCTTCGAGGTGGTGTTCATCTTCGACGACAGTGGGTTTGCCCACGTGCTGCTTGTCGAAAAGGCAGAAGGCGTTGATCCGCAGCTGATTGCGCTCTGCCAGGCACACGCATCTGGGCACGTCTAATGTGTAACCCGCTGCTGAAATAACCGGTAGCGGCAACCAAACCCCTATTGCGAACTGGTTCGCCACCCCGCAAGATCGCCCGACCTCCTGTTAAAGCCAGGGGGTGGGGCGTGAGAACCCAAAGCAAAGCACCACGGTCACCGATGTCCTCGGCGGCCGGGTGGCATGCGCGTATGTCCAACCGGCAACGGTAAAGGCGCATGCGCTCTGTGCTTTGCCAGGGTTCTCAACATCCGGCTTCGGCCGTCGCTCCGACAGGAAACTAGGAGCGGCAGTGGGCCCAAGCCCAACACCGCTTCCGAACGTGGGGCGATGATCAAGCACAACGACCTTTCGACACACTCGTGCAGCCTCGCTGCGCAACCTTCGCCGACGCTCGGCGAGTCGAGAGAACCTCAACAGGGAGAACAGCTATGAAGAGAATTGGTATAGGTATCGGAGGGCTCGGCCTTCTGCTTCTTTTGATTGCGTTCGGGACAGACACCGCGCCGGAAGGCACTCACAATATCGGCCTAATGCAAAGCCAGATGATGGTGTTTACGTTGGGCTGCCTGCTCACGCTGGCGGGAGTTATCATCGGGACAGTAGCCCACGTGCTGTCTCGTATGGAAGCGGCAGGATTGCTTCCGCCTGCCGGCACCATGCCACAGGTTGGGCACAAGCCAAGCAGCGCTCTTGGTGTAGACGCATGAGCGACGAGAAGGACGTTGAGACGGTCAAAGCCTCCGCTGCAGAGGTTCGCGCCTGTCCCTTCTGTTCAGTTTCGATGGATCGTAGTTCCGCGCTCTGCTCCTCCTGTCGTCGGTTCAGCAAACCTGACGCCGCTGAGACGGTAATTCCGCGTGAAACGATCTTAGACCGCCTCCACACGTGGATCGCACTGCGCGGGTACAGCGTCGCCCCCCGACCGTTCAATCAAGCTTTCAGACCTGCCCTTCCCCAACATCTACCCTTGATCAGCGGGATCTTATTACTAACACTAAGCGTGGCTTTATATTGGGCTTGGGGTCATCCATACGGAGGCTGGGGCTCGGGCCGGGGAGCATTGGCACTCACTGTTACGGCATAGCGCTCCTTACCTACAAAGCACTCGTCAAGCGAGACGAGGCACTGGAACCACCACAAGCCGCACCGGCTGGGGGCGCCCCCGCGGTCTGGGCTCTGGGCTACTGCACCAATCTTGCGATCGTACAATCCATCGCGGCGCTTGCGATGCTCATCTACGCAGTGCGCTCGGAGATTCACGCTGCTTGGTACGCGGCGTTAATCACGGTGGCGCTGACGCCCCTGCTCTACAAAACCAACGCTCGGCTAAGCACCCTGGTGATGGGCGGGCTTGCTGCCCTCTATCTCCTCTACTTAGTTGCAGTGTGGGACATCGGATACGAAATCGAGGCCGATGGCGCTGCCATGGCGATGCCGCAGTTCGTGGTGCCGTTCGCGCGTTTTCTTTGGGTCATGGCCTTCACCGCCGTCTTTCCGCAGGTCCAACTGGTCCGTCTTGGAGCAGCTGGCATTGGCCGGTTCCGGGGAGATTTCCAGGTGCGTCTGTTCGGCTCGTTTGTCCCGGTGGCGCTCGCCTCGTCCGTCTTGCTCGTCTGTAGCGTACATGCGGTCACCCAAGTTTGGGCGGCGCTGCAATGGGCAGGCAGATTAGTCTCCAGCTAAGCCCTGCCAGAATGGGACCTCGTCGCCTGTCGGCGTGGGTCTCCGCTCCGTTCAAGAGGTGAGCCCACCGGGCAGCACGAGGTAGGCTCCACCCCTGGCTCTCAATACGAAAACACAGAAAACTCAACAAAGCTAAGCCGCCGGCCTGAGCGGTAACACGGCGCCTTCGGGCGCCTTTTTTTATGCCTGGAAAGGATCACCCATGCTCTCGTTCTATGACGCGGCGGCCCTTGCCGCTGCTCCCGACGCCGTGCCCGACGCCCGGCTGCATCGCATCCTGTCTCACGCCGTGCCGTACTGGACCGCTGTCGGCGTCCTCGACCTGACCCACCTCCTCGTGGTCCAGGCTGGAGACACCGAGGCTGCCTTGGTCGCGGAGATCGGCTTCTCGCCCCTCGCCAACCCTATCGATCGCGCACCCTTCGGATCACCCGCTTTCCGCCCGTTCTGGGACCTTCTGCAGGATCATGCCGGATGGTTCGAGATGACGGTCACCGTCGGCAACAGCGGCTTTGCTTTCGTCTTGTTCATCCATGATGCGGAAGGCGTCGATCCGCAGCTGCTGAAGCTCTGCCGCACCTATGCGGGAGACGCAGCATGCACTGGTCTCTGATCCTGATCATCGCCTGCCTCGCTTTGGCCGCTCTGAAGCTTGCCTTGACGGTGCTCATCATGGTGCTGGCCATCTTGATCGTATGGGGCGCCTACTCAAAGCCGGCGGAGATGTTCGGCCTTTTGGCGTTCGGGCTGTTGGGCGCCGTGCTGACGAAGCACCCGTTCGCCACGATAGGATTAGCCGCCTTCGTGGTGTTCGTCGCCTGGATGAAGTCCCCGTCTACGCCGGTCCAGCCGCCGCTCTTGCCGCCGCCGCGGAGGGTCGATCAGGAGGAGCATAGCGGTCATTGATAGACGGCCTCTTCCAAGAAGGAAGTCCGTTGACAACGCTCGGCCCCGCTATAAAGACGCCGCCCTGACCGGCAGATGGGCACGAGCAAGTGCCATCATACTGTGTCGCACCACAAACGTTCTCCACCCGGGTGATTCTGGGATCCATGGCTTGCGTTTGGAGCGACCGGTTCCCTGCCCAGTCTCCAGACACAAGCCCAATCGAACCGCCATTGCTTTGCGCATTGGCTAAATAAAGGACTTGTCAGTGAAAGCTTCCATTCTCTCTTCAACCGATCAGCCGAACCCTCTTGAAGCCTGCCCTTCGACGGGCGGTGTCAGCGATGTTCTGACCTGAACACAGGGTATGGGTACGTCTTGAACTTGGCGCACGGTGGGGACGTGGCGTTCGACATGATGCATGCCTGCTGTTTCCCAAAGTGGGATGCTGAGGTACCCACGACCATCACAAATCTCCGCCATCTGTTCAGGCATAGCAGGATCGTGGTTCGGAACGTCGGCGGAGGCATTGCCTTCGAGCACGACGGGGAAGCGGTGACCCGCGACGCAATTGCGGAAATGGCATCAGAAGCCGGAATGTCTGCCCGAGCCGTGGGCACTTTGCTCTGGAACATCGAACCTGATCCGCTGCTCATCCTGAAGCGAGTACGGCGCCCTGGCCGCAACGTAGCAGGCTGATCCGAACCCCACGTACCTTCCCCTCTGCGGTAGCTTTACGGCCGCCGCAGAGGGGCCCTAGCCGCCACCAGAAGGAGCAACTGTTAGGGCTTAGGTATCATAATACCGCTTGGGAAGGCGGCAGAGATATGCGGAAAACAAACCCGTGTTCTCAACCCTGAAAGGGATAACGAAACGGAGCTTACATTTATGATTAGTATTTTATTCCCGAAGAACGTTCTTCTTCCCCTGGGGCGAAGCGCGTTGGCGGAGTTCCCGCACGTCGAAGATCGCTTTTTCGGTCCTGTAGATGCCGCAGTAGGGGTCACCCTTGCATCCCTAGAAGGACACAGCAGCGGCTGCTTAGCGGTTGAAGCTGCAGTCGCGATATCGGGCCTCAATCTCTCGAAGGTCGCGCAGCTGTTTGAAAGCCTCAGCGGCACTGACCCCGAGCGGCACCTCTGGAGCGACCTCGGCCACGGCAGGTACAGCCTGCTCGTGCCGCGGGAGCTTGAAAGAGCGGCCTGACCCTCAGGAGCGGATACTTACCGAGGAGTCCGCTCCACCTCCCATCATTAAGAACGAGAACATCACGATGACTAACGAATTAGGATCGGGCCTCTGCGGCCGGTCTGGGGTTGCGCACGTCCGCGTCACCCCTTCAAGCTTCCCCGACTGCCCGAGCCCAGGCCGATCCGGGGTCCCCACAACCGTACCAAATGTGGAGCACCTGATTGAGAGCGCCGGCATCCTCTGCCGGTTCAACGTGATCAAAAAGCGCGTTGAGCTCACCGACTCCGCGGGGCGACCGGTTTCCCTCACGCGAGTCCTGAGCCTTGCATCCCTTAACAACATGAACACCGGGCTTATCCAGCCGTTCATCTATGACATCGCTGAGAGCCACTCCTTCAATCCCGTCGAGGACTGGATCCGCTCCCGCCCATGGGATGAGCAGGATCGGCTCGATGAGCTCTACTCCACAGTCGAGGCAGCTGAGGAATACCCGGCCCCCCGAAAGGTAACCCTTCTTCATCGCTGGCTCCTCAGTGCCGTAGCCGCGGCTATACACCGAGGCTCATTCGCTTCCCGGGGCGTGCTGACGCTGCAGGGGCCTCAAGGCTGCGGAAAGACTAGTTGGGGCAGGGCGCTCATCTCCGACCTGGAGCTTCGAGCGGAGGTGTTCAAAGACGACCACCACCTTGACGGAGCAAACAAGGACTCGATCTTGGGGGCCATTCGACACTGGATCACTGAGATCGGCGAGCTGGACAGCTCCTTCAAGAAGGACATTGCCCGCTTGAAGGGCTTCTTGACCAGCAACTTCGACAAGCTCCGGCCGCCGTACGCTCGCGTTGAGGCCGAATACCCCCGCCAGAGGGTGTTCTTTGCCACCGTCAACGAGTTCAACTTCCTAATCGATCCGACCGGCAACACCCGCTGGTGGACCATCCCCGTCGAGCGGCTGAACTTCGAACACGGGCTCGACATGCAACAGGTCTTTGCTCAGCTGGCCTTGGAGTTGGCGAACGGTGAGCAGTGGTGGCTGACCCCCGCAGAGGAAGCTCAACTCGCGGCCTGGAACGTCCGGCACCAAAGCGTGAGCGTCATAAGCGAGAAGGTTCTTGAGCGGCTCGATGTGGAGCGAGCGGATAATGCCAACCAGCCGCGCATGACCGCGATTGAGCTACTCGAACACCTCGGCTTGCAGAGGCCTACCAACGCTCAATGTCGGGAATGCGGCTCCATACTCCGTGAACTCCTAGGGCCGCCGAAGCGGATCAAGGGCCGGGAGAAGTGGAAGATCCCCCTCTGCACGGAGGAGAAGTCCTACACAAAAATCGATCTTACCGACGTCTACTAGCCGGCGCAGGTGGGGGCGGGGGGCGGCAGAAACGCCACGTCGGGCACTCTATCGCTCCATCGCCTGCCACCGGTCCGATGCTTCGCGCTCGCTACCCCCTCCCCCCACCTGAACTCAGTAAGCGGCACGAGACGCGCCGGGTGGCCGCCGCCGAAAACCTGCCCACGCGAGCCGCCCAGAGCCCCGCCAGGCCACAATCCGACCGGCCACTTACCCAACCACTGCCGCGCACCTCGCCTGCCTGGGCGGGCCAATTTCGCGCGCCCCATCAACTCACTTTCACAAGGAAACACCATCATGCCAAAAGCTCATTTGACCCACGCTTTTTGTCTCACCGCCCAATGCGAACCCGGCAAGCGGCGCACCGATTTTTGGGACACTGTCCTCAAGGGCTTCGTCCTAAGCTGCCGCTCATCGGGAGGCCGCACATTCACCCTTCGATACCAAAACGCGGCCGGCGAACAGAAGACGTTGAAGATCGGCGGTCACGGGGAAATTACCATCGCCCAAGCTCGCAAGGCGGCCGAGGAGCACCGCGCCAACGTGCTGCTCAACGGCGGTGATCCTGTCGCGACGAAGGCGGAGAAGAAGGCCGTCGTGACGTACGCCGCTCTGGCCAGCGAGCATGAGGCCTATGCGCGTACCTACCAAAAATCGCCGGCCAACACGGAGAGCATTATTAGACTGCATCTGCTCCCGCGTTGGGGGAAGCTGCGGCTCGACGCAATCAACCAGCCTGCCGTGGCGAAGTGGCTCGCAGAACTGGGGGCATCAGGCCTTGCCCCTGCGACAGTAGAGAAGATCAGAGTGCTGTTCTATCGGTCGTTCGAGTTGGCGATCCGGTCGAACATGCCGGGCGTCACCCGGAACCCAGTCAAGGGGATCCCTCGCCCGCCGATCAACAATGCGCGGGAACGCTATCTCACGACCGAGGAGGCCAAACGGTTGCTGAGGGCATGTGAGGCGTCGCTCAACCCGCAGCTCAAATATCTGATCCCCATGCTTCTATATACTGGTGCCCGCGTGTCGGAATTGCGGCTTGCGGAATGGAAGCACATCGACCTGGAAAAGCAGCAATGGCTGATCCCGGTCAGAAAGAACGGCGCACCGCGCAAGGTCGCTCTCTCCACGGCGGCGGTGGCCATTCTCAACGCCGCGCCGCGGTTCGATAAGTGCCCCTACGTCTTCCCAAACCCGAAAACCGGCAAACCTTTCGTGACGATCAAGCACGCCTGGCAGACGGTACGGGACGAGGCGAAACTGCCGGGCCTACGCCTGCACGATTTACGTCATGCGTGTGCTACCTTCCTAACACAGTCAGGAGTGGACCTTCTGACGATCGGCCGGCAGCTCGGGCATAAGGACTACAAGTCAACGCTTCGCTACGCACATTCCACGCACGACACGCTGCTGGCCGCCGTGGAGGCCGGAACGAAGAGAATGCAGGGCTACCCACCAACACCGCGGCTTTGAACCTCCCGCCCACGCACGGACCTATCGGCCGGACCTGAGCACCCTTTGTGGACGTTTGGGTTCGGCCACTTTCCTTATATTTTTTTCTGCAAGATGAGGGCTAGCGCAACGCCTGCTTCCGATCAGAGGACGGAAAACCCAACGGCAGCTTCGCGCCACAATCGGACCCTGGCACCCGTCTGACGCACGCCAAAGCAGACCTTCCGCAGCTGAATGCGGAATCCGGCAACGAATAATGGGGTAGGAGACGAGCGCGTCCTTGAAACTCCAGCCGTTACAGTCGCCGCGCCAACGTCTCGGCTAGATCGTTCATGCCGCTAACTGATCTTTGGTTCGATACCTGCGCGGACATTTCCGACGGTGAGAATCTGGGGCAATAAAATGCCGTCCATGCGTTTTGCTCCAGCTGGATAGAAGAGATACATGGGCACTCCCGAACGACCATAAGACTTTAGGATGGCTGTGATGTGTGGGTCTTGACGCGTCCAATCTCCCACCATCACCGCGATATTATTTTCTTTGAAAAATGCCGCTGTTTCGGGGCGCCGAATCGCGTTTGCTTCATTCACCTTGCAGGTGATGCACCAATCCGCGGTGAAATAAACGAAGGCCGGCGTCCCGCTCGCCAGCAGAGCATCCAATGCCTCCGGGGTATAAGGTATCCCCTCCGGCGAAGGATCGGTTGCGTCGCTACCTCGAGGATTCGGCGGGGGCAGACGTGCGGCTTGAGCAACAACGGCGACCGTTAGGAAGAAACATACAACGGCGAAAGCGCGGCCGGCGACTCTTCCCTTGCCCAACGACCACGTGCCGAGCGACAAGGTGAAAATGGCGATGAGTCCCAGCGCCATTGCACCGACCCCTAGTTGCTGGCCGAGCACCCACAGCAGCCAAATCGCAGTCGCGAACATCGGGAAAGCGAGGATCTGACGGAAGGTCACCATCCAGTTGCCCGGCTTGGGCAGTATGCGATGGGTAACCGGCAGAAAGCTTAACAGCAGGTAGGGGAACGCAAGGCCGAGGCCCAGCATTAGGAATATAGCGAGTGCGCCGGCCGGAGGAAGCACGAGCGCCGCGCCCATGGCGGATGCCATGAATGGGGCGGTGCAGGGTGCAGCCACGACCACCGCAAGCACTCCGGTGAAGAAAGATGCACGCCGTGAATTACCCTCGGTGAGCGAGTTTCCCAATCCCTGCAACGATCCTCCGACCTGAAGCACGCCCAGCAAGTTGAATCCGACGGCCGTCATCAAAAGCGCTAGGGCTAGTACGAACGCCGGCTGCTGAAGCTGGAAGCCCCATCCCAGCTCCCCGAGTGACGCCCGCAAGACCAGCATCAAGGCTCCCGCAGCCAGAAAGCTCGTCAGGACGCCGAGGGTATATGCGACCGCATCGGCGCGGAAAGCTGTGGCGCCCGCACGCGAGGACTGAGCGAGCGAGAGCACCTTCATCGACAAGATCGGCAGGATACAAGGCATTAAATTGAGGATCAGCCCGCCTAGAAAGGCCATCGCCAGGATCTTCAGAAGCGGCGTCGTGCGTGTTTCACCGGCAGCCGCCCCGCCGGCGGCCTTATCACTCGCGGCGGTCACAGGTGAGAAAGGTGCGCGAACGGAAATTGCTCGGCGGCGACCACTTACGTCGGTGAACGTGAGCACGCCCGATAAAGCGGTTGATTCACCGGAATAAAAGGGATCCAGGGGGAGCCGCCCGACGAGTTCGCCTCCACCCGCGGTCTCGTACCGCTGTTCGGCACTGTACCAGATCATCTCGGTGGCTGGAAAGAAATGGGGCGATACAACCGGTTCACCGGTTTTCAGCCGGAAGATAACTTCTTCGCCGCTCTTTGTCGCGGATAACACCCAGTGCTTTTGCCATTCGGGCTTCACTTGACGATCAAGCGCGGCGATCACGGCCGGAATGGGTGCCGGGCTGTGAATCACTGAAGTGTCGAGCTCCAGAGACGCAGAACCGTTGACGCAATTTTCGGCTCGGCAGGCCAGCCACGACACGCTTGCCTGCAGCCTGACCCGGTCGCCAATCCCGATATTGGCGGGCGCCTTTATTTCCACAGGAAGATAGAGGGTGCCGCTGTAGCCATGGCCGAAGAGTGCACCATCCTTGCCAAGTACCGGTTCCGGTGCCGGCCATTTGATGTCAGCAGCGCTCCAGCCTTCAGGCAGGGTCCAGTTGATCTTCGTCGCTTCGCCACCGCCCGGATTGTACCAGAAGGTGTTCCAGCCAGGTGCGTGTTCCAAGCGCAGTGCCAACTGGAGTGATCCGCCGGGGGCGACGCCCGTCCGGGCCAATACGATGGTAGGCGCGACGCTTTTGGTACCCTCGACCCAGTTACTGTCCGGCTGAGCAGCGGCACCTGTTGCAGATAGAAAACAGGCGGCAAGAGCCAGCAATACTGCCCTTAGCAAGCGTCCGCTGCTACCCTGCAACGACATTGATCACGAAGCTGAAAGGAACCCGATTGGGCGCCAGACAGACCTTTCCATTGCATGTCTGGTATTCGGCATAACCCTTGACCTTGTAGGCACCGGGCGGGGTGCGAGGGCGGACCCGGAAGGCCTGGCGAACAACGTTGCTTCGGCCGCGCAACACGTCAAAGGAGCCGTAGGGCTGAGCCTTGGGAAATTGTGCAGGCGCGAACTGGATCTGTGCAGCCGGCAAGATGCGAACGTGCGTCTCGATCAGGCCCTGCTTCGCGTTCGCGCCGGTCGGGGCGTAGACATACCAAGGTGCGTCCATGCCAAGAACCAGGCGCACTTCCCCGGTCTGGCCGGCGCGCACGCTGAGGCCCGCCTTCGGCGCAACCGTGATTCCGACGTTCTGCGCGATGACCGGTGCCGAAATCAGCATCGCGGCGGCTGCAGCCGAAAGCAGCCTAGCGCCGCAGGTAGACGCGAACATGACCATGGTTCCTTTCAAAATCGGACAAGCGGGTGGACTTCTCTTTCCCCCTCGGCTCGAGAAACGTGGTGAGCTCCGCCTCAAGCGTGGCCAATTCGGCGCCGAGTTTCTCGTTCTCGAAGTAAATCGGGGCGCCTTTGTGTCGGTCGCGAAGCGGCTCCTCGCCTTGTAAACCGGCCCTCTTGTCGAGCGCCACCAGCTTCGCGAGCACTTGCTTCAGCCCGCTTTCTTCCGCAGCGGAAAGATTGCTGCGCAATAGCCAGCTGCGAGCCCAATCTCCTACGATCAGATCCAGCTTGCCATCGCCGTTCCAGTCGGCGACGTCCACCGAGGCCCGTGAGCCGCGGAGAATCTCGTCGTCGCCGCGCCGTACCAACTGGGGATTGGTGAATTCGCCGCCCGGGGTTGAAGGCAGAAGTTTGATAGGTGGGGCAAAGGACGGCTCTCCTTGGCTTCCCGTGTTGAGCAGAAGATAAACCGCTCCGGATTGCGTTGCGACCACCAGGTCTACCAGCTCATCACCGTTCCAATCGGTGGTGACAGGGGAAAGATACTCCTCGTCCGCAAATTCTCCGCCGCCGCCTTTGATGGCACCGAATATATTTTCTGCGGCCCCTCTGGTCTCGGTTCCCGCCTCGAAAGTAGGCTGACTCGAATGAACAGTTAAACCTTTGAAGTGGGCGAGACCGGTATTGCGCCGTACGAGCAGATCGCCCTGGGCATCACCGATCAGCAGATCGAGCTTGCCATCGCCGTCCCAGTCCATCCACGCCGGTTTGGCCGCATAATTGTTGTATCCGCCACCGACGGCAGCCTCATTGAGGCGTGCCAGGATCGGCAAGCCCCCGCGGGTGGTAAGCGCCTGGCGCGACCCGAGATGGCCACCCGGCTTGCCGGGAAACCAGTAGATCATACCCGGGAGGTAGGAGCCGGCCGTCAGATCCTGCACGCCGTCGCCATCGATGTCGGCGAAGCGAACCCCCGTCGCGGTGCAGCAGAAGTTTCCGAGCCTCGCGTCGGCACCGTCGGCCTGAAGAGGCTCGTAGCCATTGAAGGCGGGAGCATTACGGGTCCCGTGATTGGTATAAAGGCGGAACCAGCCGGAAAAGTCGCCAACGATCAGGTCGGGCAGTCCGTCGCCGGTGTAATCATGAAAAACGGGCGCGGCATGACCCGATCGGCTCTCCTCGTTCCAGCGGCCGTCCAGGCTTGGCCGTCCGTCGCCGGTGTCGAGCGCCGCTGCGCCGTCCTTCACGAGCAGGACTTCCTTGTACCACGGTGCCGTGCCTGTTTGCGCCACCGCCGGTGCTGCTGCGGCAAGGAGCAATGGGAGGGACGTTCCAGCCAGGCTCGTTGTGGCAATTTTGAGAAAGCTGCTCATGTTGATCACCATTCCTTGGTCAGGTTGAGCGTGATGAGGCGCCCGAATGGATTATGATTGGCCGCGTCGTAATTGATGCGATTGATGGAGCCCTCCCGACTCTCCGTAGCGGCAACGAAGGGAGGGTCCGTGTTGAACAGGTTGCGAACGTTCAGCCCCAGGCGCAAACCCTTCAGCGGTCCTCGCCGGTCGGCGAACCGATAGGAGGTCGATAGGTCGACGGTCGTCCAGCTGTCGATCGGTGCATCCGGATCGACTGCCGTATTGCTGTATCCGTTCACGTAGTTGACCGTGAGCTGTCCACTCAAACCGCCCCGGCTCGCCCCCACAAAGGCGCGGCCTTTCAGGTTAACCGGAAAGGACACGGTGTTCAGCCTCTTAAGGGCTGGCAGGGCTGCCGTGGGTTTCTCGTCGTTTTCGATCATGTAGGTGAACTTGGCACCTGTGTTCATTCGAACCGCGCCGAACGCCCAGCTATAGTCGAGGGTCACGTCCACGCCCGATGCTTTCGTCGACGCTAGATTGGTAAGGCCGTTTATGATCAACCGGGTGGCGCGTCCCGCAATAAAATCCGGATCGGGGTCATAATCATTGAAGTCGGCATAGTCGGTTACGAGAAAAGATCTTGCTGCAATCTCGTCGATCACAGCGCGATCGGCTGGAAAGATGAATTCGGAGTAAAGCTCCGGGTCCGCCGCTATTGTGAATGCATCGGGTGGGAATGCGATACGGTCCTTGTACCGTATATTATAATAGGTGGCCGAGGCTTTGAGCCCTGGCACTTGAGGCGGCTTGAAATCCACACCGAGCGTGAAGCTATTGGACGTTTCGGGTTCTAGATTTGGGTTGGAGATATCCGATACCAGGAGATACACTGTTGATCGGTCTTTAGAAAAAGGATCAGGGAAACTCCCGAACTCGGAATCGACAGGTAGCAGACCCAAAATTAGCTCTGATGGAGCAAGCTGCAGCAGCTCGGGCGCTCGAAACGAGTGGCTCCACGTTCCCCGAGCAGCAAAAGCATCACTAAGCTTCCAGTAGATACCTACTTTCGGATCGAAGCTGTCACCATAGTCTGATGTGCTGGTATAGCGCGCTGAAAGATTCAGCTCGAGACGCTTCACCAAAGGCAGATTTCGGCCTTCGCCCACTAAGGGAACATTCAACTCACCAAAAGCGTATCGGGTCTCCCTTTCAAGATTCTGTCGAACAGCGAGGAGATCTTGCTCAAGATACCCGCCCCCGACCGCAAAACGGACATCCTCTCCGGCCAAAGCAAAAAGTTTGCCGTCAAACTTAGCCGTTATTTCTGTGGAGTTAAATGTGTTTGGGCTGCTGGGGCGGAGTTCACCTCCAAGCCTTCCACGATTAGAAAGAAATAGACTCTCAACGTGTCCATAAGTGCCGATCACATCGAAGTTCAATTCGTCGGTCAATCGAGCCGAGAACCCAAGGGATCCTACTGCCTGTTTTGATTTAGACTGGACGATAAAAACTTGGGGAAGTTCTTCGGTAGTCTGCTCTGTGTCCCTATCGGAATATAGCAAGTCGGCAAAGATTTTAACCCTGCTGCCGAGGGCCTGGTGGGCTGACAGAAAGCCCGACCATCTGTCGTCGATGGGCGACAATGTCGTTGTGGGCGCATTGACGAAATTCAGTTGCTTGCCCCTGAGGGGCTCCGCCGAGTGCAGCGAGAAACTCGCCAGTACGCCACCGCTGCCCCAATTGAAGCCGCCGGTCTGCTCAACCACGGTGTCGCTATATCCGCCATCGCCGCGGAAGGTATGATG
The DNA here is from genome assembly GCA_036386995.1 of Allosphingosinicella sp. Classification (GTDB taxonomy): domain Bacteria; phylum Pseudomonadota; class Alphaproteobacteria; order Sphingomonadales; family Sphingomonadaceae; genus Allosphingosinicella. Next base: position 23,683 of record DASVUO010000306.1, on the reverse strand, counting down.
AACCGAGGTCAGGGCACCTTCGTAATCCTCCCTCAAGATGAAGTTGATCACGCCGCCGACCGCGTCCGCGCCGTAGATGGAGGAGGCCCCTTCGGTGAGGACCTCTACCCGTTCCACCGCGCCTAATGGAATAAGCGAAAGGTCCGCGCCTCGGCCCAAATTGGCCAGCGGCAGACGGCGTCCGTTGAGCAGTGAGAGGGTAGCGTTCGGTCCAAGACCGCGCAGGTCCGGAGCGTTGATACTGCGCGCGTTGGCGCCGGCCGCGCGGCCGATCGAATTCGATCCGACCGATCCCGTTGAATTCAAATTTTGGGGGATAGCTTGGAGTAGCTGATCAACACTCACCACACCGAGTTTTTCAAAATCCTTTCGGGTGTAGACATCCAGCGGTGCACTGTTGGGATTGGTGCCGCGAATACTCGTGCCCGTGACGATAATGGGCTGCTCCTGAAGTTCCGCCTCGGTTGTGTCCTCGTCCCCCTCTCCGGAAGCCGTTACCGGCGGCTGCATAGTTTCGGCCGAAGCAGTCACCGCTCCCCGCATTCGAACCACAGCAATCGCACCTGAGTGGTCCGTCTGGGCGAAGAAGCCGGTATTCGAGAGCACCGCCTCCAGCGCGGTCTGCGGTGAACCCGCCCCCCGGTAGCCGTGCGAACGGACACCCTTTACCTCGTCCGCTTTGTAGATAATCGGGCGGCGCGATTGGCGGCTATATGCGTCCAGTGCCCCTTTGAGGCTGCCTGCCGGGATATTGAAATTCAGCTGCTGCGCCTGTGCCGGCGTAGCCAATGCAACAATGCTGACACCTGCGGCAAGTGCCGCTGCGACGTCTCTCCTCAAGCGCATAAAGACCCCCCGTCTCCAGGCCGCTCCTGCAGCGCCCTCGGACGATGAAGACAATCGAGCGCTATAAATTTGTAATCCACAATGGACTAATCGCTTATTTCGCGAGGTGGCTGCATCGTGGTCCGCAGGACGCCGCATTCGCTTAGCTCAGTTGGATATCTCGATGGCCTGCGGGGAATGGACAACTTTCAGGCCGTAAGCATCGTGAAGCAGGCGCACGAAAGCATCGGGGCTCCCGGCAGGAAGCGTTCCGCCTATGCGGATGTCGGCAACGTCCGCGTCGGTGATCACAATTGGTTTTCTGTTATACCGATTGAATTCCGCCGCCGCTTCGGCAAGCCGCGTTTGGTCGAAGTTCAGCATGCCGTCTCGCCAAGCGAGCGAATTCTGCACCTTCGCTTCGGAGCGGGAAATTAGAAGCGTGGCAGGCCCGTCGGTGCGCGCGATGTCGCCGCCCGCGATAACGGTTGAGCGAAGGCGGCGTTTGCCCTCGACCTCCTCAACCCTCACGCGTCCCTCCAACACCGAGACCGCAACTTCGCTGCCGATCCGCCGGACCGAGAATTTCGTGCCAAGTACCGTCACCTGACGATTACCACTGTGGACGACGAACGGTAGGCCGTCGCGATGCTTGACTTCGAAATAGGCTTCCCCTTCCTCGAGCCAGAATTCACGACTTTTTTCGGTAAGCGCGGCTCGCGCTCTAGATGCCGTGTTGAGTTCGACCTTGCTGCCATCGGCGAGTTCAATGATCTGCCTCGCTCCGACAGCGGTATCGAATTGCCTGGTTGCGACCGCCGTCTCGCGGCCGCCTAGGCCTTCGGACAAATTGTAGCCTATGCCTGCAATGGCCACGACGGCCGCTGCGATCGAGGCCGGAACCCGCCACCGAACCCCCGAATACCCCGAGGGGGCCGCATCAAAGGCATGCTCGCCGCCCGGCGCTCCAGTTGCGCCCAAGGCGAGAATCCGATCCGCTGTGCGCCAGCTATGCTTCAAGCGCCAGTAAGCGGCCTTGTTTGCGTCCGACGCAGCAAACCAGGCTTCGAAATCGGCCTGGGCAGCATCGCTCCAGCAATCTTCCTCCTGCGCAAGAATCCAGGCGGCGGCGCCGGCATCGGTCTGATCCGAACGGTTCACGGTTTGCCAGCCTTGCGGCCACGGCTGTACCGGTGCCTGACGATTTTACCGGCCCCCCCCAGGATATGGTCAGCAAGCGCCCTCATACCCATTAGAAGCTGGTGATTGACGGCATCCTTGCCGATGCCGAGCCGATCGGCGGTTTCCTTGATGCTAAGCCCCTCGATTTTGCGCAGCTCGACGATCTCACGAACGCGCGGCGACAGCTTCTGCAGGCCGGCGAGAACATGATGAAGCGTATCCCGCGCTTCCAGATGCCTTTCGGTTTCGAACATGTCGATGTCGCGCGGGATCGTTTCAAGGTCGGCAACAAGGTCGAATGAGACGATGCGGGCGCGCTTTGCGCAATTAATGAGGTGATTGCGGGCAACGGTGAACAGATACGCACGCGTGTTCAGCGGAAGCCCTGCTCGAGCTCCGGCGATCGCCGATTGGTACACGTCCTGCCTTAAGTCCATAACGTCGTCTGCGACCCTCCAATTGCGCCGGATGAAATGCACAAGGCTCCGCTCGAGAGGTAGAACCTCACGGCAGAACCAAGCCTCGATCTTTTCATCATCGACCATGTACCCGGCCGGCGTCCCCCTTGCGTGTGCAGACCCGTCGCCGATGCAAGACAACCGAGCGCCGAATATTTGTAATCCTCCTCTGGACGTGAAAGCCAGCCACTCACTACACCCGCCGAAGAAACGCCCGCTGCGGTTCTAGCCTGATACAGCTCTGTTCGGCTCTCAGCTGCCAACAGGGACCTTGCTGATCAAAAGGTCCTTCTCTGCCATCGATGCGCATCTACGGTGGTTATAAGATCCACGTCCAATCGGACCACACGGCACAAGTTTCGCCGGCTGACTTGCAGTGTTGTAGGGTCCCGAAATTGGGCGAGCACCGAGTGCAGAAACCCACCGTAGCGAAAGACCTCGCAAAGACGGCGAAGGGCTGGTCCGGGGCTAGAGCCACCACGAGCTGCCGGTCAGCTATCGGCCAAACCCGGTCATAGACACGGCCTTGCAGAGAGCTGCTTTGTGGGTCTAGAGGGGGTCACTTTTCCAAGCCGAACCGAGCCAAGGCACGTTGGCTAGGAAAACGCCAGGTACCGACGTTCCCTCGCATTGGGTAGTGGCTGGGTCGGGTGGGTTCACGTGGGTTTTCCTGTGCCTAACGAGCTGAACAAGAACGAAAAGTCGTTAGCCTTCCTTTGCCTTCGTAATGATGGGGTCAGGTGTTCGAGTCACCTAAGCGGCACCACTCCCGGTCAAAGATGGGCACAGCACCCGTCTTCGACGACGCTGCTGCGGTGAGGGTTCTCTCAATCGCAGATTTGAAGCCGAAGATTCTGATCTCCTTCGTGGAGAGCTCGACCCGGCTAACGAAAAGACGCACATAGGCTGAGCGGAATGCAGGGTCTCCTGCGCCGAGCGCATGCCGCATCTTCTCGCCGAAAGCGGCGATCATCTCCTCCGAAATCCGCTTTTCGTTTTCTCAGCTTATTATGAAGGCGGGGGCTACGACGAAACGGCGGTGACGAACCGGCTGGCGGCGGAAGGGGGCTTCATTCTGGGCCACCAGATCTACCCGAGCGATGCGGAGCCGCCGCGGCCCTATCTGCCGAACTCGACGCCCTGGATCCGCAACGTCCGCGTCGAGGGGCTGCGGGCGACGGGCCCCGACCGGGCCGGCATCATACTCGGCTTACCTGAGCGCATCATAGAAGGGGTGGTATTTCGCGACGTCAGCATCCGCTCGCGCCGTAGCCTGCTGGTCCGCCACGCCGACGCCGATGCGCGCGGGCTGAAGGTGCGGCCGGCCCAAGGTTCGCCGCTGATCGAGGAGCGCGGGGCCCGGGTCCGCCGCCGCTGAACTGGGCCCTAAGCCACTGAAATCCTGCTCTTGCGCACGCGGCGGATTCGCTGTTATCAATGCCTTATGACACCGGTGACATGAACCCGGCAGGAACCAGAGATCGGCACGAGCCGGCGGGGCCACAGGCAAATAGGAGAGAGAGCTTGAAGCGGATTTCCCCACTCGCGTGCACCGTTTCGACGGGCGCGATGATCGTCGCGGCCCTTGCCGCGGCGCCGGCTTTTGCGGCAACGGGCCAAGCGCAGAATCCTGTGCTTCTTACCGGAGCCCTCCAGGCGCAGCCGCTGCCCAACGCTTCCACGCCTGCTGGCCAAGCAGCGCAGGCCGCGCAGCCTGCCGATACGGCTGAACCCGGCTCCGAAACGGTGGCCGAGGAGGCCGCGCCGACAGGGGACGCCGCCGCAAGCGATCCGAACGAAGAAATCGTTGTTACCGGTTTCCGCGCCTCGCTTCAAAACGCGCTCAGCCAGAAGCGCCGTTCGGACCAGATCATCGACGCGATCACCGCAGAGGATATCGCCGATTTCCCGGATGCGAACCTTGCCGAATCGATCCAGCGCCTGCCGGGCGTGTCGATCGACCGCGATAATGGCGAAGGCCGCTCGGTCACCATCCGCGGCCTCGGCGGCGACTTCCAGATGACCCGGCTGAACGGTGCCGACGCCCTCTCCGTCGCGGGCGGCAACTCGTCCGATGCCGGCGCCAATCGCACCCGCGGTTTCGATTTCAACACCTTCGCCTCCGAACTTTTCAGCAACATCAAGGTCACCAAGACCACGGCCGCGGTGAACGACGAAGGCTCACTTGGTGCGATCATCGATCTCACCACCGGCCGACCCCTCGCCTACAAGGAAAACCGTTTTCTGGTCGGTGCCGAGGGCGAGTACCGTGAGAACGGCTCTACCTGGAACCCGCGCCTCACCGGCCTGGCGTCCATCCGGATCGCCGACAATTTCGGCATTCTCGCCTCCGTTGCTTATCAGGAGCAGAGGCAGCAGATCGACCGCTACCAGCGCGGCATCGGGTCGTTCGAATATCTCTACCGCAACTCGCAGATCCCGGGCGTCACCCCGCCCGCTTTCGGCTTCGCCCGTCCCGGCGGCACAGGCCCGACCTTTGGTTCAAACCCGGCCGCCGCGGCGTTGCTGTCGCCGACCACGATCATCCCCGCTTTGCCTTCGATCGGCCGTCAGGACCTTTCCTACGATCGCCTCGGCGCAACGGCGACGGCGCAGTGGCGGCCCACCAGCCGCACCGAGATCGTCCTGGACGGCGTTTATTCGCGCTACCGGCAGGACAGCACTCAAAACGCGATCACGCCCATTGGGCTCAACCGTAACTTCCCGACCGGCACCGGCGGCGCCAATCCCCGCTTCCTGCAGACTGGCACTGCGGGCATCCGGGCGCTGCGCAACGCCAATGGCACGCTCAATCAGAACGGCGTCAACGACCGTATCGGCTCGGTGAACGCGACCACCGGAGCGATCACGGCGGGCCTGTTCCCCGCCTGCCGGGTCCAGTTCGCGGAATGCGGCCAGACGGCGGCAGGCGGCGTGCTGCTTCCCGGCACGATCAACAGCTACAATCCGCGTAACCGCGACGTCTTCGACTATTATAATTCGCCAACTTCGCCGGGCTTCATCCCGAGCACCGACAACCTCGCGGGCTTCGTGCCGCTGATCGGGCGCACCAACACTAAGGTGCGCGAGGCCCACGTCAACGAGGCGGGCCAGGCCGATTACCTCCTGCTCGACGACGTCGATTGGCGCAGCTCGGCCGACGCCCAGTTCGGCGAGACGAACTTCTATCAGGGCACACTGAACGTCACGCAGGAGTTTGGCGACCGGCTCAGCGCGGACGCGACGATCGGCTATTCGCGCTCCGAATTCCGCGGAGTCGGGCTGCTTGCCGAGTTCAACTCGCTCGACCGCGACAATTATGTGTTCGACGAGCGCGACGGTGGCGACATGCCGGTGTTCAGCCCGGGCTTCGATCCGAGCGACCCCAACCAGTGGACGCTGGTCAAGGGCCTTTCCGCGATCCGCTACATCACGACGCGCGTCGACAACGAGTTCCGCGTTGCCCGGCTCAACTTCGCCTATGAAGCCAATGACGAATTGACCATCCGCTGGGGCGGCACATTCAAGCAGTTCGATTTCGCCTCCAACCAGGAGCGGCGCAGTCAGGACATCGAGGCGATCAATCCCACGCTTCAGGAAGCAAACCTAGCGATCACTGACCTTGGGAAGACGGTCGGCTTCGGCCAGGGCCTCAACGTCTCGGAAGGCACACCGACCAGCATCTTCGTGCCCGACCTCAACGCCTTCCGCCGTGAGTTCGGCATCGACTGCAACTGCGTAAACGAATGGGGCGACTTCCGCGTGGTTCCGGACGGTCGCAACAACAATGCGGTGCGCGAGCGCGACATGTCGGCCTTCTTCCAGCTCGATTTCGATATGGAGCTGTTCGGCCGTCCGCTGCGCGGCAATGCCGGCCTCCGCGTCGCCCGCACTCAGGTAACCGGCCGCGGCCGAGTCGGTGCCACCGATGGCGAGGCGGGCATTCCGGTCACGGCGCGCAACACCTATTACGACTTTCTGCCGGCGCTGAACGCCAATTGGGAAGCCACCGAAAACTTCCTCGTGCGCTTCGCTGCCTCCCAGACGATCTCGCGGCCGCAGCTTTCCGCGCTGACGCCGGGGACGACCTCCTTCCCGAACATCACCGGCGCACTGAACAATGCCGGGGCCGCGCCTACCATCACCGTCGGCAACCCCTATCTGAAGCCCTTCCGATCGAGCAATTTCGATCTCAGCTTCGAGCGGTATTTCGGGCGCAGCGGCCTGGTCGGCGTGACCTTATTCTACAAGAACTTGGAGAGCTTCCCGCAGCAGGTCGCGGCCGAGGTGCCGCTCCAATCGGTGTTCGAGCCGGCCATCTACGAGCAGCTCCTCGCCCAGTTCACCAACGCCCAGTTCCGCGACTATATTGCGGCGGGCGGCGTCTTCGGTGTGCGCCAATTCCAGGACGCCCCGGGCGGCACGATCAAGGGTTTCGAGGTTAACGTCCAGACGGATTTCGGCTTCATCGCGCCGGCGTTCGAGAACTTCGGCATCACGGCGAACTATACGCACATCGATTCAAAGCTCACTTACCTCACCAACACCGTGCTCAACACGCGGCGCGGGCAGGCGAGCGGGACTGCGGCGAACAGCTTCGCCACCGGCCCCTTCCTCAACACCTCGCCGGACGCGTTCAACGCCACAGTCTATTACGAGGACAAGCGCTTCTCGGCCCGTGTCTCGACCGCGTACCGCGAGCGCTATGTGAACCGCTTCCCGCTCGCCGCCGGTACCTGCTCGCCGGGCATCACCACCAATGCGGGGGGGCCGTGCAACTCGCCGGTGATCGCGGACTTCGGCTACACCGAGAACACGCTCAACGTGGATTTCGCGACATCCTACAATCTCACCGATTGGGTCCGGCTGACCTTCGAGGCGCGCAACCTCACCAACGAGACCACGCGCCGCACGATGTACGAGGCCAATCCGGTGTCGCAGCTCTATCAATCCACGGGCCGGGTTTTCACTGCGGGCGCGCGCGTGACTTTCTGAGAAAGCTCTCCCCGAGCTCGATTTGGAGCGGCGGACCTTCGGGTCTGCCGCTCTTTTTTGTCAGGCAGGCTGCCAGCCGGCGAGCACATCGCGTCGGCATCGACCCGCTTCGGCGGCGCTAAGCTGTCGGCGTGAGGGGGAGCGGCGGGCGCCGGGACCCCCGCTGCCATGCTCGAACAAGCGCGCGTCGCCGGGCTCAAGCCGCACGGGATAGCCGCCGGGGCCGCGATACCCCATCCAGGTCCAGCCGTCCGGGTGGATGTGGCCGTCCATCCAGCAATCGAGGAAGGCGGCGTGGCCGAGCAGCTCCGTATTGCCGCCCGACCGCCACGGCCGCCCAAGCCAGGTGGACGCGTTCTGCACGCCCGCTTCGCGAGTTAGGCGGCAGCGGTCGAAGACCAGGCCATACGGCTGGGTGCGAGGGGTGCTCGGCGCCGCGACATAGCCCTGCAGCGCCTCCCCCGGGCGCAGGCGGGTGCGGATTTCGCAGCCCTCGAACAGGACCGCTGCCCCGCCGAAGATGAAGTCGACATGACCCGCGACAAGGCAGCCCCGCACCAGCGCCCGCCCCTCGCGCGGGTGGAAGGTGTCCTGGTGCCCGAGCAGGTCGCAATCGTCGATGACTGATCGGTCTGCGCCCCGGCCGAGCAGGAGCGGGACGGCCTGTGCGTCCTTGACCGCCTGGCTCATCATGTTGGCCCGGTAATCGAAGCTGTTCTCGACGGTGAGCTTGCTCGCGGAAAATCCCGGTGCCTCCACGGTCAGCGTCGCTGAGCCATAGGTGCCCCAGGTGCCGCCGGGGGGCTTCGCTAGGCCGGAAGCAACTGCGGCCCTAAGCACGCTGCCGCGCCGGTCTTCCCCGACGATCGCGACGTTGGCGCGCGACACCGTGATCCGCTCCTCCCAGCGGCCGCGGCCAAGCAGAACCCGGTAAGGGCTATCGCCCGGCGGCGCGGCGGCCAGCGCTTCGGCAAGGCTGGAATGGGTGCCGCCCGCCTTGCGCACCACCGCATCGAAGCCTGCCGTGCGAGCCTCGGCCCCAGGCGCAACGGCGGCGGCGGAAATCCCGGCGCAGAAGGTGCGGCGGGAAAGCAGGATCATTGTCAGCGGCCGGGAAGGGGAGCAGCGAGGCTGTTCAGCCACTCTTCCAGGTTGGTGTAGCCGTCGCCGTCCTTGTCCCCGTTGCCGTCGCTCGCATCGGCGGCATTGTGGCCGTGGCGGCGTTCCCAATCGTCGGGCATGCCGTCGCCGTCGCCGTCGCGCCACGGGGTCCCGGCGGCAAGCTCCGGCCAGCCGCCGACATCGTTCTGGCTGTCGATGATCCGGCCGGTGCCGGAGCGCACCGTCTCCACCACCCTCGCATCGACCGGGTCGCGGAAGCGGGAGGCGCCTGCCGAGGCCAGCACCTTGTCGTACGCGCGTCCGGCAGGATCGCGGGTGACGGCGGGGAAGCTGAGCGGACCGCCGAGCCGGTATTGGGGGTCGGTGCGGCCCGTCACCAGGCTCCACGGATCGCGCGGCACGACGCCGTTCATGCTGTTCCCCGAGAACCAGGCGCGGGCGATCGGGTTCTTGTCGTCGAAGGCCACCGCCTTCTTGGTGTCCGGCCCAGCTTTGTAGGCGTTGTCGACGAAGTTGTAGGCGGCGTGCGAAGCATTCTCGCCGCTGTCGGCATTGTAGCCGGCATAAGAGCCACCCCAGTTGTAGAAGACGTTGGAGCGGAAATCGAAATAGGCGCCGACGCTGTCCTCCGCCGGCTTGGCGTAATTGCCGGGTCGCGGCATGCGCGCGCCGTGGTGCGCCCAAAGATTGTGGTGGAAGCTCATCCTGGCGCCGCGGCCGCCGCGAAGCAGCGAGCCGTAGCCATGCTCGCCCTTGGCGTGGACGGACTTGCGCATCGATTCCGAGATGATCGACCATTGCACGGTGACGTCGCGAAGGTCTTCCTTTGGCGTGCGGTAGCGCGAGCCCGAGGAAAGGGATTCGTCCACCGACCAGCCGGCCGAGACATGGTCGACGATGATCCGGCGGCCCGAGCTGATCGTGAAGGCATCGCTCTCGACCCGGCTCTCGTCGCCGAGGCGGGCGCGGATGTAGCGCACCACCACGTCGTCGGCCTCGATTTCGATGTGCCGGTCCCGAAAGGTGATGCCGCCACCCGGTGCGGTCTGGCCGGCGATCGTCACCTGGCCGTTCTTCACCACCAGCGGCTTCTTCAGGCGAATATTGCCGCCGACGTCGAACACTATCGTGCGCGCCCCCTTGGCTTCCACCGCAGCGCGCAGGGAGCCTTCGCCGCTGTCTTCCAGCGTCGTAACCCGGATGACCCGGCCGCCGCGTCCGCCTCGGGACAGGGCGCCTGCGCCCTCCGCGCCTGGAAAAGCCGGGGTAGCGGCAGGGGCCGAAGCGGCGGCGAGGGCGAGGAAGATCAGCGACATAGCGTTCTTGTACCAGCCTCTGATACCGGTGTCATCTCTCGAGCCCGGCGATCAACCCGCGCAGTTCGTCGATTTCCTCAGGTCGCAGATCGGTGAGCGGCGGGCGCACCGGCCCGGCGGGTCTCCCCACCGCGTTCATCCCCGCCTTGACGATCGACACGGCGTACCCCGCGCCGCGATTGCGCAGGGCGACGTAGGGGAGAACGAAGCGGTCGAGCTCGCGCTTCACCGCCGCGGGGTCGCCGGCCCGGACGGCCTGGTAGAAAGCAACGGCCCAGTCCGGAAGGAAGTTGAAGATCGCGGACGAGTAGGTCGTCACCCCCATCTCGAGATAGGGAAGCGCGAAGGTCTCCGCCGTCGGCAGCCCGCCGATATAGGTCAGCCGGTCCCCCATCCGCGACACGATCCGCGCCATCAGCTCGAGATCGCCGACTCCGTCCTTGAAGCCCACTAGGTTCGGATTGCGCTCGGCAAGCCGTGCTAGCGCGTCCTCGCCCAGCACCGCGTTGTCGCGGTTGTAAACGATGACGCCGAGGCCGGTGGCGCGGCACACCGCCTCGACATGGGCGGAAAGGCCCTCCTGGCCGGGCTTCATCAGGTAAGGCGGCAGCAGTAACAACCCGTCGGCTCCGGCCGCCTCCGCCGCGCGGGCAAGCTCCACCGCCATCGCCGTGCCATAGCCGCAGCCCGCGATCACAGGCACCCGGCCGGCGGTCTCCTGCACGGCCGCGCGAACCACGCGCTCCACTTCGGCCGGGGTCAGCGAGAAGAATTCGCCGGTCCCGCCCGCCGCGAACAGCCCCGCCACCTCCCGCTCCAGCAGCCAGGCGCAATGGGCACGGTAGGAATCCTCGTCGAACGACAGATCGGCACGAAAGTGCGTCACGGGAAAGGACAGCAGGCCGGAGCCGATCGTCCGCGCCATCTCGTCGGGGCTCATCTTCTTCTCCTCAGGCGAGGCCGATGCCGCCCAGCAGCAGCTTGCCGCCCGCGACGATCATCAACCAGTAGACGATCTTGTAGAAGCGCTCGGGCGACACGCGGCGTACCAGCTTCACCCCCGCTAGGCTCGCCAGCACCGCGAACGGCAGCAGAACCGCCGTCGCAGCCATGTTCGCGCTCGTGAACTGCCCAAGCGAAAGGTAGGCCGGCACCTTGATCCAGTTGACCATTGCAAAGAAGATCGCGGACGTGCCCACGAGCACGTCGCGCGGCAGGCGCTTCGGCATCACCCACATCTGGAAAGGCGGCCCGCCCGCATGGGCGATCTGGCTGGTGAAGCCGGTCGCCACTCCGAACAGCGAGCCGACCCAGCCTGGCGAGTCCGACGGCGCCGCGATTTGCCCGCCGCGCTCCGCCCAAAGCCGAAAGCCGCCGAACAGGACGGTAATCGCGCCAAGCACCGCCATCACCGCGTCCGACGAAATCCGCGCCGCCAGCAGCCAGCCGAGAGCGATGCCCACAACCGCCCCCGGCAGCATGGCGAGAAGAACCGAACCGTCCCAGCTTTTCCGGAAGGCGGCAACGCCGACCACGTCCTGGGCAAGGAGGATCGGCAGCAGGATCGCGGCGGCGCGCACCGGATCGTCGATGCCGAGCGCCATCAGCGGCGTACCGAGCGCGCCAAGCCCCGCAAAGCCCCCCTTCGCCAGCCCGATCAGCAGTACCGCTGGGATGGCGAAGAGGTAGAAGTGCAAGTCGGTCGGCACGTGCGGGGATCAGATTCCCGTGGTTTCTTCCATCCGCGGCACCAGCAGGTGGATGACGAGCAGCGCCAGCAGGTACATCGAGCCCGCGATCACGAACATCGGCATGTAGCTCCCCGTCGCGTCCAGCACCCAGCCGGTGAACTTGGCCATGAACATGCCGCCGATCGCGCCCAGCGTCCCGCCGATGCCGATGATCGCCCCCACCGCCTTTCGCGGGAAGAGGTCCGAGGGGAGGGTGTAGAGATTGGCGGAGAAGCCCTGGTGCGCGGCGGTGGCGAGGCCGATCAGCAGCACCGCGCCCCAGACATTGTCGATGCCCGGCGCGAACATCACCGGCGGCACGCACAAGGCGCAGACCAGCATCGCCGTCTTGCGCCCCGCATTGACGCTCCACCCGCGCTTGATCAACTTGGACGACAGCCAGCCGCCGCCGACGCTTCCGACGTCGGAGAGGATGTAGATGGCGGCGAGCGGCGGGCCGAAGGTCTTGAGGTCGAGTCCGTGCTGCTTGGAGAAGAAATCGGGCAGCCAGAACAGGAAGAACCACCAGACGGGATCGATCATGAACTTGCCCAGCGCATAGGCCCAGGTTTGGCGGTGGCGCAGCAACGGCAGCCATTTCACGTCGCCGGGGGGGTCGGCCGGGTCGCTCTCGATATACGCAAGCTCTTCGGCGCTGAGGCTCTTCTTCTCCCGGGGGCGGCGGTAGTTGGTCCACCAGAAAGCCAGCCAGATGAAGACGATCGCGCCGGTGAAAACGAAGGCTACGCGCCAGCCGAACCAGAGCACCAGCCAGGGTGCCATCAGCGGGGTCAGGATCGCGCCGATATTGGCGCCGGCGTTGAAGATGCCGATCGCGAATGCGCGTTCCTTCTTCGGGAACCACTCTGCGACCGCCTTGACGCCCGCCGGGAAATTGCCCGATTCGCCGATGCCGAGCGCGAAGCGGGCCATCATGAAGTGGGTGGCGTTGTTGGCCAGCGCATGGGCCATCGCCGCGAGGCCCCAGATGCCGGCGGCGAGCGAGTAGCCGAAGCGGGCGCCCAGTTTGTCGATCAGCCGCCCAAAGGCGACGTAGCCGATCGCGTAAGCGAGCTGGAAGGAGAAGACGATGTTGGCGTAGGTCGATTCGTCCCAGCCATATTCGGCCTGCAGCGTCGGCTTGAGGACGCTGATCATCTGCCGGTCGATATAGTTGATCGTCGTGGCGAAGAAGAGGAGGGCGCAAATGCCCCATCGCACCCGCCCTACGCTGAGTTTAGGCGCGCGGCTGTCGGCGCCCTCCCTAAAGGTCTCGGCCATTCAGATATCCCTTCCGCAGCCCTTCTAGCGGGCTTTGCCGGGAGTGTAGAGGACACCGGTGTCATGCACAATCGGACTCATCGTCGAGGCGGGGGTGGCGGAGGTGGGAAGCCCGGAGAATCCGAAGAGGCGTCAAAGCAGGCACCAGAAGACCAGCGAGCTCAGCCTCGGAGCGCAAAACCTATTCTCCGCGCACAGGAACCAGGCTGCACGCCACCGTGAAGCCGGGGGCAAAGCGCGCCTCGACCCGCTGTCCGGGGTGGGCATCGTGCACGCCCGTCACGGCGCCAGACGAAATCCACTGGCCTGGCTGAAGCGAAATGCCCCGCCGCGCCATTAGCTCGAATAGGAAGCGCGCGGCGCCAATCGCGCCGTCCGGAAAGGCTTCGGCATGACCAATGCCCACGGAGGCGCCGTCGATCACCGTCTCGACCTTCCAGCCTTCGAAGCCACTGGAGCGCCAATCGGGAATCTCGCGGCCGATGACGAGGCCGTTGTTGTTCCCGAAGTCGGAAATTACCGCGATCGGGCCGATCCGATTGATCGGCTCTAGCGGCGAACTCGCCACCTCGATCCCGACATGCACAGCCTCGATCAGCTCAGCGGTCTCCTCGAGCGTGAACCGCGCCTGCCCTGCGGCAGGTGCCCGGCCGATGCGCAGCAGGAACTCCGCCTCGCCCGCGGCAAAGCCCTCGCCGAACACCGGCATGGCCGGCTCCGGTTTGTCGGGCAGAACAGTCTCCGAAACGAATATCGGCCCGGTGAGGCGATCTGTGCCAAAGCGTTCGGAGAGCGGCGGGTTGATTCGCCCGACCTTCCAACCGATGACCGCCTTGCCCCAGGCGGCAATCGCGCGATCCTGAATCGTGTAGGCTTGGTCCAGCGTCTCCGGCAAATCGCCCGGAAATGCGCCAAGGCCGTCGCCCGAACGGCGCGCGGCAAGGAAGCGCCCGGCGATCTCCGCCGCGTCATCGGTCACTACATCCACTTGGGCATCTCTCTCATTCATGTTTCGCAAGCGTAGTGGAAACCGGTGTCACGGGCAACGCACCCTTACTGGCGGGCGGACAGGCAAGCGCGGGGGCCTACTTCCCGCATTGCCTGCACGGCCTTGAAGAGGGCCGCTCGGAAGCGGCTGTCCTCCGCCAGGGCGGCTGGGAAGATCTGCCCCAGCGCGAGCATCTTCTCCTCCGCCCCATCCTCCAGCCCCACACGGGAAAGCACCTCGCCCAGTGGGTCGATGATCTCGGCACCGGCGCGGGCTTGGCGCTGGACGAACAGCATCCACGCCGCCACCGGCACCGCCAGCCGCTCCACCGAGCGTCTCGCTAAAAGTGAATCGCTTATAGTGGCGAGCAACCGGTAGGGCAGCTTTTGCGATCCGTCCCAGGCGATCTGCGACAGCTTGTGGCCGATGGCCGGGTTGCGGAAGCGCTGCAGGATTTCGCTGGCATAAGCGTCAAGGTTGAGCGGCGAGGGGGCAAGGCTAGCGGCGATATCCTCCCGAATCAGCCGCCCTAGGAAGTTCGCCAGCTCCGCATCGGCCATGGCATCCGCCACCGTCTCGTGCCCGATGAGCAGGCCGAGATAGGCCAGCGTGGAATGGGCGCCGTTCAAGATACGCAGCTTGGCCTTTTCCCAAGCCCCCACATCTTCAGCCAGCGTCACGCCTGCGCTCGCGAGATCAGGCACGTCCGCCGGAAGCACATCCTCGATCACCCATTCGGCATAGGCCTCGCGGCGTACGGGAATAAGATCGTCGAAGCCGGTCGCCTCTCGGACCAACAGGCGAAGCGCCTGGTCGCTCGCCGGCGTGATCGAATCGACCATAGAGTCCGGGAATACCGCCTCGCCGGCGATCCAGCGCGCCAGCTCCGGCTCGACTTGCTCGGCAAAGGCAAGCACCGCGGCGCGCAGTTTTTTGCCGTTTGTCACCATGTTGTCGCAGCAGAGCGGCACGAACGGTGGCAGCCCCGCCGCCTTGCGGTCGCCGAGACCGAGCACGAGCCAACCGACGATGCTGACCGGTACCAGCGGCGCCCGGAGATCGTGGACCACATCGGGATGATCGAAGTCGAGCGTTCCGTCGCCGGCTAGGCAATACCCCTTCTCGGTCACGGTGGATGAGACGATCCGCACCGCGGGATCGCGGAGCAGGCTGCGCACCCCTTCGCCCTCGGCGGGGCCGAAGAAAGCATTGTGCGCGGCAAGCGTCCGGAACTGAGTCTCCGCATCCAGAATGGCGAGCGTGTAGCGACCCCCCTGACGCTTGAGCGCCTCCACCGTCGCAGAAGAGCGCAGCGACACCGCCGCGACGCCCCAGCGCGGATCATGGGCAAGCAGCCGATCGACATAATCTGACTGGTGCGCCCGGTGAAAGGCACCCGGTCCAAAATGGACGATCCCGGTGCCGCTCAAAGCGTCACCCCTCGCTTCCAAATCGCGATCTCGCGCTCGCCGCCCCGCTCCGCCGCCGTTTCCTCGCCCGAGGCGATTGCGAGGACGCGGTCCAGCAGCGCCTCGGCGGCTGAATCGATGCCGCCGACCAGCACTTGCCCCGCGTCGAAGTCGATCCAGCCTTTCTTGCGCGCGGCAAGCTCGGAATTGGAGGCGATCTTGACCGTCGGCACCGGAAAGCCGAGCGGCGTCCCGCGGCCGGTGGTGAACAGGATCGCCGTCGCTCCGGCCGCGGCCAAAGCCGTCGAGGACACCGCGTCGTTCCCCGGCGCCTCAAGAAGGGTGAGCCCCCGTCGCCGCACCCGCTCGCCATAGCGCAGCACGTCGTCGAGCGGCGCCCGCCCGGCTTTTTGCACGGCGCCCAGTGACTTCTCCTCCAGCGTCGTGATCCCCCCAGCAATGTTGCCGGGGGAGGGGTTCTCCGAGACCGGCTCGCCATGCGCCAGGAAGTAGCGCTTGAAGTCGTTGACCATGCCCACGACCGCGTCGAACACCCGGACGTCGCGGGCCCTCGCCATCAACAATCGCTCGGCGCCGAATATTTCGGGAATCTCGCTCAGGATCGCAGATCCGCCCGCGTCCACCACCCGGTCCGCCATCCGCCCGACCAGCGGATTCGCCGTAAGGCCGGAAAAGCCGTCCGAGCCGCCGCATTTGAGGCCAAGCACCAGCTCCGAGAGCGGCACCTCCTGCCGCCGCGCCAGCGCCGCGGTGGCAGCAAGCGCACCGACTAGCGCTACGCCTTCTTCCACTTCGTCGTCCGCGCTCTGCGCCCGCAGCGTCCGCACCCGCCCGCGCTGCTCCGCGGGGATTTGCTGGAGGAGGAGGTCGAGCTGGTTCGATTCGCACCCCAGCCCGACGAGCAGCACGCCGCCGGCATTGGGGTGGCAGGCGAGCGCCGCCAAAATGGCACGCGTGCCGCCAAGGTCGTCGCCAAGCTGCGAACAGCCGAACGGATGGGCGAAGGCATGAACCCCGTCGATTTCGCCCGCGTGGCGGGCGTGGGCGATAGCGGCGATCTTCTGCGCGGTACGGCCGACGCAGCCGACGGTCGGCAACACCCAAATCTCGTTGCGCGTGCCGACCCGTCCATCGGCGCGGCTGTAGCCTAGGAAGCGCCGCTCCGGCCCCGGCGCCTGACGCTCCGGCCGCCACGGCTGGTAGGAATAGCCTTCAACACCCGACAGCAGGGTGGCAAGATTGTGGCTGTGGACATGCTCCCCCACACGCACCCCCTTGGTGGTCGCTCCGATGGGCCAGCCGAACTTGCGCACCTCCGCCCCCGCATCAATATCGCGCAATGCGATCTTGTGACCGTAGGGCACGTCCTCCCGCACCGTGAGGAGCCGTCCGTCCAATTCCACCGCCTCGCCAGCGACAAGCGGCCGCAGCGCTGAAGCAACATCGTCGCGCGGGTCCAGGCGGAGGAGGGCGCGGGCCTCTGCGGCCGCTTCGAGAAGGGTGGCTTGGGTCATTTGGAAACCGGTGTCACATAGCCGCGGTTGCATTGACCGACAAGGGAAACGCCTGCGCCTTTTGCCGCAGGCACGCCTCGGCTAGGGTGCGGCGGCAAGAAGGAACGCGGATGAGCAGCAAGGCCGAAGACGAACAAAGCCGGCGTCGCCAAGGAAAGCCGACGATCAACGACGTCGCGCGCCTGTCCGGCGTCTCCAAGAAGACCGTAAGCCGAGTCATCAACCGATCGCCTTTGCTCAACGACGATACCCGCAATCGGGTTCTCGGGGTCATTCGCGATCTCGGCTACGTCCCCAACCCTCAAGCGCGCGCCTTGGCGCTGCGCACCAATTTCCTGATTGGCCTGATCCACGACAACCCCAACGCGCAGATGGTTTTGAATGTTCAGCAGGGCATATTGGAAGCGCTGCAGGGCACCGAGTTCGAGATGCTGGTCCGCCCGGTCGATCGCGGTTCCCCCGCTATGCTCGACGACGTGCGCCACTTCCTCGAGCGCCAGCGCCTTTATGGTGTCGTCCTGCTCCCGCCGATTTCGGAGAATGACGCGCTCGCCCGCCTCTGCGACGAAGTCGGGTGCCGCTACGTGCGAATGGGCTCGGCAGAGCTCGACGACCCGAGCCACATGGTTGCATCCAACGACCGCGAAGCGGTGCGCGCCGCCACCGCCTATCTCGTCAAGGAGGGCCACCGGCTGATCGGGCTGATCGCCGGTCCGCATGGCTTCCGCTCCGCCCGCGAACGGCGCCAAGGCTTCGAGGACGGCCTGGCCGACGCCGGCATTCGCCTGCCGCGCAGCCTGATCGCGGAAGGCAATTACACGTTTGAATCGGGCATTGCCGCGGCCGAGAAGCTGCTCGACTTGTCGCCGCGGCCCAGCGCCATTTTCGCCTCTAACGACGAAATGGCGGCCGGCGTCGTCCACGTCGCCCGCCAGCGCGGTATCGACGTGCCGGGCGAGCTGTCGGTGATCGGCTTCGACGACACGCCGATCGCCGCCCACATCTGGCCGCCGCTCACCACCGTGCGCTGGCCGATCGTCTCGATGGCGCGCTCGGCGGCGCACAAGCTGCTCGCGGCAGTCGGCGACGCGGATCCGGAAGTGGCGGAGCCTTCGCTCTTTCTCTCCACCCTTATCCGCCGCGCTTCGGTGGCCCCGGCGCCCTGAGTGCTTGCGCCGTTCGATGACACCGGTTACCGATCAAAGTGCAAAAAGGTGGCGGAGACCACTGGCTGACCACGCGTTAGGATGAGAATGACGAGGCCGCTTTCCCTCCATCCCGATCGGCTGTTCCCGGCCGAGCCTGCGACGAGGGGCATCGCCCGCGCTCTCTACGGCGAGGTCGCGAACCTCCCCATCGTCAGCCCGCACGGCCACACCGATCCTGCCTGGTTCGCAAGCGACGCCGCCTGGACCAACCCGGCCGAGTTGCTGCTCGCGCCCGACCATTACCTCTACCGCATGCTCTACAGCCAGGGAATCTCCCTCGACCGCCTCGGCGTTGCCAACCGCAACGGACCTTCATCGGCCTGTCCCCGCGAAGCATGGCGCCTCTTCGCGCAGCATTATCATCTCTTTCGCGGCACCCCGTCCCGCCTCTGGCTCGACCATGTCTTCGCCGAAGTCTTCGGGTTCAGCGTCGCGCTCGAACCCGGAACCGCGGACCTTTACTTCGACGCGATGACCGAAGCGCTCGCCACCGCCCCCTTCCGCCCGCGTGCCCTCTTCGACCGCTTTGGCATCGAGCTCCTCGCCACCACCGAAGGCCCGCAGGAGGACCTCGTCCATCACACAACAATCCGCCGCTCCGGCTGGGCGGGGCGGGTAGTCACCACCTACCGCCCCGACGCGGTAATCGATCCCGAGCATGAGGATTTCGCGACCGCGCTCGCCCGCTTTGCCGAACTGACCGGTGAAGACGTTCACGATTGGTCCGGCTACATCGCCGCTCACCGAAAGCGCCGCGCCGATTTCCGCGCCGCCGGCGCCACTGCCACTGATCACGGCCACCCCACCGCCCGCACCGCCGACCTCCCGCAGGCGGAGAAGGAGGCGCTCTTCACTCGAATTGTCGGCGGCACCTCGACCGTGGAAGACGCCGAACTGTTCCGCGCCCAGATGCTCACTGAAATGGCCGCGCTCTCGCTTGAAGACGGCATGGTGATGCAGATCCATCCGGGCTCCTTCCGCAACCACAATCGCGGCCTCCACGGCGCCTATGGACGCGACAAGGGCGCGGACATCCCCACCCGCACCGATTACGTCCACGCGCTCAAACCGCTGCTCGACCGCTTCGGTAACGAGCCCGCGCTGTCCATCATTCTCTTCTCGCTAGACGAAACGGCTTATGCCCGCGAGCTTGCCCCGCTCGCCGGCCATTATCCCTGCCTGAAGCTCGGCCCCGCCTGGTGGTTCCATGACAGTCCCGAAGGCATGCGCCGCTTCCGCGAGATGACGACGGAGACCGCCGGCTTCTACAACACGGTCGGCTTCAACGACGACACCCGCGCTTTCCTGTCGATCCCGGCGCGGCACGACGTCGCACGGCGGATCGATTGCGCCTTTCTTGCCCGGCTGGTCGCCGAGCACCGCTTGGCCGACTGGGAAGCGGCGGAGCTTGCCCACGAACTCACCTACGGCCTCGTCAAGCGCGCCTACCGCCTTGACGACGCCCAAACCCTCGCAGCCTAACGGAGCTTTATCATGTTCGACCGCACCTATTACGCCACCCACCCCGACATGATGGAGTGCGTCTCCAACGAAGAACTGCGGGACCGCTACCTGATCGAGGGCCTGTTTCGGGAAGGCGAGTGCGTGCTTAACTACACCCACGCTGACCGCTTCGTGATTGGCGGGGTCGCCGTCGCTTCGGGCGAGGTCCGCCTCCCCGACCAAACCGAACCCGCCTCCGCCGCCGGGCACCCTTTCCTTGAGCGCCGCGAGCTTGCGATTGTCAATGTGGGCTCGGCCGCTGGCACCGTCACCGTCGATGGCGAGACGTTCGAGCTCGGCAACAAGGACTGCCTCTACGTCACCATGGGCGCCAAGGACGTCGTCTTCTCCGGCGACGGCGCCCGCTTCTACCTCGCCTCCTGCCCGGCTCACAAAGCCTTTCAAACCCGCAAGCTCGGCATCGCCGACGCCAACGCTCTGGAGCGCGGCAGCCTTGAGGAGTCGAACGAGCGCACGATCTTCCAGCTTGTCATTCCCGGCGTCTGCGACAGCGCGCAGCTCGTCATGGGTCTCACCGTCCTCAAGCCCGGCAGCGTCTGGAACACCATGCCGCCGCATATCCATGAGCGGCGCAGCGAGATCTATTTCTACTTCGAGCTGCCGAACGACAAGGACCGCGTCTTCCACTATATGGGCGAAGGCGACGCCATGCGGCACATCGTTGTCGGGAACGAGGAAGCGGTGATCTCGCCCCCCTGGTCGATCCACATGGGTTCGGGCACCCGCGCTTACGCCTTCATCTGGGCGATGGCCGGCGAGAATCAGGACTATACCGACATGAACGTCCTCGACATCTGCCAGCTTCAGTAATCCCGATGACCTACCCATTCGATCTCACCGGCCGCGTCGCAATCGTCACCGGCGCCAACACCGGCATCGGCCAGGGCATCGCCGTTGCGCTTGCGCAGGCGGGGGCGGATGTCGCCCTCGTCGGCCGCTCCTCAGCCGAGGAGACGGCGAAGCTCGTCCGCGCCGCCGGCCGACGCGCCGCGCTCGTCCAGGCCGATCTCTCCTCCACCGCGCCAATCCAGGCGGTGGTGGATCAGACGCTGTCGGAGCTTGGCGGCCTCGACATTCTGGTCAACAATGCCGGCATCATTCGCCGCGCCGACGCGGTCGACTTCTCCGAAGAGGACTGGGACGCGGTCATCGACACCAACCTCAAGTCCGTCTTCTTCCTCTGTCAGGCCGCCGGCCGCCACATGATTGGGCAAGGAAGGGGCAAGATCATCAACATCGCGTCCATGCTGAGCTTCCAGGGCGGCATCCGCGTGCCGAGCTACACTGCGTCGAAGTCGGGCGTTGCGGGCTTGACCAAGCTCCTCGCGTGCGAGTGGGCTGCAAAAGGGATCAACGTCAACGCTATCGCGCCCGGCTACATCGCCACCAACAACACTGCCGCGTTGCAGGCCGACGAGAGTCGAAACCGGCAGATAATGGAACGCATTCCGGCCGGCCGCTGGGGCGAGCCGTCCGATCTCGGCGGCGCCGCCGTCTTCCTCTCTTCCTCCGCTTCGGATTACGTCCAGGGGCATATCCTGGCCGTCGACGGCGGCTGGCTAGCGCGGTGATGAACGGCGGCCGCCCAAGCTCCACAGCGAAGGTGGTCTGCTTCGGCGAGCTCCTCCTCCGCCTCACCGCGCCGGGGCGGGAGCTGCTGCTGCAAACGCCGCGGCTTGCCGTTCATGTCGGCGGCGCCGAAGCCAATGTCGCGGTCGGCCTCGCCTCCCTCGGCCATGCCGCGGCCATGGTCAGCCGCGTGCCTGCCGGACCGCTCGGCGACGCCGCCGCCGGATACCTGCGCCGCTACGGTGTCGATGCCGCTGGCGTCTCCACCGGCCCCGGACGCCTCGGCCTTTATTTTCTTTCCCCCGGCGCCGGCCTTCGCCCGTCTGACATTGTGTACGACCGTGAAGGCTCCAGCTTTGCCCTCGCGGCCGCCGGGGACTTCGATTGGGAGACGTTGCTCGAAGGCGCCTCGCTTTTCCACCTCTCCGGCATCATCCCGGCCCTCGGGCCGAACTCCGCCGCGCTTGCCATCGCCGCCGCGGACGCAGCCCGGGCGCGCGGCATCCGCATCTCCTTCGACGGCAATTACCGGGCCCAGCTATGGGCGCGGTGGGAGAGCAATCCGCGTTCGATTCTCAACGAACTGGTGTCCCGCGCCGACATCCTATTCGGCAACCATCGCGACATCTCGCTGCTCCTCGGCGGCAGCTACGGCGGGGAAGGGGAAGCGCGCCGCCGCGAAGCCGCCGACGCGGCCTTCGCCGGGTTCCCTAAACTCGGCCTGATCGCCTCCACCGCCCGCCATGTAGTCGATGCCGACACCCACCGCATCGCCGCCCGGGTCGACACGCGTGACGGCTCCGCTCAGACGGAGGAAGTTGCCGTCTCCGGCATCGTAGACCGGATCGGCGCGGGCGACGCCTTTGCTGCCGGGGTGCTTCACGGCATCCTGACCGGCGCCTCCACCGAGGAAACCGCCCGCTTCGGCCTCGCGCTGACGGCGCTCAAACACAGCCTGCCGGGCGACGCCAGCCTGTTCGGCCGCCGCGACATCGACTCCTTCCTGGCCGGCGAGCTGGACGTGCGGCGGTGATCGACCGGCGCGGCCTGCTTCTCGGCGCTGCCGGCGCCGCGGCGCTGCCGACCATCCTCCACGCCGCGCCCGCAGGCCCCACCGTCCGCACCACGCTTGGCCAGGTCCGTGGCACCAGAGAGGGCGGCCTCGCCGTCTTCCGCGGCATTCGCTACGGCACCGCCGAACGCTTCCGCGCGCCCACGGCACCGCCGGTCACCCGAGCGCTGGTCGATGCCGTCGCCTTCGGCCCCTCCGCGCCGCAGCGCGGCGATCGCTACAAGCCGCAGAGCGAAGACTGCCTGTTCCTCAACATCTGGACACCCGAAGCACGACCGGGCGGCAAGCGCCCGGTGCTGGTCTATTTCCACGGCGGCGCTTACTCGAGCGGCAGCGTCGCCGACCCCCTCAACGACGGCCGCCACCTCGCTAGCCGTGGCGATGCGGTGATAGTCACGGTCAATCACCGTCTAAATGCGCTCGGGTATCTCTATCTTGCGCGACTAGATCCGCGCTTTCCCGACAGCGGCAATCTCGGCCAGCTAGACCTTATCCTCGGCCTCCAGTGGATCCGCGACAACATCGCGAGCTTCGGCGGCGATCCGTCACGCATTCTCGTCTTCGGCCAGTCAGGTGGTGGCGCCAAGATCGCCACCATGATGGGCATGCCTGCCGCCGCCGGCCTCTTCCACCGCGCAATCACCATGAGCGGCCAGCAGGTCACCGCCTCGGGCCCGCTCAACGCTACCGCCCGCGCCAAAGCCTTTCTCGCCGCGCTGAAGGCCACCCCCGACGATCTGCTGCGCATGCCGGTGGAGCGGCTGGTCGATGCCCTCACCGCCACCGATCCAATCATCGGCGGCGGGGTCTACATGGGTCCGGTGCTGGACATGAAGTGGCTCACGCGCCACCCCTTCTGGCCCAACGCCAACCCGCAGTCGAACGCTATCCCGATGATCCTCGGCAACACGAGGGACGAAACGCGCGCCTTTATCGATCCCAAGGGACCCAAGCTCCAGGGTCTCGGCTGGTCCAACCTCGCTGAGCGGATGACCGGCGATCTGCGCATGGACATCCACCCCGAATGGGTGGTCGCCCAATACCGCGCCCGTTTTCCCGATTGGTCACCAGAGCGCGTCTTCTACGCCGCCACCACCGCCGCGCGAAGCTGGCCCGGCCAAGTCATCGAAGCCGACGCCCGCGCCGCCGCCGGCACAAGGACCTGGGTCTACCAGGTCGACTTCCAGTCGCCGGTCGAGCCGTGGCGCGGCGCGCCGCATACGATCGACATCCCGCTTTCGTTCGGCACGCTAGACGCGGAGGGTTCGATCACGGGCACCGGCGCCGCCGCGCGCGCCGTCAGCGGCCGGATGATGGACGCGTTTATGGCTTTCGCAAGGAGCGGCGATCCCAATCACGCGGGGATGCCGGCGTGGCCGGTCTATGCGCTGCCCGATCGCGCAACGATGCTCTTCGACGAACCGCAGCGCGCCGCGAACGATCCGCGCGAGTGGGAACGCGAACTCTTC
>DASVUO010000305.1:0-7222 GCA_036386995.1 Allosphingosinicella sp. | reverse complement strand
CCGAGTGAAGCAGAGCGGTCGCCGCGAGCCATGGCATGAGCGAGGCATTCTCGACCGGGTCCCAGAACCACCAGCCGCCCCAGCCGAGCTCGTAATAGGCCCAGTAAGAGCCGGCGGTGATGCCGAACGTCAGGAAGATCCAGGCGGCAAGCACCCACGGCCGCATCGCGCGGGCAAAGGCCGGGCCGACGTCGCGCGTGATCAAAGCGCCGACCGCGAAGGAGAAAGCGATCGAGATGCCGACATAGCCGACGTACAGCGTCGGCGGGTGGAAGGCCAAGCCCGGATCCTGGAGCAGTGGGTTGAGCCCCTTCCCCTCCGGCGGAACGGGAAACAGGCGCTCGAACGGGTTCGAGGCGAAGAGCAGGAACGCGTAAAATCCAAGGCCGATCGCCGCCTGGGCGGTGAGCGTCGCCACCAGCGTCCGCTCGGCAAGCCGCCGCTCGAATAAGGCCACTGCCGCGCCCGCCAGCGCCAGGATCGCTACCCAAAGCAGCATTGAGCCTTCGTGATTGCCCCACGCGCCGGCGAACTTGTAAAGCCACGGCTTGGCCGAATGGCTGTTGGCTGCAACCAGCACCACCGACAGATCGGTGCGCAGGAACAGCTGGATCAGCAGCAGAAAAGCGAGGCCGACGAGCAGCGCCTGCGCCACCGCAACCGGCCGCACTGCGCGCAGCAGCTCCGCCCCCGCGGGCCGAAGCGCCGCCATTCCGAAGGCAAGCTGGAGCAGCGACATCGCCGCCGCCAGCCACAACGCGGCAAGCCCGGTTTCGGCGATCACTTCAGGCTCTCGCTCTTATGCTCGCCGGCCTTCCGGTCGAGCTGCGGCGGCATGTAATTCTCGTCGTGCTTGGCGAGGATCTCGCTTGCGACGAACACCCGGTCAGCGCCGAAGCGGCCTTCGGCGACGACTCCGCTATTCTCTTTGAAAAGGTCCGGGAGGATGCCGGTGTAGCGCACCTGGATGAGGTGCGGCGTCTCGTCGCGCACGCTGAAAGTGACGGTGACGCCATTCGGCAGGCGCTTGAGGCTGCCTGGCGCCACCATGCCGCCGATGCGCACGCCGCGATCGGGCGGCGGATAGCCTTGCCGCGCAACGTCACCGGGCGCGTAGAAATAGGCCGCCTGGTCCTTGAGCGCCGACATGGCGAGCAGCACCGCCGCCAGGACCGCGGCGATGGCAAGGATGAGCAATGTCAGGCGCTGGTTCTTGCGCTTCACCGGTCGCCCTTCAGCGCGTCCGCCGCCGCTTCCGACCGCCGCATCGCGCGATAGCTCGCCACGAACAGCGCCAGCGTGGGCAGCACCGTCAGCACGTAGGCGCCGGCAATGTACGGCCAATGGTTCACGCCGCCATTCTCCGCATCCGCGCTTCCACCTTTTGCCGGGCAAGCGCGCCGCGCATCCGCATCAACACCACCGCGCCGAACAGCAAGGTAAAGCCGAAGGCCGAGGCGAACAGAGGCCACAGCATCGAGGAGTCGATGGAGGAGCCGCGCACGCCGATGCTCTGCCCCTGGTGAAGTGTGCGCCACCACAGCACCGAATAATGAATGATCGGCAGGTTCACCGCGCCGACCAGGCCGAAGATCGCGGCAAGTCGCCCCTCCCCGCCTTTGTCCCGCTCCGCATCGGCAAGCGCGATCCAGGCGATGTAGAGGAACAGGAGAACGAGCATCGATGTCATCCGCCCGTCCCATTCCCACCAGGTGCCCCAGGTCGGCCGGCCCCACAGCGAGCCGGTGGCGAGGCAGATGGCGGTGAACACGGCGCCCGGAAGCGCAATTGCGCGGGCGGCGACGCCTGCGAGGGGGTGCCTCCAGACGAGCTGCATCAGGCTGGCGACCGCAATCCCCATCCACCCGCCCATGCCGAGCCAGGCGGCTGGCACGTGGACGTAGAGAATACGGACGCTGTCCCCCTGCAGATAATCGCGCGGCGCCACGAGGAGGCCCCAGGCAAGCGCGGCCGCGACCAGCAAACCGCCGCCCCACCCCAGCCAGGGTGTCAGCGGACGAGCGTATTTCAGAAAACGTGCCGGATTCGCGAGGATATGCATGTGCCCCCGCCCTCTAGCCGAGGCAGTGGCCGCTTTCAAAGGAAGAGGCGGCAAGTCTTGCCTTTGCCGCCGCGCGCGCTCAGTCGGCGGGTTATGTCTTCCGACCGCCCACAGCAGAACCGGCTTCTCGGCATCGGCCTCCGGATCGGCGCCACGACCTGCTTCGCCTTCATGGCGGCGATGATCAAGCTCGGCTACCAAGCGGGCGTCTCGACGGTGGAACTTGCTTTCTACCGCTTCGCCTTCGGGCTTCCGCCGTTGCTGGTCTGGATCGGGTGGAGCTGCAATTGGG
Source organism: Allosphingosinicella sp. (assembly GCA_036386995.1). GTDB lineage: Bacteria > Pseudomonadota > Alphaproteobacteria > Sphingomonadales > Sphingomonadaceae > Allosphingosinicella. The sequence goes on along the minus strand of DASVUO010000305.1, from coordinate 4,868 downwards.
GCGCGTGGCGGACCGAGCGGCCGGCGGCGCACGTCTGGCGCGCGGTGGTCGGCCTCGGCACCATGCTCCTCGCCTTCAGCGCGCTTGCCTATCTGCCGCTCGCCGAATCGACCACGATCGGCTTCGCCGCGCCGCTGTTCGCGGTGATGCTCTCCGCGCTGGTGCTGAAGGAGCCGGTCGGTTTCCACCGCTGGAGCGCCGTGCTGCTCGGCTTTCTCGGCGTGCTGCTGGTGATGCGGCCGCAAGGGAGCGATCTCCACCCGCTCGGCCTTGGATTAGCGGTCGCCGCCGCGTTCGGCGTTGGCGTGGTGACCATCACCATCCGCCAGATCGGCCGAACGGAACATCCGCAGACCACCGTGCTCTGGTTCAGCCTGCTCTCCATGCTGGTGCTGGGCGCGCTGATGCCGTTCCACGCCGCGCTGCACGACGCTCGCACCTGGGCGATCATGGCTGCGCTCGGCCTGTTCGGCGGCTTCGGACAGCTCTTCCTCACCACATCGCTTCGCTACGCGCCGGTGTCGGTGGTGGTCCCGTTCGATTACACGCAGCTGCTGTGGGCGGTGCTGCTCGGCGCCTTGATCTTCGGCGATCACCCGCCGGCCACCACTTGGGGCGGCGCGGCGGTGATCATTTTGAGCGGCCTCTACACCCTTTACCGCGAGCACAAGCTCGGCCGCGAAAAGGCGCGAGCCGCCCCTCCGCTTTAGCCGCGGCCGATCAGCCGCTTGGCCATCGAATCGGCGACTTCCGCCGGGTTCCGGCCGGTGCTCTCGCTCTCCGCCCAGATCTGCTCGAGCCGCACCGGGATCTGCTCGATCCGTGCCTTCACGCCCGCAGCGTCCGCGTCCTTGAGGTATTCGGAGCTGACGTTGATGATACCGCCGGCGTTGATCACATAGTCCGGCGCGTACAGAATGCCGCGCTGGTGGATCGCCTGTCCGTCCGTTGGAGTCGCAAGCTGATTGTTCGCACCGCCGGCGACGATCGGCACGTGAAGCGCCGCAATCGATCCAGCGGTGAGGATGGCACCGAGCGCGTTAGGGCTGAGCACGTCGGCCTCGATCGTCATGATCTCTTCCGGCGCCACCACCGTTCCGCCGACTTCCGCCGCCAGCTTCTGCGCCCGCGCCATATCGATATCCGTCAAGGTGATCCGCGCCCCTTCCGCGGCCGCCTGGCGCGCAACCCCGCCGGCGACGCTACCTGCGCCCTGCAGCGCAATATGGAGGCCGGACAGGCTGTCCTTGCCCAGCGCGCGGCGGACCGCGGCCTTGATGCCCAGGAACACGCCGTAGCTGGTGTGCGGGCCGGGATCGCCGCCCACTTCGCCCTCACCGACAGGCAAGCCGGCAATGTAGCGGGTGTGCTGCGAAACCTGGGACAGGTCGGCGACCGTGATGCCGACATCCTCCGCAGTCACATAGGCGCCGCCGAGCCGATCAACCGCCTGCCCGTAGGCCACCAGCATCTCCGGCGTCTTGGTGCGCGCTTCGTCGGCCAGGATCACCGCCTTGCCGCCGCCCATCGGCAGGCCGGCCATGGCGTTCTTGAAGCTCATGCCGCGCGACAGGCGAAGCGCGTCGCGGATCGCGTCGCCGCTTTCCGGGTAGTGCCAGAAGCGCACGCCGCCGGCGCCGGGACCCAAATGCGTGGAATGGACGCAGATCACCGCGCGAAGGCCGGTTTCCTGGTCGGTGACGAAGTGCACGATCTCGTGATCGTCGAAGTCGGGATAATCCCACGGGGAATGCATAAGGTTTGCGGCCCTGATCTGAAGGGGGGCGCGTGGGGCGACCGACGGGACTTGAACCCGCGACCCCCGGTACCACAAACCGGTGCTCTAACCAACTGAGCTACGATCGCCACGCTGAGCGCCGGGCTAATAGGAGCGGGCGCCGGGCAGCGTCAAGGAAGAACGCCGCCAAGGCGAAATGGCCGCCCCTCAGCCGATGGTGATCTTGCCGATGATGCCCATTGCGGCGAGGCCGAGGGTGACCAGCACCGGCACGATCAGCATCTGAATGAGCGCGTCGCGCCCGCCGGTGCGGCCGGTGAGCGTGTCGAGGCCAATGCGCATGAAACGGTCGAAGCTCGGACGCCGCCCCGGCGCCGCTTCGATGGCAAGGAAGATGCGCGGCACCGCGAAGTACATCGCAACAAAGAAGCCGCAGATCGTGATGGAGAAAGCGGCAAGCGGCGACCTGGCGAACAGCGCGAAGAACACCAGAATAAGGGCGCCATAGGAGCCGGCGACGAGGCGACCCACGCCCGTGGCGACATCGGCCATCGCCGGTGTGGAGACGAAAGGCGTGCTTTCCGCTAAGGCGGCGGGAGCAGGCGCGGTTTTCTCTTCAACCGCTGCGGTCGGCCAGACGGCGGCGACGGCGCCCTTGCTGTCGGGTCGGATGGTGGCAAGGCTGCGATATTCCATGATCTTTCTCCCGCTTGAAGTGTTGGGAGATTTCTACGCGCCGCCGCGCCCGCTCGACATTCGGGAAACGTCCCTAAGGGCTTTTCCTTAAGCCCGAACCGCCAGCGTCATGCGCACCAGCTCCGACAGGCTCTTGGCCTTCATCTTGGTCATCACGTTGGCGCGGTAGATTTCCACCGTGCGGGCGCTGATGCCGAGATCGAACGCGATGATCTTGTTCGGCTTGCCGTCGACCAGCCCGTCCAGCACCTCGCGCTCGCGCCCGGAAAGCTCGCCGATGCGCGCGGCGATCTCCTGCCGCTCCGCTTCCTGGCTCGCAATGTCCCGGCTCCTGTCGAGCGCGCGCCGAACGGCGGAAAGGAGCTGCTGGTCGTCGAACGGCTTCTCGAGAAAGTCGGTCACCCCGGCTTTCATCGCCTCCACCGCCATCGGCACGTCGCCATGGCCGGTGATGACGATTACGGGATCGCTGATTCCCTCTGCCTTGAGCCGTTCGACCAGTTCCAGCCCGCTCATACCCGGCATGCGGATGTCGGTGACGATGCAGCCGCGCTCCATCGTTGGCAGCCGCTCCAGGAACGCCAATGCCGATTCGTAGGCGCGCGCTTCAATGCCGTCGCATTCGAGCAGGAACAGCAGCGAATGGCGCATCGCATCGTCGTCGTCGACGACATGGACGATTCCTTCACTTGCCATCTTCTCCTCCTTCCTGTGCCGCGCGCAGCGTGAAGTGGAATGTCGCGCCGCCTTCGGCGTTCCGCTCGGCCCAGATGCGGCCGCCATGCGCCTCGATGATTGTTCTGGAGATGGAGAGGCCGATGCCCATTCCCGTCTCCTTGGTGGTGACGAAGGGGTGGAACAGCCGCTGCGCCACGTCGTCCGAAATCCCCGGCCCGGTATCGGATACCCGAACCTGCACCAGCTCCCCCTGCGCCTCCGTCGCGATCAGCAATTCGCGGCGCGACGACGCTTCCATGGCGTCGACGGCGTTGCGGATCAGGTTCAGCACCACCTGCTGCACCTGCACCTTGTCGGCGACAACGAACGCGGCCGCCGGATCGAGATCGAAGCGCACGAGCACCCCATGCTCGCGCGCGCCGACCAGCGCAAGCGCGCTTGCCTCCTCCAGCAGCTTCGACAGGCGCTCCGGCTGCCGGTCGGTTTCCCCGCGCGCGACGAACTCGCGCAGGCGGCGGATGATCTGCCCGGCGCGAAGCGCCTGGTCCGACGCCCGCTCGAGCGCATCGCGGATCTTCTCAGGATCGCTGCCCGGCCGGGCAAGGAGTTGACGGCTGCCCGTGACGTAATTGGAAATTGCCGACAGCGGCTGGTTGAGCTCGTGGGCAAGCGCCGAGGCCATCTCGCCGAGCGCGGTGAGGCGGGAAACGTGAACCAGCTCCGACTGCATCTCCTGCAACCGCCGCTCCGCCTCCTGCCGCTCGCTCAAGTCGCGGATGAAGCCGGTGAAATAGCGCCCGTCCTTGCCGCGCATTTCGCCGACCGCCAGTTCCATCGGAAAGGTCGAGCCGTCCTTGCGCGCGCCGACCACCACCCGGCCGATGCCGATGATCCGCCGTTCGCCGGTGCTGTAGTAACGCTGGAGGTAGCCGTCATGCGCCTCCCGGTGCGGCGCGGGCATCAACATGCTGACGTTCTTCCCGGTCGCTTCGGCCGCGCTCCAGCCGAACAGGCGTTCCGCGGCTGGGCTGAAGCTTCGGATCAAGCCGGCTTCGTCGATCACGATCATTGCATCGGGAATCGTGTCGAGGATCGAGCGCAGGTGGGCCTCGCGTTCACTTAGATCGCTCAGCGCAGCGCCGGCGCGTTCGCCCGAGCGCTGAAACCATTCGCCGCCGATCGCCAGCGCGGCTCCGACCGCCAGGAACAAGGCCGCGGCGAAAGGATCGCCGAGCATCCACAGGCCCGCCGCCGAGCCGATCAGCGTGGCGAAAAGACCCGGCCACAGTCCGCCGAGCGCCGCCGCGCCGACGACTGCGGGAACGAAGAGCAGGAAGCCTGCTTCCCCGGCCAAGGACGGCCCCAGAACTTTGTGTAGCGCGGCACCGCCCCCGGTCGCCGCAACGGCAAAGGCGCACGCCAGAGCATTGCGGCGGCGCGCGTGGGCGAAGGCTGCGGGCAAATCCATCCCTGCCTCATAGCCGCGAGTACGTCGCTGATCGACCTAAGGGATTTCCCCTAGGGTCTATTCCCGAATGGGCGGCTCGAAAGGCGCGGCGCATAAGCCGCTCATCGCAACCGAACACCGCTGGAGATCGCCATGACCGCGCCCCTCGTCGACCTTTCCGTCCACCATCAGCCGAAGGGTGTCTCCGACCGGATCGCTTTTGGCTTCACCAAGACGCTCCGCTTCTGCGCAGACACCTTTTTCGCCGAGCGCTACGGCCACCGCGCGATTGTGCTGGAAACGGTTGCC
>DASVUO010000304.1:0-13648 GCA_036386995.1 Allosphingosinicella sp. | reverse complement strand
GAGGAACAGGAAGCTCGGCGCGACTTCGTTGGGCTGGCCGGGCCGCCCCATCGGCGTGTCCTCGCCGAAATCCTTCATCTTCTCGGGCGTCGATCCACCGCTCGGGTTGAGCGGAGTCCAGATCGGCCCCGGCGCAACCGCGTTGACTCGGATGCCGTCCTCGATGAGATTCTCGGACAGCGAGCGGGTGAAGGCGGTGATCGCACCCTTGGTTGCCGAATAATCGAGCAGCTCGCTTGAGCCCTGGTACATCGTCACCGACGTGCAGTTGACGATCGCCGAGCCTTTCTTCAGGTGGTCGCGCGCCGCCTGCACCATGAAGAAATAGCCGAAGATGTTGGTCTGAAACGTCCGCTTCAGCTGCTCCTCGGTGATGTCGCGGATGTCGGTGTCGGGATGCTGCTCGGCGGCATTGTTGACGAGGATGTCGAGGCCGCCGAGCTCCTCCACGACCTGCGCCACCGCCCGCTCGCAGAACGCCTTGTCGCCGACGTCGCCGGGGATCGCGACTGCGCGGCGGCCTTCCGCCTCGACGATGCGCTTGGTCATCGCCGCATCGTCATGCTCACAAAGGTAGAGAATGCCGATATCCGCGCCTTCGCGGGCGAAGAGCGCCGCCACTGCACGCCCGATGCCGCTGTCGGCGCCGGTGATCAGCGCCACCTTGCCTTTCAGCCGCCCGGAGCCCGGGTAGAACGGCTCCCACTCGGGCTTGTCCTTCATCCGGCTTTCGTGGCCGGGAAGGCCGTCCTCGTGGATCATGCCGACGGTTTCGGTGTCGCCCATGCCGCTTACTCCTTTGCGGCCACCCCGGCGCCTTCTTCCCCGAACGCCTCGATCGTGGACTGATCCTGGCTGTCGCCTTCCGGCGCCTTCTCGACGGGCGTTTCGCCGTCCTTGCCGAGCGTGAAGCTCTTGCGGCTGCCGTCGCCGGGATCGTCCGACATCTGGTTGTTCTGGTTCATGGTCTTATCCATGCTGCTGGTATTGTGCTGGTTCTTGCTCATGGCTGGTCCTTTCTAAGGGTTCGAAAGGGTTAACCGCCGCCCGCGCCGCCCGGTTCCGCAAACTCGGCCGGCCGGTTGCCGAGCAGGAAGCGCGGCCCTGCTCCAGCCCGCGCCGCGCGGTCGGCCGGGTTGTAGAGCGCGCAGGCTTCCAGCGACAGGCAGCCGCAGCCGATGCAGCCGTCCAGCCGGTCGCGCGTCTGCTCCAGCATCGCGATGCGTTCGTCGAGGGCGCCGCGGATTCGGCGGCTGATCGCCTCCCAGTCGCTCTTGGTCGGCGCCCGCCCCTGCGGCAGCGTGGCGAGCTCCTTTTCTATCTCCCCAAGCGTCAGCCCGACCCGCTGCGCGATCAGTGCGAACGACAGGCGCCGGATGTCCGAGCGCAGAAAGCGCCTCTGGTTGCCGCCGCTGCGGATCGCGCTGACCAGCCCGCGGCTTTCGTAAAAGCGGATCGCCGATACGCTCAGCCCCGTCCGCCGCGCCAATTCCCCGATCGTAAGCAGCGCCATTTTCGCCCCCCAAATCAATGCTTGACCTCAACTTAGCTTGAGATCGTACGAATCGGCCATAGGGGCAAGAAAGAAGGAGCAAATCGATGGCCGAACCCAGGATCGAACACGTAAACCTCACCGTCCGAGACCCGGAAGCGTCGGCGGCGCTGATGGAAAAGCTCTTCGGCTGGAGCGTCCGCTGGCAGGGGCCGTCCCTGGGCAAGGGCCGCACCGTCCATGTCGGAACGGACGCGCATTACCTTGCCTTCTACACGGCGAACGGTGCGGCTTATTCGGACGACCAGTTCAGAAAAGGCCGCCCGCTCAACCATGTCGGTGTGGTGGTGGACGATCTCGACGCGGTGGAAGCGCGGGTGATCGAGGCGGGCCTGACGCCCTTCTCGCACGGCGACTACGAACCCGGCCGCCGCTTCTATTTCTTCGATAACGACGGAATCGAGTTCGAAGTGGTGAGCTACGCCTGAAACGGCGCAGGATCGAGGGGGTGCCCCGCCACCCGGGCGAGGCACCCCTCAAATTTACTGGTTTGGAGTCGCCGGAACCACGATCGGCGCAGGCGCCGCCGCGGCTGCCGGGGCGAACGCCACCGGCACGTCTTCGTCGACATAGGCGGTGACCGCCGTGCGCGCCGGGATCTTCGCCGAAGTGCCCTTTACGAAGAAGCCGGCGACGGGAAGGAACACCACCGCGGCGACGACGCCGGCGGTGCCGGCCTTGCCCTTGTCGGCGGTGGAGTTGGTTGCGGACAGGCCGATCTGGCGGTCGCCCATCTTGATGTAGAGCGGCTTGAATTCCAGCTTGCCGGCCTTGCCCCACATGCCGTTGTCCTTGCGGCGGGTGATTTCACCAACGGCGCGGGTGCCGGCCGGGATCACCGTCTGGCCGCCTAGGCGCACGGCGTCTTTCACTTCCAGATCGATGCGGTCGCCGACGCGGCTGCGGTTGGAGCTCAGCTCGGTAACCGTCTCCAGCCGGATCTCGGTACCCTGCTTCAGGGTCGAGCCGGTGGCGGCTTCGATCTTGGCAACCATCATCGGTTCGGTTTGTGCAGGCGCGGTTTGTGCAACGGCCGTGGTAGAAGCGAGCAGCAGCAGGCAGGCAGCGGAAGCGCTGCCCATAATGGACGTATTCATTGTAATTCCCCCTAGAAATTCGAGTCGCGAACGGCTCGCCGGGGAGAATACACACACCGAAGCGGTTTGCTACAATGTTCTATGGACTGAGAGGGACTTAGCTTGTCGCCCAAGTATCAGCGGGTCAGGGGGCTGACCTTGACCTGCGCTTCGCCGCCGGCGGGAAGCTGGACGTCGCTTGCCTTTAGAACCTCAACCCGCGCGGCCGAAGCGGCCGCGACACAGCGGGCGACGACCACGGGAAAGTCGAGATCGCTGTTCGACATGATCGCCTTGTCAGTCGCCGCGCTGCAGGCGGCTTCGCTGCGGTAGGGCGTGGCGAGCATCCGAACCTGCTGGCACGGCGCGTCGGCTTCGCCGCAGCCGAGGATCGCGATAAGGAAAGTGGCTGGTCCCATGATGCTTGCTAAACCCATGCGATTCCTTGCCGTTCCAATCGTTACGCGGGCGGCTCGGATTTGTTTTTGCGGACTTGCCGTGACGCTGGGTCTAGGTCCGGAGCGTGGCTAAGCGATGCCGCGCAGAGGCGATCTTCGTTTCAATTGTGACAGCGCCACGTTCGGCCAACACCCCCGGCACCGCCGCCGCTTGGGGTTTGCGCCGCGCCTCCCTACCTAAAGCGCCCCATGCGTCCGCTTGAATCCCCCGACACCAATGCCAAGCCCGGCTGGGGCGCGCTTCGCCGCTTCCTGCCCTACCTTTGGCCCGCCGACGCGCCCGCACTTCGCGCGCGCGTGATCGTGGCCGTCATCCTGGTCTTCATCGCAAAGGGCGCGACCCTGCTGATGCCCTTCGCCTACAAGGCGGCGATCGACCGCATGTCGGGCGAAGCCGCGGCCGAAGCGGCCGGCCTCGCAATGGCTCTGGTGGTCGCCTACGCCGGCGCCCGCTTCGCCGGCGTCCTGTTCGACAACCTCCGCAACGCGATCTTCGAACGGGTCGGCCAGGATGCGGCGCGGCGCCTGGCGGAGAACGTCTTCCGCCACGTCCACCGCTTGTCCTTGCGCTTCCACCTCGCCCGCCGCACCGGCGCGCTTACCAAGATCGTGGAGCGCGGGACGAAGAGCATCGACATGATGCTCTATTTCCTCCTCTTCAACATCGCCCCGACCCTCGTCGAGCTAGTTGCGATCTGCATCATCTTCGGGGTGAAGTTCGGCCCCGGTCTTGTGGTCGCGACCGTGGTGATGGTGGTAAGCTACATCGCCTTCACCCGCTTCGTCACCGAATGGCGCGCCAAGCTGCAGCGCGAAATGAACGAGGTCGACAACCAGGCGATCGGCCGCGCCGTCGACTCGCTCCTCAACTACGAAACGGTGAAATATTTCACCGCCGAGGACCGTGAGGCGCGGCGCTACGGCGAGGCGATGCGCTCCTTCGCCGATGCGTCGGTGAAGAACGAAACCTCGCTCGCCTTGCTCAACGTCGGCCAGTCGGCGATCACCAACCTGATGATGGCCGGCGCAATGGCCTACACCGTCTGGGGCTGGAGTCGAGGGCTTTTCACCACCGGCGACGTGGTGCTGGTCAACACGCTTCTCGCCCAGCTCTTCCGCCCGCTCGACATGCTCGGCTGGGTCTACCGCACGATCCGCCAAGGCCTGATCGACATGGAGGCGATGTTCGCGATCGTCGACACGCCGGAGGAAGTGAAGGACAAGCCCGGCGCTCCCGCCTTGCAGGTCAGCGCCGGCGCGGTGCGGCTCGAGAACGTCCGCTTCGGCTACGATCCCGAGCGCGAGATATTGAAGGGCATCGACATCGACGTCCGCCCCGGCACCATGCTCGCCGTGGTCGGGCCCTCGGGCGCCGGCAAGTCGACGTTGTCGCGCCTCCTGTTCCGCTTCTACGAACCGACCGGCGGCCGCATCCTGATCGACGACCAGGACATTACCGACGTCAGCCAGGCGAGCCTACGCGCGGCTTTGGGGATCGTCCCGCAGGACAGCGTGCTGTTCAACGACAGCGTCGGCTACAATATCGGCTACGGCCGCGACGGCTCCAGTCAGGCCGAAATTGAAGACGCGGCGCGCGGCGCGGCGATCCACGATTTCATCGCGTCCCTCCCGGACGGCTACCAAGCGCAAGTCGGCGAACGGGGCCTTAAGCTCTCCGGCGGCGAGAAGCAGCGCGTCGCCATCGCCCGCACCCTCTTGAAGAACCCGCCGATCCTGATTTTCGACGAAGCCACCAGCGCCCTCGACAGCCGCACCGAGGCCGCGATCCAGGAAACGATGCGCTCCGTGGCCGCAAAGCGCACAAGCATCGTCATCGCCCACCGGCTCTCCACCATCGTCGATGCCGAACAGATCGTGGTGCTGAACGAAGGCCGCGTCGCCGAGCGCGGCACCCACGCCCAACTCCTCCGCGCCGACGGACTTTACGCCGACATGTGGGCCCGCCAGCAGAGCGAAGCAGAAAAAGAAGCGGAAGCTGCTGAATAGCGGCGTTTTTTCTGCTACGGCCGGTTCTTTCGGGGAGAATGCCGGTGTCGGGGATCAGAATCATGCTTGGCGCAGCGGCTTTGGTGGCCGCGCTTGCGCTGCTTGGCCAAAGCGGCGGAAGCACCGCCCGCGCGCAGGCAGAACACCCCGCGCGGCGCTGACCCCTCGACGCGGCGGCCGGCCCTCCGCTAGGGCAGGCGGATCGTGGCTTCCCCCCAAGAAATCCTCCACCGCACCTTCGGCTTCTCCGCCTTCCGCGGCGTCCAGGAACAGGTGATCGACCGAGTCATGGCCGGGCGGCATACGCTTGCCGTGATGCCGACCGGCGCCGGCAAGTCGCTTTGCTACCAGGTCCCGGCCCTTGCCCGTCCCGGTACCGCGCTTGTCGTCTCGCCGCTGATTGCGCTGATGCACGATCAGATCCGTTCGGCCGACGGCTTCGGCATCCGCGCGGCGTCGCTCACCTCGGCGGACGGGGAAGACTCCCGCCAGCAGACCCTCGCCCGCTTCAAGGCCGGCGAGCTCGACCTCCTCTACGTCGCTCCCGAGCGCGCCAGCGGCAACGCCTTTCGCGAACTGGCGTCACGCACCCCCTTGTCGCTGATCGCGGTCGATGAAGCGCATTGCGTCAGCGAATGGGGCCATGATTTCCGCCCTGATTACCGGCTCCTGAGACCGCTGCTCGACGCCTTTCCGTACGTCCCACGCCTGGCGCTCACCGCCACCGCCGACCGCGTCACCCGCGCCGACATCCTGCGCCAGCTCGGCATCGCCGAAGACGGCCTCATCGTCGCCGGGTTCGACCGGCCCAACATCCGCTACCACGTCCGCCCCCGCGACGGCGTCGGCGCGCAATTGAAGACCCTGCTCGCCGAGCAGCCCGGCGCCGGCATCGTCTACGTGCCAAGCCGCGACAAGGCAGAGCGGCTCGCCGAACAATTGGGCGGCGCCGGCCGCAAGGTCCTCCCCTACCATGCCGGCCTCGACCCCCAAGTCCGGGCTCGCAACCAGCGCGTCTTCGTGGACAGCGAAGACATGGTGATGGTCGCCACCATCGCCTTCGGAATGGGCATCGACAAGCCGGACGTCCGCTTCGTCGCCCATGCCGGCCTGCCAAAATCGATCGAAGCTTATTACCAGGAAACCGGCCGCGCCGGCCGCGACGGCGAACCGGCCGAAGCGCATCTCTTCTGGGGCGCCGAGGATTTCTCCCGCGCCCGCCGCCGCATCGAAACCGAAACCCCCGAAGACCGCCGCGGCGGCGAACGTACGCGCTTGAACGCCCTCGCCGCAATGATCGAAACCGGCGCCTGCCGCCGCGCTTTGCTCCTCAAGCATTTCGGCGAAACCCCGCCCGAAGCCTGCGGCAATTGCGACAATTGCCTCGCCCCGCCGTCCACCGTCGACGCCACCGAAGTCGCGCGCAAGCTCCTCTCCGCCGCCTTCCGCACCGAAATGCGCTGGGGCATCACCCACCTCGCCGACGTCCTTGCCGGCAAGGAAAGCGACAAGATCCTCGCAAGCGGCCACCACCGCCTCTCCGTCTTCGGCATCGCCAATGAACAGGAACAGGCGCTGATCAAGCCGGTCGCCCGCGCCCTCCTCGCCCGCGACGCGCTTCGCGCCGACGAATATGGCGGCCTCTCCTTCGGCCCCGCCGCCAAGCCGCTCTTGAAGGGCGAGGAGCGGCTCGACCTCGTTCTCCCGCCCAAGCGCGCGCGCCGCGCCCGGCGCGGTTCGGACGGCGTCGACCACCCGCACGATCCCTTGTTCGAAGCCCTGCGCGCCCGCCGCCGCGACCTGGCCCGGGAAGCGGGCGTTCCGCCCTACGTCATCTTCCACGATTCGACCCTGCGCGAGATGGCGGAACTCAAGCCGACCAGCCTCCATGCTCTGTCGCGCGTCACCGGCGTCGGCACCGCCAAGCTCGAGAAATGGGGCGGGGCATTCGTGGAAGTGGTGCAGGAGTTCGCCGCCTAGCCCGCCGTGCAACCTGCGCCCGCCTCTACCGGTTCTGCCGGCATGGGATCGAAGCTTCTCGAATGGGTCGTCCGCACAGTCATGCTGACGCTTGCCGGGCTCGTCACCCTGTCGATCATCGGCTCGATTGCCGCCATGTCGAACCAGGCGGGCGAAATCAGGCCTGGCGATCTTCGCGAGCGACCCGCCATGGCGCCTGTGCCGGAAGCGCCCGCCGCCGAACAGCCGGAACAATCCGCCTCGCCACCTCGGGAGCAGCCCACCCCCGCGTCCACAGCGCCGGTCGGGGGGGAGCTCGTCACCGCTCCCGCCCCGCCAGAGCCTCCGCGGCCCGAGCGCTGGCTCGAAGCAATCGCCTACGCACTGCTCGCCATTGCGGGTCTGCTCGCGCTTCTGCTTATTCTGCTCTGGCGCGGCGTACGGGCGCTGAACAGGATTGCGGACAAGGCCGCTCTCGGGCAGCAGAGTATCTAATGACGGCGGCGCAACATTCATGTCGCCAACAGGGAGAACTTACGTGACCATCCGATTCACCGTTCGGGCGCTTGCCGCCTTTTCCCTGGCCGCTTCGGCCGCCGCGCCTGCTTTCGCGCAGGACGGTGGCGCCGACACCGAATGGCCGGAGGACCGCTACAGCCTCTCCGTCGGGATCGGCGCGGGCTATGTCCCCTCCTACGAAGGCTCCGACGATTACATCCTGACGCCGATCGGCGCGCTGTTCGGCCGCGTCGGGCCGGTGTCGTTCGTCACCCGCGGCACCTCGCTCGCCTTTGACGTCATCCCCGAAGCAAGCGACGCGCCGCTCGCCTTCACCCTCGGCCCGGTGGTCAACCTGCGGCTGGATCGCGTCAACCGCATCAAGGACCCGCAGGTTCGCGCGCTTGGCGAGTTCGATCCGGCGATCGAACTCGGCGTCCAGGCCGGGATTGCCAAAAACGGCGTTCTCCACAAATATGACACGCTGGGCGTCCGCCTCACCTGGCAAAAGGATGTCAGCGACACCCACGGCAGCTCCGTCCTCACCCCGGCCATCGAATACGGCACACCCTTGAGCACCCGCACCTACGTCCAGGTCGGCGCTCAGGCGGAGCGGGTCGGCGACGGCTACGCCCAGACCTATTTCAGCATCGGCCCGGCCGGCAAGCTGGCGAGCGGCCTTCCGGTCTACACCGCCGACGGCGGCTGGAAGAACTGGCGCACCAGCCTGTTCGTCGCCCACTCCCTTACCGGCGAGCTTCGCAAGCCCAAGCTGTCGCTGTTCGGCGGCCTCGCTTATTCGCGCCTGCTTGGCGATTTCAAGCGCAGCCCGATCGTCTCGGTGGCCGGCGACAAGGACCAGTTCTTCGGTCTGCTCGGCCTCAGCTACACATTCTGAGGCCAGCGCGCCGGGCGGAACAGAAGGGCGGCTGCGCGCGTAGAAACGGCGGCGAAACATCGAACAGGGGAGTGCGTGCCGGATGAGAGGAACTGCGCTCGTTGTCTTCGCCCTTGGCCTCTGTCTTGCCTCCTCACCCCTGCACGCAAAATCCCGCTCCAAGGCCTCCGCCGCCCATGCCCCGACCGCCGCCGGGCATAATCCGGCGCTGAGCGGCATCGGCCGCTTCCGTGCCCAGCCCGTCCCGCCGATGGCCTCGTCGCGCCTGCCGCTGCGCGTCTACAACGACACGATCATCCGCGAGGACGGCACCCTCGCGGAGCGCCGGGCGATTGTCGGCAGCATGCCGGTTGTCGGATCGGTTGAGGCCGAGCTCGGCCTCTTCTCCGTCACCGGTGCCAAGATGAAGGAACGGCAGTTAAGCGAGGCCGATCCGGTCGCCGACGTCCAGCCGCGCCGAAGCAAGGTGGCCGCCGTCGGCCTGCGCATGCGCTTCTGACAGCGGGCAAAGAAAAAGCCGCCGGGGGCTGACCACCGGCGGCTTTCAAAGATCGAGAAGCGTATTCAGTCTTACGGGCTGATCTGAACGTCGTCGTCACCGTCCTTGGTCAGCAGGTACACCGCGATCACCGCGGCAACGATCACCAGCAACGGCAGAATGAACCCGCCGCGGATCTGGTCGCCTTCGGCCTGCTCGGCTGCGGGGGCGACTTCAACCGGGGCGCTCTGCGCCGCCGCAACGGTGGGGCTTACAACCAGCGCGGCGGCTGCCGCCGCTGCAATCAACTTCTTCACGTGACGTCTCCCTGGAATACCCGTCCGGAATGGCGGGAGAATGTGACGGTATCAAGACGGAAATCACTGATTTGTGTTTCTGCGCAGACACATTGCGCACGAAAAGCGGTGACCGAATGTCTTCCGAACTGGCCCACGCACTCCGCCGACGTTAGGATCAAAGAGTGAACGACGCGGCGCCGCCCTTACGCAAGATCATCCATATCGACATGGATGCCTTTTACGCGTCGGTGGAGCAGCGCGATAATCCGGAGCTGCGTGGGCGTCCGCTGGCCGTCGGCGGCGGAGTGCGCGGCGTGGTCGCGGCGGCAAGCTACGAAGCGCGCGTGTTCGGCGTCCGCTCGGCAATGCCCGCCGTCACCGCCCAGCGCCGCTGCCCACAGCTCATTTTCGTGAAACCGCGCTTCGACGCTTACCGAGCCGTTTCCAACCAGATCCGCGCCATCTTCCTGGACTACACGCCCCACGTCGAGCCCTTGAGCCTCGACGAAGCCTATCTCGACGTCACCGAGGATCTGAAGGGCATCGGCATCGCCACCCGCATCGCCGAGGAGATCCGCGCCCGGATCAAGGCGGAAACCGGCCTCACAGCGTCCGCCGGCGTCTCCTACAACAAGTTCCTCGCCAAACTCGCCTCCGACCAGAACAAGCCGGACGGCCTCTGCGTCGTCACCCCGGCGCGTGGGCCCGCCTTCGTTGAGAGCTTGCCCGTCAAGCGCTTCCACGGCGTCGGCCCGAAGACGGCGGAGAAGATGGCGCGCCTCGGCATCGAAACCGGCGCGGACCTGAAGGCGCGGAGCCTCGACTGGCTCGCCGTCCATTTCGGAAGCTCGGCGCTCTACTACCACAACCTCGCGCGCGGCATCTGCCACCGCCAGGTAAAGGCCGACCGCTCGTGCAAATCGGTCAGCGCCGAAGACACGTTCAACACCGACCTTGCCGATCCGGAAGCGCTGCTCGCCGAGCTCGACCGAATCGGCCGCCACGTCTGGGACAAGCGCGTGGAGCCCAAGCGCCTCGCCGGCCGCACGGTGAACCTGAAAGTGAAGTACAGCGATTTCCAGATCATCACCCGCGCCCGCAGCCTCGACCGGCCCGTCGCCGACGTGGAGGAGTTCGTCTCGGTCGGTCGCGCGCTGCTTCGTGCCGTTCTCCCCCCGGTGCGTCCGATCCGCCTGCTTGGCCTCGGCCTCTCCTCCTTGAGCGAAGGCACCGCCCCGCCGCCGCGCCCGCTCGAGCTTCCGCTCGCCGTCTAGAGCTTTTCCACTTCCCGGGCGCGGACGAAGATCTCCTCCTGGCCGAGCTCTTCTTCCAGCCGCTCGCGAAAGCGCCGCCACCAGGCGCGGTCGAGGTAATTGCTCATCACTTCGAAGATCACGATCTCGTCATGGCTGCGCGCGCCGCCTTCTTCCCAAATGCCTTCCGCCGGGCTTCGGGTGAAGGCGGTCAGCCCGCCATATTGCGCGACCAGCTCCTCCCGCAGCTTGGCGAAGACGCCGTGGCCGTAGGGCTGGCCCTGATTGTCGTAGACCGGAAGCAGGATTTCGATGAGGTGCATGAAGGAAACAACGCGGGCGCTTCCGCATGGCTCCGCTTTGCCCTACACAGTCGCCTTCCCCGGGGGACCGCTAACCGGGTTCCCATCAAAGTAGTACTTTGATGGGAACCCTGCTGCGGTTGAGAGGGAGGCAGCAGCCTCCGACCCGTCGAACCTGATCCGGCTGACACCGGCGTAGGGAGGGAGAGGCGGCTTCATCCGTACTCCCTCCGCCTGAGGAGAGACACGAATGGCCGACATCCCTGCCCTGAGCGAAGTCGAAGGGAACGCGCGCACCGAACTCAAAGTCACCACCGGCCCGATCCGCGGCAGCCGCAAGGTGCATGTCGGCCCGCTCGGCGTCGCGATGCGCGAGATCATGCTTGAGCCCAGCTGCGGCGAGCCGCCGCTGCGCGTCTACGACCCGTCCGGCCCCTACACCGACGCCAATGCCCGCATCGACATCATGGCCGGCCTTCCCGAGCTTCGCCGCGACTGGATTCACGCCCGGGGCGATGTCGAGGAGGTCCCCCAGCGCGAAGTGAAGCCCGAAGACAATGGCCAGCTCGGACCCGACCGCTCCGGCGGAGTCCAGCCCTTCCCCAACGTCCGCAAGACGGTGCTTCGCGCCAAGGCGGGCGCCAACGTGTCGCAAATGCACTATGCCCGCAAAGGCATCATCACGCCCGAAATGGAGTACGTGGCGGTGCGCGAAAATCTCGGCCGGGAGCAGCTCGCCCAAGCCATGGTCCGCGACGGCCAAGACTTCGGCGCCGCGATTCCTGACTACGTCACCCCCGAATTCGTCCGCTCCGAAATCGCCCGCGGCCGCGCCATCATCCCCAACAACATCAACCACCCCGAGTCCGAGCCGATGGCAATCGGCCGCAACTTCCTCGTCAAGATCAACGCCAATATCGGCAACTCGGCCGTCGCCTCCGACGTCGCCGCCGAGGTCGACAAGATGGTCTGGTCGATCCGCTGGGGCGCCGACACCGTCATGGACCTCTCCACCGGCCGCAACATCCACGACACCCGCGAATGGATCATCCGCAACAGCCCCGTGCCCATCGGCACCGTCCCCATCTACCAGGCGCTGGAGAAAGTCGGCGGCATCGCCGAGGACCTCACCTGGGAAGTCTATCGCGACACCCTGATCGAACAGGCCGAGCAGGGCGTCGACTATTTCACCATCCACGCCGGCGTGCGCCTTCCCTACATCCCGATGACGGCGAAAAGGGTGACGGGCATCGTCAGCCGCGGCGGCTCGATCATGGCCAAATGGTGCCTCAGCCACCACAAGGAGAGCTTCCTCTACACCCGCTTCGACGAGATCTGCGAGATCATGAAGGCCTACGACATCGCCTTCTCCCTCGGTGACGGCCTCCGACCCGGCTCCATCGCCGACGCCAACGACGAAGCCCAGTTCGCCGAGCTCCACACCCTGGGCGAGCTCACCAAGATTGCCTGGCGCCACGACGTCCAGGTGATGATCGAAGGCCCCGGCCACGTGCCGATGCACAAGATCAAGGAGAACATGACCAAGCAATTGGAAGCGTGCGAGGAAGCGCCCTTCTACACCCTCGGGCCGCTAACCACCGACATCGCGCCCGGCTACGACCACATCACCAGCGCGATCGGCGCCGCGATGATCGGCTGGTTCGGCACCGCGATGCTTTGCTACGTCACCCCCAAGGAGCATCTCGGCCTCCCCGACCGCGACGACGTGAAAGTCGGCGTCGTCACCTACAAGCTCGCCGCCCACGCCGCCGACCTCGCCAAGGGCCACCCCGCCGCCAAAATGCGCGACGACGCGGTAAGCCGCGCCCGCTACGAATTCCGCTGGCGCGACCAGTTCAACCTCAGCTTGGATCCCGACACGGCCGAGCAGTACCACGACCAGACGCTTCCGGCCGAGGGGGCGAAAACCGCCCACTTCTGCTCCATGTGCGGCCCGAAATTCTGCTCGATGAAAATCACCGCCGAAGTCCGAGAATTCGCCGCCAAACAGAATGCGAGCGCCGACACCTTCCTCGCCGCAAATCCTCCCCGGTACGGGGAGGGGGACCAGCCGCAGGCTGGTGCAGGGGGCCCCCCGGAAAATGCGCAAGCGGACGCCGAAGCCGGTATGGCCGAGATGAGCGAGAAGTTCAGGGAAAAAGGCGGCGAAATCTACCTGCCGGCGGTGGAATGACAGGGAGCCCAAGCATCGGGTGGCCAGGCGAAACACCGTGCTCTCGATTTCCGCCTGATCCCTTCCCGAATGCGCAAAGCACATGGCGCAAATCGATGGTCGGTTCCCCCGGTCGTCGCTCCTGTACCGGCCGAGGCGCCAGACTCAACCACTGCCGGCTGTTTGAGCAGCTTTAGGTTCCACGCGGCTTAAGGCCGTTCCTGACGAAGTTTTCGATAAGTCTCCGCGTCTCGCTTTCAGCGAATGCGAGAATCTTTTGATTAATCGCAATCTTCTGTTGCCGCTGTGCCTGCGTCATATATTTGCGCTTACGCCAATACTCCAGATAGTCATCCATCTCGCCTTGGGTGATGACGCCTCGGCGCCAAAACAAGTCTAATGCTGCGG
The DNA here is from genome assembly GCA_036386995.1 of Allosphingosinicella sp. Taxonomy (GTDB): domain Bacteria; phylum Pseudomonadota; class Alphaproteobacteria; order Sphingomonadales; family Sphingomonadaceae; genus Allosphingosinicella. The sequence continues at coordinate 287 of DASVUO010000304.1, read as the reverse complement.
GATTAAGCGACTTCGTGATCTCGGCACCCACGCGCTTGAGAACTGAGAAAATCCGCCGAGAAGCTAGTTGCATGAAGTTGTGGACGCAGACATTGCCGACCTCGGCCTCGTTAGCGTTCTCTTTGTTCTTAATTACGCAAATCTGGTGGATGGGCTGGTGGCCGCATTCGCACGCGCGCCGTGAGCCGTCATAGTACACGGAGTGGAGCTCCCACTCGGGCTTCGCCTCAAGCCAAACCTTGGAGTTGCTGAGCGCTAAAATTGCGGCGGTGAACTTCTCGAAATTA
>DASVUO010000303.1:0-4352 GCA_036386995.1 Allosphingosinicella sp. | reverse complement strand
TGCTGCTTGCCGCAGGCGCGCCGCTGGCAGCGCGCTTCTACGGCGTGCCGGAAGTGGCGCCAATCCTGTGGGTGCTCTCTTCCAGGCTCGTTTTCCTCGCCGTGGTGAACATCGGCGTGGTGGATTTCGAGCGGGAGATGCAGTTCGGCCGCGATATGAAGATGCGCCTCTCCGTGCGCCTCCTCTCGCTTGTCGTCACGATCGCCGCCGCCTTGTGGCTGCGCAACTACTGGGCTCTGGTGATCGGGCTGGTCTCCTATACCGGCTTCTACACGGTCGCCTCCTACATCGCCCATCCGTACCGGCCGCGGCTCGACCTCAGCCGGCGGCGTGAAATCCTGGGCGTGTCGCTGTGGATGTTCGTCAGCTCGCTTGCCGAATGGATCCAGACGCAGATCGAGCGGCTGGTGCTTGGCCGCATCGCGATGCCCGGCACGGTCGGCCTCTACTCCGTCTCCAAGGACCTTTCGACGATCTTCACCCAGGAGATCACCACCGCATTGAACCGCGTCACCTTCGTCACCGTCGCAAGCGGCCAGGCGAGCGCGGCCGAAGGACGGCACATTGCGCGGGTGATCGGCGGTTACGGGGTCATCGTCGCGCCGCTCGCCGCCGGCTTGGTTGCGACCGCCCCGGACACGGTGGCAGTGCTGCTTGGCGCGAAGTGGATCGGCGCGGCGCCGCTGCTTCGGATCATCGCCATCTACACCGGCATCCAGGCGGTTTACCTGATGACCGGGTCGGTTCTGCAGGCCTCCGGCTTCGTCCGCCGCGCCGCGTTGATGAACCTGACGGGCGCTTTCCTGTCGGCACTGTGCGTCGCGGGCGCAGGCTATTACTGGCGGACGCCGGAGGCAGTTGCCTTCGCGGCGCTGGGCGTGAACTCAACGATGCTAGGCATCGGCCTGACCTTCCTTGCCGCCAATGCCGCCGCACCGCTTCTGCGCCTTGGCGGCAACCTGCTGCGGCCAGTTGTGGCCGCCGCGACCATGGCCGCCGTGATCTCGCTTCCGGGGCTGATCGACACAGGCGCGCCGCTTGCCGATTTGATCGCCAGCGTGTGTCTCGGCGCCGCCGTCTACCTTGGGGTACTAGCTGCCCTCTGGCTTGCTGCCGGCCGCCCTGAAGGCGCGGAAAGCGAAGCCGCCCTTCTCCTGTCGGGCTTCGGACGCCGCCTGCAACCTGGCGCCTGAGCCTCCCGGCGCCGCGCGGCTTTGCCGCGGATCAGCGGCTTCCTACATGCGTTGCACCCACCAAGCACCCTTTCCGAAAGGCCGTTTCGATGCGCGTCCGTCTCCCAGCCGCCCTTCTCCTTCCAAGCCTCGCCCTGCTCGGCGCCTGCGCCACGGTGGACGACCCCGCGCCCGCCGCAATAGGGCCCGAGAGCTACATCCCATATGCAGGCCGCGACGGCATCGTCGAATGGCGGCTTGCCGGTGACGACGGCATCTACGCCCGGGCACTGACCGGCGGCTGGTATCTGGTTCGGACGATCGGCCCCTGCCCCGGCCTGCGCGCGCGAACGGCACTCGGCTTCGAACCCTCTTTTGGCGGCAAGCTCGACCGGCAAAGCGCGATCATCGCGGAAGGGCAGCGCTGCCCTGTCGACAGCGTCTCCCGCATCGAAGGCAAGCCGCCCAAACGCGTCCGGCGCCGCTAAAGCAAAAGGCCCCTCCGCAGAGCGGAGAGGCCTTTTGAGTTTCGGCAGGAAAAGGGGCGCCCTGAGCCGCCCCTCCCCTGTCAGTTTTTAGAAACCAATCTGCAGAGTGGCCTGCACGGTGCGCGGCGCGCCGACGCCGAAGCGGGTGCTGTTCACCGCAGTGGTCTGCGTCGAGATGTTGCCGAAGTAGAACTCGTCGAACAGGTTGATCACGCTGAGCTTCAGACGGGTGCGATCGAGTGCGAAGCCGATCTTCCCGAAGTCGAAAGTCGCGTCCAGATCGACGGTGGTGTAGGAGGGCGTGCGGCCCAGCTCGTCGAGGATCGGCACGGTGTTCGCCGGACTGATCACGCGGGCTGCATAGGTACGGCCGTTGTCATCCGTGGTGAAGCGCTTGTCGACCCACTTGAACTGCGCGCCGAGCGTGAGCGGGCCGAGATTGGCCTGCGCACGGCCGCCGAAGCTGAACTTCGGCGTTTCCACGAACTCGGCGCCTGCGGTCGGAACCGAGATGATCGGGCAGGCGGTGCCGGCGGGAGTACCAGCCGGGCAAGCCGCGTTCGGCGCGATCACCACGCCCATCACATTCTCCTTGAGCTTGGAGTTGATGTACGAGCCGTAGGCGTAAAGCGTCACTTCGGGGATTGGCTTGAACGAAACCTGGCCGTCGAAGCCGTAAGCGCGGGCATCGCCGACGTTGCGGTCAAGCGTCTGGTTGAACGTCGGGCTGGTCTGATCGACGTCCTGGGCCGAAACGATGCGGTTCTGGTAGTTGACCCAATAGGTCGCGAGCTGCGCCTGGATCAACCGCGAACGGTAGCGCACGCCGCCTTCGAACGCGTCCGTCTTTTCCGGAAGCACGTCGATGTCCACCGAACGGTAGAGGTTGTCGGTCGACGGCGACGAGAAGTTCTTGCCGTAGCTGACGTAGACGCTGGCTTCATCCGTGAGGTCGAACGACACGCCCGCCGATGGCAGGATCGGGTTGTACTTCACAGTGCGCTCGAACGGCGCGAACACCGCGTTGGTCGCAAAGCCATTCTGCGGGCGCGGCGTTCCCGGCGCGATGATCCGCGAAGCAGCGATCGTTTCGGACGTGCAGAGCGGGTTGCCGGTCGAAATCACCGTGAAGCAATATTGGTTCAGCTCGCGGCGGAAGAACGGTGCGCGAACGCCAACGGTGACCGTGAGGCGGTTGTCGAGGAAGCGGCCGAAATATTCGCCGGACAGCTGCTGCAGCTGAGCGATCGAATAACGATCGCGGTTCTGCAAGATGGTGCCGTCGGCGGTGATCACGCGGGCCGCTTCGTTATACTTGCCGCCGAACACGCTGATCGGATCGCTGTTCGCATCGAGCCTGCCGAATTCGCCGGTCTGGCGATGCTGGCCCCGGTCGAACGTGTAAGCGACACGAAAGCGATGCTGTTCCGTCATTTCCCAGATCAGCGAGCTGAGGAAGGTATAACGGTTCGTGCGGGTGTTGCTCGGCTGGTAGAGGCGAACCGTGTCGAGGAAGTCGCCGTCGCCGTTCAGGTCGACGCCGGCCACCGCTGACTTGCCGCGCAGCTGGGTCGAGTTTTCGGCGAACGTGTTCGTGCCGCCGCCATTGGCCAGCGTGTACTGATAGCCCGGATCCATTGTCAGGATCAGGTTATCGGTAAGCGTGAAGCGCATGGAGCCGCGCACGTTGCCCGTGTCCGACGGGTTGATGCGCAGGTTGTAATAGTTGGTGCAGCTCGCCGGCTGGCTGTTGTTGGTGGAGCTGCCCGAACCGTCATTGTCGGCGACGCCCTTGTTCGGCAGATCGCGAACGCAGGTCGCGATGTTGTCGAAATCACGGTTGGCAAAATAGTCAGCCGCGGTGCCGCTGTTGTAGCTGTTGTTGCGGTTGCGGTTGAAGTGCGCAGCGATCGAAACGAAGTCGCCGTTGGTGCCGATGTCCTGAAAGATGCGGGCGTTGAACTGCGTCTTGTGGAGCTTGCCGGGGCCGCGATACTTTTCATATTCCTGGTCAGACGCGGCAACCCAGGCGCGGGTGCCGAGCGGGCCGAATTCGCCGGTTTCAACCATGCCGAACACGCGGAAATAGTTGAAGGTGCCGACCGAACCCTTGAGGATCATGCCGAACTCGTCCTTTGGAACGGCCGAACGGTAGGAAACGACGCCGCCGGCGGCCGACGGGGTCGGGCTGTCGACGTCGGTGGTGCCGAGGTTCACCGAAACCTGGTCAATGGTTTCAGCATCCATCTGCTGGTTGCCGAAAATGGCATAGTTGCCGGTGTCGTTGAGCGGCAGGCCGTCCCAGAGGAGGGCGATACGGTTGCCGGGGAAGCCGCGAATACGCAGGTTGCCGCCCGAAGAACCGTAAGGATCGTTGTTGGTGTAGTTGACGCCCGGTACGAGGTTGATCGTCTGCAGGATCGACTGGCCCTCCGACTGACGGCCAATAATTTCCTGGGTCAGGATGGAGCGGGTCTTGGGAACGTCGGGAACCACGACGCCGCCAACACCGGGGGTGCGGGTGCCGGTGACAACAATCGCCTCCCCGGTTTCTTCGACTTCCTGGGAGCCGGTCGACTGCGCGAACGCCATGGCAGGCATCATCAGCGCCGTCGTGGCGCACAACAGTGAAATCATTCTCATGTCGTCAGTTCCTTGAAGTCAGTGCAACGGGAGCGCGTTTGTCACTGCA
>DASVUO010000302.1:0-3896 GCA_036386995.1 Allosphingosinicella sp. | reverse complement strand
GACGACGTGCTGCTCGCCACCCGCTTCGGCAAGGCGATCCGCTTCGAAGCGACCGCGGTGCGCGAATTCCAGAGCCGGACCTCCACCGGCGTGCGCGGCATCACGCTTAAGGAAGGCGACGAGGTGATCTCGCTCTCCATCCTCAAGGGCTTCGATGCGACGTCCGAGGAGCGCGAAGCCTATCTTCGCGCCGCGCCGTGGAAGGAGAACCAGAACGAAGCAACGCTCCCGCCCGAGCGGATGGCCGAGTTCCGCGAGGCGGAGGAGTTCATCCTGACGCTGACCGAAAACGGCTATGGCAAGCGCACTTCCGCGTACGAATATCGCCGCACCAACCGCGGCGGCCAGGGCATCACCAACATCGAAACCTCGGCCCGCAACGGCTGCGTGGTTGCAAGCTTCCCGGCGCACAATGGCGAGCAGCTGATGCTGGTCACCGATCAGGCGAAGCTCATTCGCACCACCGTCGGCGACATCCGCATCGGCGGCCGCAACACGCAGGGCGTCACCATCTTCAAGGTCGCGCCGGGCGAGCAAGTCGTCTCGGCGGCGCGCATCGACGAGGAAGAAGAACCGGAGAACGAGGCCGAGGAAATGGTGGCCGGCGAGATTGCCGACCAGCCGCCCGTCGAAACGGACACGGTGCAGCTCGACGACGGCACGGGGCCGGAGACGCTTCCCGACAGCCAGGAGTAGCACCTGTCAGGGCTGGCCCCGCGCCAGCCGCCGGCGATGGCGATGCGGCGCCTCAGCTGGAGACGCCGCAAGTCCATTCATTGTCTTTGGACACGAAGCACAGATACTTCTTCTTGGACGTGCGCCAGGCGGAGCTGCTGGTCGGCGCGCCCTCGCACACACTCATCGTCGTCGTGACCGGGTAGAGCAAAGCGTTGGGCGGCGCGCCATTGCTGACCCGCGTTGCGCCGACGCCCGGCTGCACGCTTACCGTGTTGCGGATCGGCGCGCCGACAGTGAACCCGTCGAGCCGGACGCCGTACCAGTAAGGACCATAGACGCCCATGGTGATGCTGTCGGTGATCTTCTGCCGAAACAGAGCCGCCGAAGCCGGCCGGCTGCCGGGCACCGGGCCGCCATAGGGGCTTCTCGGGCAAGTTCCTTTCGCGACCGGCGCCGCTGCCGCAGCCGTCGCCGCGGGAGCTCGAACAGGCGCCGGAGCCGCCGGGCTAGCCGCGGCGGTTTGCGCCTGCGCCTGCGCCTGGCCGCGCCCGACAAGCACCATCACGTCCTTGTAATTGTCCATGGTGAACGACCGCGCATGGTCCTCGCGGTCGGGCGCCTGCCGGATCATCTCGCACTGGCGGTACGGCTTGTCCCGGGCCTCGCAGGAGACCACCGAATGGACATTCCCCTCCGGATAATGCCCTTTGAACTGCACCAGGTCGCCCGGCTTGAAGTCATACTTGTCGTTAACCGCCTGCTGCGCCGCCGACGGGATGGCTGACCAGGCGAGCATCACCGCCAGACCGACTCGAATTCGCACCGCCATCACCACCTCCCCCAAGGATATCGGGCAGATTCTTGCATCGCCGCGCGGAGCAGGCAAGCCTGGCCGCGCCACCGCGAGCGGCCGCTAGCCTCCACCGCTTCCCGAACAGCGCTTGACAGCAGCGGGCTCTTTCACTTATTTCTGTTTTTACAGAAAGAAACAAACATGACTCTGATCGACCATCCCGACGCCAAAGCCTTCATCCTCCATTGGGGGGAAATGGGTACCCAATGGGGCGTCAACCGGTCGGTCTCCCAGATCCACGCCTTGCTCTACCTCTCCGACCGTCCCCTGCCCGCGGACGAGATCGTCGAGCAGCTTGGTCTCGCCCGCTCCAACGTCTCTACCGGCCTCAAGGAACTGCAGGGCTACGGCATCGTCCGGCGAGTCCATGTCGAGGGCGACCGGCGCGATCACTTCGTAGCGGAAAGCGACCTTTGGGAAATGCTGATGCGGATCAGCGCCGAGCGCAAGCGCCGGGAGATCGATCCGACCATCGCGCTCCTCGCCGAGCTTTCCGAACGGTTAGCCCAAGATCCGAAGGCGCCGGCGCACGTGCGCGAGCGGATTACCCGGATGCACGAATTCATCTCCACCCTATCGACCTGGTACGATCAGGTCCGCGGGCTGCCGAAGCCCACTCTCGTTACCCTGATGAAGCTCGGCGCCAAGGTCGCGCGCTTCATTCCGGGCGCCGGCAAAACCCCCAAAGCCTAGGAGGCGCGATGACCGACATCAGCAACCGCATCACTGCATCCGCCACTTTCGTTTTTTACTGAAACAACAGGAAAAAGGATAATCACCATGGTTGAGATCTCCTACGCCCTCTACCTCCTGATCACCATCGCCATCACAATCTGGGTCGCGCGCACCCTCTCCCGCAACGGCGAGGTCTTCCTGGTCCAGTGCTTCGGCCACAACGCCGAAGTCGCGCGCTCCACCAACCACCTGCTTGTGGTCGGCTTCTACCTGGTCAACATCGGCTTCATCACCCTGACGCTGAGCATCGGCGCCGAGCCGACCACGATCCCCGAAGCAATCCGCTTCCTGAGCGGCAAGGTCGGGCTCGCGGTGGTGGTGCTCGGCGGCATGCACTTCTTCAACATGGGCGCCATCGCCCATTTCGGCCGCAAGGTGAACGCCTGGCTGAGCGGCGAAGGCGCGCAATTCGCGCGCTGAAATGCTCCGGGCGCGGTGTCGCGCCGCGCCCGCTTTTTTCACAGGAGGTTCGTCATGACCGGCTCCGGATCCCACCGCATCGCCTGGATGTGCGCCTGCCTGGCGTTCGGCCCGGTCTACCTCCTCGCGGCCACGCTTGCGTCGGTGGTTGAGATAATCCCGAACCCGATCCTGATCTCGTGGCAGGAGGCGATCCAGCTTCCCCTCTTGTTCATCCCGGCATTGCTGTTCGGCTTCTTCGCTGCAGCAATACCGTTCGCTTTTCTGATCCTCATCCTCTCGGCCTTTGCTCGCAGCTGGCGCCCCCTTCGCGCGCCTTTTGCCTGGACGGTCGTCGGCGGCGCCGCGCCCGCTTTGCTCCTGTTTCTTGCCGGGGTGCAGGATTTCAGCAGCCGCGCCGCCCTAGTCGTCGCAGGCATGGTCTCTCTGCGCTTCGCCCGGTCCTACCTCGCCTGGCCCGACGACGACGATGCCTTCGCGGTGCTTGGATCGCAGGCCCGCACCCTCTAGAGCCGCGGCAAGCATCGAGGGTTCGTACATGACGCATCAGGTTCACATCATCGGTGGCGGGCTCGCCGGCTCGGAAGCCGCGTGGCAGCTCGCCGAAGCGGGCGTGAAGGTGCGCCTTTCCGAAATGCGCGGCGGCGGCGAGATGACGCCTGCCCACCACACCGACCACCTCGCGGAACTGGTCTGCTCCAACAGCTTCCGCTCGGACGATGCCGAGCGCAACGCGGTGGGGCTGCTTCACGCCGAGATGCGCTCGCTGAACTCGCTGATCATGGCCATGGCCGATCTCCACAAGGTGCCGGCGGGCTCCGCCCTCGCCGTGGACCGTGACGGCTTCTCCGCCGCCGTGACGGAGCGGCTGGCGGCCCACCCGAACATCGAGATCGTGCGCGAACGGGTGGACGCCCTCCCCTCCTCCGGCCCCACCATCGTCGCCACCGGGCCGCTCACCGCGATGAAGCTTGCCGAGTCGATCGGCGCCGCCACCGGCTCGGACGCGTTGGCTTTCTTCGACGCCATCGCGCCCATCGTGCACCACGAGAGCATCGACATGGACATCTGCTGGATGGCGGCGCGGTGGGACAAAGGCGGCAAGGATTACATCAACTGCCCGATGGACAAGGAGCAGTACCTCGCCTTTCACCAGGGTCTGCTCGACGGAGAGAAGACCGAGTTTCGCGAGTGGGAAAAGAACACGCCT
>DASVUO010000301.1:0-2154 GCA_036386995.1 Allosphingosinicella sp. | reverse complement strand
GCCGGGAAGAAGGAGCGCGTGGAAGCCGCTCACCTCGAGGCTGCTCAGCACCGCATCCACCTCGACGGTGGCGCCGTTATCGCCTTCGATCTCGCCTTTCTCCAGGCTCGCCAGCGTCACCTCGGCTCCGGCTTGCCTGAGGATGCGGCGCGGCTCAAGCAGCTCCGAATCTTCGAACCCGTCGGCGGCGATGATCAGGATTCTGGCTTGGGCGATTGCGGGCATGTGCGTCTCCTTGTGGTGCTTTGGGTGGGCGAACGGCTCCGCGGGCCGTGCGTTCCGGAACCGGCGGCGCGTGTACGCGCTATGCGCCGTGATGATCCGCTACGTCGATGACAGCCGCCCAGGCATCACGCGCAAGAGGCGCGGCCGCTTCTGGCAATATTTCGGGCCGGACGGGGCACGGATTACCGACCGCGAGGAGATCGACCGGCTCAACGCTGTCGGCATGCCGCCCGCGTACGAGCGCTGCTGGTTCTGCCCCGATCCCAACGGCCACCTCCAGGCGATCGGCTTCGACACGCGCGGCCGGAAGCAGTACCGCTACCACCCGAGCTTTCGCGAGCAGCAGGAGGCCGCTAAATATGAGCGGCTGGCGCGCTTCGGACATTGCCTGCCCTTGCTCCGCAAGAAGGTGGAGGCCGATCTCCAGGGCAAGCCGACCGACCGCGACACGGTGCTCGCCGCCGTCGTCCGCCTGATCGACGAGACTCGGATGCGGATCGGCAATGAGGAATATGCCAAGGAGAATAAAAGCTTCGGCGCCACCACCTTGCGCAACCGCCATGCCAAGGTGGAGCGCGGGCGCCTGAAGATCAGCTACACCGGCAAGCACGGCATCAAGCGCACGGTGACCATCGCCGACCGCAATTTGAGCCGCATCGCCAAGAAGACCCAGGACCTGCCCGGGCAGCACCTGTTCGAATATGTCGGCGACGACGGCGTGATCTGTCCGGTCACCTCCGGTGACGTCAACGCCTACATCAAGGAGGCTATGGGCGACGATTTCACCGCCAAGGACTTCCGCACCTGGGGCGCAAGCGTGATCGCGTTCGAGACCATGGCCGAAAAGGTCGCGGCGGGCGGCGCGGTGAAGCTTAAAAGCGTGATGGAGCCGGTGGCGGAAGCGCTCGGCAACACGCCCGCGATCAGCCGCAAAAGCTATGTCCACCCGGCGCTGATCGAAGCGGCCAAGGATGCGGGCGCGATCGGCGACGGCAAATTCCCGCGCGCGACGAAATATATGAGCGGCGCCGAACGTGGCCTGATCGAGTTCCTTGAGGCGCTTCCGGAAGAACAGGCCAAGGTCGCCGAAAGGATCGAGAAGCGCGCCGCCGACAAGGGTGAAAGCAAGGCCGCTGCGGAGGCAGAGGTCGCGCAGGAAGCCAAGGCCAAGCTGGCCGCGGACGCCGCCTGAGGCTAAGGTGCATCCCATGAGCAATACAGGAGACGGCGTCACCCAGGCGGCGCAGAATGTGAGCGGCAAGGCCGCCGGCCTGGTGACCGAAGGCGGCCGCTGGATCTCGACCAACGCAAGCGACATCGCCATTGCCGGGGCGATCGGCACGCTGATCGCGCTTGCGCTGATCGGCATCCGCACGCTTGCCGTCCGCTCGGTGCGCAAAATGGCGGCGGCCGACAATCCGCACTGGCCGCTGATCTTCGCCAAGGCGGTGGCGAAGACCAACATCTACTTCATCACGCTCTGCTCGGCCGAACTGGTTGCCGAGCATGCCGCGACGCCGCCGGAGATCCTCAGGATCATCAACATTCTGTTCGTGATCGCGGCGGCGCTTCAGGCGGCGATCTGGGCGCGCGAACTGGTGCTCGGCTACATCCAGCACCGCGCCGGAATCGACGACGAGCACTCGACGCTCTCCTCCGCAATTGGAATCATCCGCTTGCTGGTGACGGTGGCGTTGTTCGCCATCGCGATCATCCTGATCCTCGACAATCTCGGCGTAAACGTCACCGGCCTTGTCGCCGGTCTTGGTATCGGCGGCATCGCCATCGGCCTTGCAGCGCAAGGCATCTTCTCGGACTTGTTCGCGGCGCTGTCGATCATCTTCGACCGGCCATTCCGGCGCGGCGAGACGATCACCTTCGGCAGCCCGGCAACGACAGGCACGGTGGAGCGGATCGGCCTTAAAAGCA
>DASVUO010000300.1:0-10453 GCA_036386995.1 Allosphingosinicella sp. | reverse complement strand
GTCCTCGGCAGTCACTTCCTCGCGGATCATCGCGGTCGCCGTCGCGGCCTCCGCCTCGACCAGCTGCCGCTCAAGCTGAGGGATAGTGCCGTAGGCAAGCTCGCCCGCCTTGGCGAGATCGCCGCCGCGCTGCGCCTGCTCAAGCTCCAGCCGCGCCGAATCGAGCTGCTCCTTGAGCCTCGTCTCGGCGTTCATCTTCTCCTTTTCGCCCTGCCAGCGCTGGGTGAGCTCGGCCGACTGCTGCTCGAGGTTCGCAAGCTGCTCCTCGATCACCTTCAGCCGCTCCTGTGAGCCGCGATCCGTCTCCTTCTTCAGCGCTTCTCGCTCGATCTTGAGCTGAATGATCCGCCGGTCGAGCGTCTCGATCTCCTCCGGCTTCGATTCCACCTCCATGCGCAGCCGCGACGCGGCTTCGTCCATCAGGTCGATCGCCTTGTCGGGCAGGAAGCGGTCGGTGATGTAGCGGTTGGAGAGCGTCGCCGCCGCGACCAAGGCGCCGTCGGTGATCCGCACGCCGTGGTGAAGTTCGTATTTCTCCTTCAGGCCGCGCAGGATGGAGATCGAGTCCTCCACCGTCGGCTCGCCGATGAAGACCGGCTGGAAGCGCCGCTGCAGCGCCGGGTCCTTCTCGACATGCTTTTGATATTCGTCGAGCGTGGTTGCGCCGATGCAGTGCAGCTCCCCCCGGGCAAGCGCGGGCTTCAGCAGGTTCGACGCATCCATTGCGCCCTCGCCTTTGCCGGCGCCGATCAACGTGTGCATCTCGTCGATGAACAGGACGATGTCGCCTTCGGCCCCTTTCACCTCGTCAAGCACGCCTTTCAGCCGCTCCTCGAACTCGCCGCGATATTTCGCACCCGCGATCAGCGAGCCCATGTCGAGCGACATCAGCTTACGGTCCTTGAGGCTGTCCGGCACGTCGCCGTTGGCGATGCGCAGCGCCAGCCCTTCGGCGATGGCGGTTTTGCCGACACCCGGCTCGCCGATCAGCACCGGATTGTTCTTCGTGCGGCGGGCGAGGATCTGAACGGTACGGCGGATTTCCTCGTCGCGGCCGATCACCGGATCGAGCTTACCGTCCCGCGCCGCCTGGGTGAGGTCGCGCGCGAACTTCTTCAGCGCGTCGTAGCGGTCCTCGGCAGACTGCGTGTCCGCCGTGCGTCCGCCGCGAAGCTCGTTGATGGCGGCATTGAGCGCGTCAGCCTTCACGCCTGCGTCCGCGAGCGCCTTACCTGCGTCGACGTTGGGCGACAGCACAAGCGCAAGCAGCAGTCGCTCGACGGTGACGTAGCTGTCACCCGCTTTCTGTGCGACCTGCTCCGCGGTATCGAGCACGCGGATGGTCTCGCCGTCGAGCGCAGGCGCTTGCGACGCACCGGCGCCGGAAACGACAGGGATTTTCGCCAACGCTTCATCGCACTCGCGCCGCGCCGCATCACTGCTGCCACCCGCGCGGGCGATCAGCCCGGAAGCCATGCCCTGCTCGTCCTCGAGCAGAGCCTTCAGCAAGTGCGCGGGCGCGATGCGCTGGTGATTCATCCGCGCCGCAACAGTCTGCGCCGCCTGCAGGAACCCACGCGCCCGGTCGGTAAATTTGTCGAGATTCATATCAGCCCTTCCTCGGCGGAGATGTAGTGTTGCTATTCAGCAACACAAGGGCGGCCTATGCCATAAAGCTAGGGAAAGGTGCCCTTGAGATGGGCGCCTTCGTTCTTGGCCTCCACCTCGCCCGGATACGACGTATTCATAGTCTGATCGAGGTTGAAAGCGGTGTAGTCGAAGGCAATCTTGTCAGGCATTTTCCCGCACAAGGCTACGAAGTACGCTGACGTGGGTGGGTCGATGCCGCCAACCGCAGCGAGGCCGGTCGGATCCAGCGTTGACCCGAAATCAGCGTAAACATGGTAGTCCACAATCAACCCAGCGTTCACAAGGGTCTTTACCTCCTGCTCAACCTTGCTTGAATGCGTGCTGTTTAGAGATCGCGTGATAGGTACGAGGTTGCGTCGGTCGTTCCCCGGACCGCCCAAGTCTGCATTCAATAAATGGCCCTGGACGACTGCGGCTGCTAGATAAGCGCGCGCCTCCTGCTCGTCCACGGAACCGCTGGCGGAAGGCCACCAACTCGGAGCGATGGTCGCCTTGTTGCCTGCCTCGGTCCCGTAATCGCCTCCGATCCAAGCTTTCACGTCGGTGCCCGAGTCGTCTTTGAGCGGCCCGTAAGTGATCTTTGCACATTGGGTGATTGCCTGTGCGATCACCGCGGCCCGAGGCGCAGACGTACGAAGTGCGGCGACTCGGTCTGCGGAGCCGGCTGCAGCGTTGGCGCGAGCGCCCATACGGTCAGCTTCCTGCTCAAGGCTGACATCGGTGTTGATGGCGATTCCCTTGAGCTGCACCGAGGGCTTCACCCGCCCTTGCTTCTGCTGCACCACGTGCCAAGCCTCATGAGGCAGATGCCGCTCCTGGCCCGGCCCAAGGTGAATGGCACTGCCCTGCGCATAAGCCAACGCCCCGAGCTTCGCCGGCTCGCTGGAATTGCGGTGCACCCGTACGTCGTCCATCGATAGGCCGGAAAGCGCCTCCACCCCCGCCTTCAGCTGGTCAGGGAGGCCAGTGCGGTTGGGGGAGGGGGCGGCCGAGGCGCGTTGCATCGGCTGCGGGCCCGCCGCGGCGCGGGCGGCCAGCGTCCGCTTCGTCTCCGCGGCACGGGCCACTTCTGGACGAACGTTGAGGAGCGCGGCGTGGCCACGCGGCCCTGCGGTCCTTGGCTCCGCGCGCGCCCTTGCTTGCGCGGCTTCCTTCGGGGCCGCTTTGTGCGCTGGTTCGGCATGGTCGGCCATATTGCGGCTCCTGATGGACGAAGATCAAAACCGGCAAACGCGATGGGGGAAGGATGCGCTTCGCGCTCCGATCTTGCCAGTTCTTTATGCCCGGCGCCGAGCGTGCCGGGCCGCGACCTAGTCCGGCGTCACCGGTGGCGGCGGAGAAGGCGGGGCGTCGCCGCTTTCCAGCACCTCCTGCTTGTCCTCCTCGAGGTACAGCCGCCGGATCAGCACCAGCACGACGATGGTCAGCGGCGTTGCGAGCAGCACGCCGGCGACGCCGAACAATATGCCCGCCGCGATGATGCCGAAGATCGTCACCGCCGGCGGCAGGTCGACCATCTTGTTCTGGAGCAAGGGCATGACGAGGTTGCCTTGGATCTGCTGCACCGCGATCAGCACGCCTATCGTCCAAAGGCCGGTGTCGGTGCCTTGGCCGAAGCCGAGCACGATCGCCGGGATGCCGGCAACCAGGATGCCGAGATAGGGGACGAACTCGGCGAGGCCCGCGACGAGCCCGATCGCCCACGCGGCGGGCACGCCGGCAAGCCACAGGCCGAGCCCGGTGGCGATGCCGACGAACACCATGCCGAGCGCCTGGCCCTTGAGCCAATTGCCGAGCGAGATGGTGATCGCGTCCAGCGTCTCCGCCGCCGGGCCGCGGACCTTGGTCGGGATCAGGCGGAGGAGGCCGCCGGCGTAGAGGGTGGGCTGGGCGGCAAGGTACAGCCCGCCAATCAGCACGATGGCAAGGCCCGAGATGGCGCCGCCGACCGCCGCAAGCGCGGTGGTGACGGTGTTGACGATCGCCTGCCCGCTCGGTGCGACGCCTTGCGCCCGCTCCAGGATCGCGGCGCCGATCCGCGATCCGGCAAGCCGCCCCTGCACGTCCGCCCAGGCGGCGGGGAGGCGGGTGGCGAGTTCGGAAAATTCGGCCTGCAAAGTCGTACCGAAGAAGGCAAAGGCGCCGACCAGCAGCGCGAGCAGCCCAAGCACGGTGATGCCGAGCGCAACCGCGAAGGGCAGGCGGCTATGCTGGCGAAGCTTGTTCGTGATGGTGAGCAGGATCAGCGAGACGAGCGAGCAGGCGAACAGCAGAAGCAGCAGATCGACCAGAACCCAGAGGAGATAGGCGGCGGTGAAGGTGGCGATCACCACCAGGGTCGATCGGAACACCCGCCGCTCGAGCGTGTCGCGGCCGCGCGGCGCGGGTGCCTCCTCGCGGGTGATGATCTCCGATTGTTCGGCGAAGTTGGACATTGGGTGAGCGCGCCTCCGGACAGGGTGATCGCGCAAGCAATGCCTCAGAAACGAAAGGGCGGCAAACTTGCGTCCGCCGCCCCTCCTGTTTTTAGCGCGTTGCCTTAGCCGCCTTCGGGGCCAGCGTCTTTCCGAAGAAGCTGTCCGAATACCAGCGCGGCGCTTCCGGTGCGTTGGCGATCTCGCTGGCGATCAGATAGTTGATCTGCGCGAACTTGGCGCCGGCCTTCCAGTCGAAGGGCAGCTTCAGGTCGTCGGTCGGCTTGTGGTAGTCGGTGCCGAGGAAGCCGGTGAACTTCTCCTCGCCGCCATTGGCAAAGCCGGTCATCAGGAACACGGCCGGAATGCCTTCCTGCACGAAGCGGTAATGGTCCGACCGGGTGAACAGCCCTTCCTGCGGCAGCGGATCGCCCGACAGCTTGATACCGATCTTCGCCGCCGCGCTCTCGACAAACTTTCCCATGGTGGAATGCTCAGCGCCGAAGGCGATCACGTCCTGGAAGTCGTAGAGCAGAACCGGCATGTCAAGGTTGACGACGCCGACGACCTTGCCGTCGCCGAGCACCGGGTTTCGGGCAAGATATTGCGCGCCCTGAAGCCCGTCTTCCTCCGCCGTCACCGCCGCAAGCAGGATCGAGCGCTTCGGCCGGTTGCCGCTTTCCTGCATGGCGCGGGCGACTTCGAGCAGCGTTGCGACGCCGGTTGAATTGTCCATCGCGCCGTTGTGGATCTTGTCGTCGCCCTCCGCCTCATGGACGCCGAGGCCATCAAGGTGGGCCATCAGCAACACGTACTCGTTCGCCAGCGCCGGGTCGGAGCCGGGGATGATGCCGAGCACGTTGGGGCTGGTGGTGCGCGTCACGCTGCTGGTCTGGTCGATGCGGACCTTGGGCTTGAGCGCAAAGCCCTTGATCGGGCCCTTCGTCGCCGCTTCCGCCTGTATCTGCGCGAAGGAGCGCGGCGCGCCGGCGAACAAGGCTTCGGCGGCGGGCGTGTCGAGGGTCGCGCGGGCGCGGATGCCCGGCGCGGCGCTGAACGGTTGTCCGTCCGGGCCGAGCCAGGTCAACGCCGGATCGTTGCCGCCTTGCGTCATGCGGGCCCAAGGACGGCGCGCTGATTCTTCGGCACTGCGCAGCATGATGATCCCGACGGCGCCCTTGGCGGCCGCCATGCGGCGCTTGTCGCTGTTGGTGTGCGCGGCGACGTCGCTGGGGAGGCCCTTGGGCGTGCCGCCGAACATGGCGACGATCTTCCCCTTCACGTCCAAGCCCTTGTAATCGTCCATCCCCAACGCCGTGCTGTCGATGCCGTAGCCGACGAACACCACCGGCGCTTCCACCGCCTGTGCGCCTTCGATCGGCGACGGGGCGACCAACACGGCGCTGCGGTTGGCGAAGCTCTTGCCGCCGATCGTCACGCTGCCGGCGCCGTCGACAAGCTTGTGCTGAAGGAACGGGACTTGCTGGTACCAGCCGTCTGCGCCGCCGGGCTTGAGGCCAAGGCCTTCGAACTGCGTCGCCACGTACAGCGCCCCCAGTTCGTAGCCGCGGCTGCCCGCGTCGCGGCCTTCCAGCAGATCGTCGCCAAGGAAGGCGACGTGGGAGCGGAAGGCTTCCGGGGTGAAGACGGGCGGCTGGCTCGCAGTCTGTGCGGAAGCGGCGGCGGCGAGCGAAAGGGCGGCGGTTACGGCGAAGAACTTGAAGTGCATCGATTATCCCATCCCGGGTGGCTGATGGCGGTGACCTATAGCAGAGGATCGCCCGCGCGGAAGCGACTGGTATTGCTCCTTTTTCATTGGCCGTTGCGCCTCGCACGGCAGGCTCTATGGTGCCGCCAAACAAGACTCACAAAGGGGATGTCTCATGCGCCGCTCGCTTCTTTCGCTCACCATGGTTTCGGCGCTTGCGCTGACGGCTTGCTCCACCACCGCGTCCAGCGACGGCCCGGCAATGGCTTCCGACCCCGCACCGGCCTCTGCGCGTGGTCCGGCCGCCGCCGCGCCGGTCAGCCAACTCGTCCAGCAGGTCGACATCCCCTACGAAAGCTTCACCCTCGACAACGGTTTGACGGTGCTGGTCCATGAGGACCGCAAGGCGCCGGTCGTCGCCGTGTCCGTGTGGTACAATGTGGGCTCCAAGGACGAGCCCAAGGGCAAGACCGGCTTTGCCCACTTGTTCGAACACATCATGTTCAACGGGTCGGAGAACTCGCCGGGCGACTTCTTCGAGCCGCTGCAGCAGATCGGCGCGACCGATTATAACGGCACCACCAATTTCGACCGCACCAACTATTTCCAGACGGTGCCGACCGCCGCCGTGGAGCGCGCGCTGTTCCTTGAATCCGATCGCATGGGCCACCTGCTCGGCGCGGTGACGCAGGAGAAGCTGACCAACCAGATCGGCGTCGTTCAAAACGAAAAGCGCCAAGGCGACAACCGTCCGGGCGGCTTGGTCTTCTACAAGCTGCTCGAGGAAATCTTCCCGGAAGGCCACCCCTATCGCCATTCGGTGATCGGCTCGATGGCCGACCTCGACACGGCATCGCTTGAAGACATCAAAACCTGGTTCCGCGACAAATACGGCCCGAACAACTCCGTGCTGGTGCTCGCCGGCGACATCAGCGCCGCCCAGGCGCGGCCGCTGGTTCAGAAATATTTCGGCGACATCAAGCGCGGCCCGGTGAACCGCCCGGCCGAGGCCGCGGTGCCGACTCTCTCCGCCCCGAAGAAGGTGGTGATGAAGGACCGCGTGGCGGCGACCAGCGTGTCGCGTTACTGGCCGGTCCCCGGCATGCTCGACGAGCAGATGGTGGCGCTCGACGTTGCCGCCTCGGTGCTCGGCGGCCTGTCCTCTTCGCGCCTCGACAATGCCCTGGTGCGCGATGAAAAGATCGCGGTCGGCGTCAGCGCCGGCATGACGACGCTTCAGCGCGTCAGCCTGTTCTCGGTCTCCGCCACGGTAAAGCCGGGCGTCGATCCGGCACTGGTCGAGCGCCGGCTGGACGAAATCGTCGCCAAGTTCATCGCCGAAGGCCCGAGCGAGGCCGAACTGCAGCGTGCGGCGACGCAGGAGATTTCGGGCCGCATCAAGGGCCTGGAGCAGGTCGGCGGCTTCGGCGGCAAGGCCGTGGCGCTGGCCGAGGGCCAGATCTACGCCAACGATCCGCTTTATTACAAAAAGACCCTTGCCGCTTACGCCCGCACGACGCCGGGCGAAGTGCGCAGCGTGATGCAGAAGTGGCTCAGCCGTCCGGCGCTGGCCCTGACGCTCGAGCCCGGCGAGCGCGAAGCCTATAGCGAAGCCAAGGCGCCCGCAAAGGCACCGACGGCCGCCAAGGCGCCGGCGGCCACGCCCGATCCCAAGACCTTCAAGCGCCAGATGCCGCCGGTCGACAACCTGACCGGCCTCGATTTCCCGGACGTGGAGCATGCCACGCTTTCGAACGGGGTGAAGGTGCATTACGCCCAACGCACCGCCGTTCCGACCACGCGGATCGCTTTGTCGTTCGACGCCGGCCAGGCCGCCGATCCGGTGACCGCGCGCGGGACGCAGAATTTGATGCTCGGGCTGATCGACGAAGGCACCACCACCCGCAATTCGGTGCAGATCGCCGAGGAGCAGGAGCGGCTGGGCGCGAACATCTCGGCCAACGCGTCGATCGACCGTACCACCGTTTCCCTCTCGGCACTGACGCCGAACCTGGCGCCGTCGCTTGATCTGCTCGCGGACGTGGTCCGCAACCCCGCCTTCGCGCCGGCGGAAGTGGAACGCGTCAAGGTGCAGATGCTGACCAGCATCGCGCAGGAGATGAAGGAGCCGAACAGCATGGCCCAGCGCCTGCTGCCGACCCTGCTCTACGGCCCGCAGCACCCGTATGCGACGATCGGCTCCGGCGATCCGGCGGTTGTGGCGAAGCTTGGGCGAGACGATCTGGTTGCGTTCAAGGAAAGCTGGCTTCGTCCGGACAACCTCGAAATCTTCGCGGTTGCCGACATCCCGCTCGCCGAATTGCTGCCGATGCTCGAAGCGCGCTTCGGCACGTGGCAGGCGCCGGCCGCGCCGAAGGGCGTGAAGAGCTTCGCCGCCGCAATCCCGGCCGCCAAGCCGCGGGTGGTGCTGATCGACCGTCCGGGTTCGCCGCAGTCGGTGATCTACGGCGGCGTCGTGACGCCGTACAAGGGCACGGAAGACCTGATCGACCTGACGTCGGCCAACGAGATCCTGGGCGGCAACTTCCTGTCGCGCATCAACATGGATCTGCGCGAAACCAAGGGCTGGTCCTACGGCGTCCGCGGCTCGGTGCAGCGTTCGGTGGAGGCGGTGCCCTACATCATCTCCGCCCCGGTTCAGGCGGATCGCACCGGCGACTCGCTCGCAGCGTTGATGAGCAACATCAACGAGTTCGTTGCGTCCAAGGGCGTCACGCAGGAAGAGCTCGCCCGCACGATCAGCAACAATGTGCGCAGCCTGCCGGGCAGCTTCGAAACCTCCGCGGCGGTGCTGAACGCGATGCAGACCAACGCCCTGTATCGCCGGCCGGACAATTATTACGAAACGCTGGCCGGGATCTACGAAGCGCAGACTTCGGCCAAGCTCGACGCCGCCGCGCGCCGGGCGATCAACCCGAAGAACTTCGTCTGGGTCGTGGTCGGCGAAGCCGCCAAGGTTCAGCCGCAGCTCGCCAAGCTCGGCATCCCGGTGGAAGTGCGTGCGGCCGATCCGGCCGCCGCGCCGGGTTCGCCCTCTGGCTCGCGCTAAGAGGTTAAGGGCCGCTCGCCAGACTGGCGGGCGGCCCTCAGCTTAGCCGCGTGACATGGCCCATCTTGCGGCCGGGGCGGCCTTCCCCCTTGCCGTAGAGGTGCAGGTGGGCGCCGGGCTCGCCGAGGATGTCGCGCCAGCGCATCACGTCTTCGCCGAGCAGGTTGCGCATTTCCACCCGCTCCGCCGTCAGGTCGGTGGCGCCGAGCGGAAGTCCGCAGATGGCGCGAATGTGGTTCTCGAATTGCGACGTCTTCGCGCCTTCGATCGTCCAGTGGCCGCTATTGTGCACGCGTGGCGCCATTTCGTTGAACACGGCGCCGTCCGGGCAGGCGAAGAATTCCAGCGTCAACAGCCCGACATGGCCGAGCGCGTCGGCGACCTTGCGCGCCAGCGGCTCGGCTTCGGCGATCGCGCCGGCAAGTTCCGGCCCGGCCGGGACGGTGGAGCGGGCAAGGATGCCGCCATGATGCTCGTTGCGCGGCACCGGCCATGTCACCGTCCCCCCGTCCGCGCCCCGGCAGAGCAGGATCGAGAATTCGGCGGTGAAATCGACAAAGGCTTCAAGAATGGACGGCGCGCCGCGCACCGCCTTCCACGCGGCATCCGCGTCGCCTGGCGCCATGATCCGCGCCTGGCCCTTGCCGTCATAGCCGAAGCGCCGCGTCTTGAGCACGGCGGGGGTGCCGACCTCGGCGAGCGCCCGCTCCAGTTCCTCGCGGGTCGAGACAGCGGCGAAGCGGGGAGGGCGGGCGCCGTGGCTTCGCGCAAACTCCTTTTCAGCGATGCGATCCTGCGCGGTGTCGAGCGACCGGCGCGGGGGGTAAAGCGGCGCTTCGGCGGCCAAAGCGGAAAGCGCACCGGCCGGAATGTTTTCGAACTCGTAAGTGGCAACGTCGACGCTTCGGCCGAAGCAAGCGAGCTTGTCTTCGTCGTCCCAGGCGCCGCGGGTGAAGAGGGCTGAGACTTCCGCGGCCGGCGGCGCTTCGTCGGGGGCGTAGATGTGGCACCGGTAGCCCAATTGCGCCGCCGCGATGGCCAGCATCCGGCCCAACTGGCCGCCGCCGACGATGCCGATGGTGGAGCCGGGCGGGACGATCATTCCGGGCTTTCGGGAATCGCGTCCGTTTGCCGCTGCCGCCAGTCCTCCAGGCGTCCCGCCAGGGCCTCGTCGCCGACGGCGAGGATCGCGGCGGCAAGCAGGCCCGCATTGGCCGCGCCCGCCTTGCCGATCGCCAGCGTGCCGACGGGTATCCCGGCCGGCATTTGAACGATTGAAAGCAAGCTATCCATGCCCGACAACGCCTTGGATTCGACGGGCACGCCAAGCACCGGAAGCCGGGTCATCGACGCTGCCATGCCCGGCAGATGCGCCGCGCCGCCGGCGCCGGCGACGATCACCTTGAGGCCGCGCCCCGCTGCGCCTTTGGCATAGTCAACGAGGCGGTCCGGGGTGCGGTGTGCGGAGACGATGCGGACTTCGTGCGGCACGTGAAGCGCGTCGAGCATGTCCGCCGCGTGGCGCATTGTCTCCCAATCGGAGGCGCTGCCCATGATGATCCCGACGTCGGCCATGCCCCACCTGCGTTGTTCGGACGTGAGCCTCCCTCT
>DASVUO010000299.1:0-14183 GCA_036386995.1 Allosphingosinicella sp. | reverse complement strand
ATGTAGCGCAGCTTGATGCGCTTGCCGCCGGGTGCCGGTGGCGGGTTCTTTTCGATCGCGTCTTCGAACCAGCGGTTGAGCTGGCCGGTGGAGACGCGGCTGGACCAGGTTTCCCGCACCTCAAAGGCGGCGGCGAGCAGTTGGTCGAGCCCCTTGCCCGTCATCGCCGAGACGGCAAGCACCGGAACGCCGGGCGCCTGGCTGAGGCCATCTTCCAGCGCCCGCTTGATGCCGTGGAACAGCGACGAGTGGTCGTGAGCAATGTCCCATTTGTTGATCGCGATGAGGAGCGCGCGGCCCTCCTGGAGCACCCAGTCGGCGATCTTCAGGTCCTGCGCTTCGAGCCCGAGCGTTGCGTCGAGTAGCAGCACGACCACTTCCGCGAATTCGACGGCGCGGCGGCCGTCGGTGACGGAAAGCTTCTCGAGCTTGTCCTGCACCTTGGCGCGCTTGCGCATGCCGGCGGTGTCGATCAGGCGCACCGGGCGGAGGCGGCCATCCGGCGCCTGCCATTCCCAGTCGATCGAGATCGAGTCGCGGGTGATCCCCGCTTCCGGGCCGGTGATCAGCCGTTCTTCCTCAAGGATGCGGTTGATCAGGGTCGACTTGCCGGCGTTCGGCCGCCCGACGATGGCGAGTTTCAGCGGCCGCTCATTCTCGTCCTCGGCTTCCGTTTCTTCCTCTTCCTCCTCGCGCTCGATGTGCGGGCGCAAATTCTCGAATAAGTCGACAACGCCTTCGCCATGCTCGGCGCTCATCGCGATCGGTTCGCCGAAGCCGAGCGAATAAGCTTCCAGCAGCCCGGACTCGCCGGCGCGGCCTTCCGCCTTGTTGGCGGCGAGGATGACGGGGGTGGTTTCGCTGCGGAGCCAGCGGGCGATTTCCTCATCCAGCGGGGTGACGCCGGCGCGGCTGTCGATCAGGAACAGGGCCGCGTCCGCCTCGCGCACGGCGGCGGTGGTCTGCGCGCGCATCCGGCCGGGGAGCGTGTCCGGGTCCTCATCCTCGTAACCGGCGGTGTCGATGATGCGGAAGTCGAGGCCGAGCAGGCTCGCCTCGCCCTCCCGCCGGTCGCGGGTCACGCCGGGGCGGTCGTCGACAAGCGCGAGCCGTTTGCCCACCAAGCGGTTGAACAGGGTGGATTTACCGACGTTCGGTCGGCCGACGATTGCGACGGTTGGGATGCGGGGCATGGCCGGAGCCCTGCCGCTTATGGGCTTCCCGGTCAACAGCGCCCGCCGGAGCGCTAGGCTTCGGCAGGCGCATGTAATCAACGCCAGGCGGTAAGCTGGCCGCTGTCGTTGAGGATATAGAGCGTGTTGTTGGCCACCACCGGGCTGACCGAAATGCGGTCGCCGGTGCTGATCGTCGACTGCACCGCGCCGTCCACCGGCGAGACGTAGCTGACATGGCCTTCGCTGTTGGCGAGGATCAGGCGGTCGCCGGCGAGGATTGGGCCGACCCAGCTGATCGCGCCCTTCTTGTCCTTGACGTCGCGCCAGCGCTGAAGCTGCGTCATCCAGCGCACCTTGCCGGTGGAGCGGGCGATGGCGAGGAGCTGCGCCTGGTCGGTGACCACGAAGATCCATTCGCCCGCGACCCACGGCGTCGACGTGCCGGCGACGTTGATCTCCCAGACCCGCTGGCCGGTGACCAGTTCAAGCGCAACCATGCGGCCGCCCTGGCCGACCGCGTAGACCCGGCCGTTGTCGATCACCGGATCGGCGTCGATGTCTGACAGGGTGGTGACGGCGGTGGAGATGGAGGTGCGAGACAAAGCGTCCTGCCACAGCACGCGGCCATTCTCGTAGCGGTAAGCGTTGAGCTCGCCCGAGGAGAAGCCGGCGACCACCGTGCCCTGCGCGGCGGCCGGAGCGGCGCTTCCGAACACGCCGGCGAGTTCCACCGCGGCGGAGCTCGTCCAGCGCGTTTTGCCGTCCGCCGGGTTGAGCGCGAAGATCTGGTTGTCCTGCGTCACTACGTAGACATTGTCGTTGGCGACCGTGGGCGCGCCGCGCAGCGGGCCGCCGGGGCGGACCTGCCAGACGAGCGCGCCGTTGGCGGCATCGAGCGCGGCGGCATAGCCGGCGCCGTTGGTGGCGTAGATGCGGCCGTTCTCGAAGCTGACGCCCCCGCCGAACAGCGCGCCGCTCTGCGCGCCTTCGCCGCGCACCTGCGTCTGCCACACCGACGCGCCGGTGTCGGCGTTGAAGGCCCGCACCACCGCCTGCGTGTCGATCGTGTAGACCCGGCCGTCGGCGACGACCGGGGCGGAGGCGAGCGCCGACTTGGCGCTGCTGCCGTTGCCGATGCTTGCCCGCCAAGCCTGGGTGGGGGTGGCGCCGAGGGCGAGGTGCCCCATCGACTTGGACGCATTGCCGCCGGACTGGGTCCATTGCGCATTGGCCTCGGCCGCCGGCAGGGTGATGGGTACGCCGGCAAGCGCGGGATCTACTTCAATCGCCGCTTCGCTGGACAGAACCGCGATGCGCTCACCGAGCGTCGGCGTGCCCTTTTTCTTTTTATCGAGAATGCCGCAGCCGCCCAGGAGGCTGGCCGCGACGATGACGGTGATCAGGCGCTTCATCACTTACCTTCCTCTGAGGCCCCGGTTGGCTCCTCGATCGCGTCGACGCCGAGCGAACCGGCCATCTGCACCGCGCGGGTGCGAATGGAATCGGGAACCTGTTTGTCCTTTGCCATTGCGGCGAAAATGCGGGCGGCGTCGGCCGGCTTGTTGAGCTTCAAATAGGCGCTCGCCACCAGCTCGCCGGCGCTTCCGAACCAGGGGTTGCCGGTGACGGCCAGGCCCTTCAGCCGGTCCACCACCGCCTGCGGTTGCAGCGTGTCATATTCGACCGCCGTGCGGCGCACGAGGGCGAGATCGCGATAGGTCTGGTCGAGCTTCGGATCGTCACCGATCTGCCGGTAAAGCGCGGCGGCGCCCTTCAGGTCGTTGGCCTCGATTGCGAGATCGGCCTTGGTCAGCAGGGCCGCGGCGCGGTAGCCGGGGGCATCCGCCTTGGCGAGCTCGTCGAGCTTGGCCGTGGCGCCGGCCTTGTTGCCGGCGCTGATGTCGTCGAACGCGCCGACCAGTTTCTCGCCCTGCTTGCCGGCGCGGACCTGCTGCTGGTTGTTCCAGTAGATCGCGCCTGCGATGGCCGCGAGGAAGAGCACCAGGCCGGCGATAGCCAGCTTGCCGTAACGCTCCCAAAGGGTGCGCGCGCGGTCGCGGCGCAGCTCCTCGTCCACCTCGCGGTAGAAGCTTTCATTGTCCCTGGGCTTGATCGCCAACGATGGTCTCCGAATGGATCGGCGCGCTCTTCATCGTTCGGCGAACCCTGACTCAGGATGAACGGAAAAAGCGGCGCCGGTAAAAAATTCTGCCCCGGCGCACCTCTACCGGGGGAAGCGGCGGTGCGGCAAGCCTCTTAAGGCTTCGCCCGGTAGAGCTGCTCCTCGGTGGGAAAGGCGCGGCTGCGCACGTCGGCGGCGAAGCTGCTCGCCGCCGCCTCGATCCGCCCGGACAGATCGTCGTAGCGCTTCACGAACCGCGGCGTACGCTCGAACAGGCCGAGCATGTCTTCCGTGACCAGCACCTGGCCGTCGCAGGCGGGCGAGGCGCCGATGCCGATCGTCGGGCAGGCGACGGCGCGGGTCACCTCGGCGGCGATTTCCTCAAGCACGCCTTCGACGACGAGCAGGAAGCAGCCGGCTTCGGCCACCGCCTTTGCGTCGGCAAGGATCTTCGCCGCTTCCGCCTCGCTTCGGCCGCGCGCGCCGTAGCCGCCGAGCGCGTTCACCGCCTGCGGGGTCAAGCCGACATGGCCGATCACCGGAATGCCACGCGCGGAGAGGAAGGCGACGGTTTCCGCCATCGCCTCGCCGCCTTCGAGCTTCACCGCCGCCGCGCCGGTTTCCTTCAGGATCCGCGCGGCGCTTTCGAACGCCTGCTCTGGTGATGCCTCGTAGGAGCCGAACGGCATGTCCACCGCCACCACCGAATGCCAGGAGCCGCGTACCACCGCGGCGCCGTGCGCGCACATCATCTCCAGCGTCACCGGCACGGTGGACGGCAGTCCGTAGATCACCTGGCCCAAACTGTCGCCGACGAGCAGGATGTCGCAATGCGGATCGAGGATCTGCGCCATGCGCGCGGTGTAGGCGGTAAGCATCACCACCGGCGCGCCGCCCTTCATGGCGCGAAGCTTCGGCACGGTCAGCCGCTTCATCGGGGACGGCACCGGATTGGCGCGGCTGGTGGAGGTGTCGAGCGAGTGGGTGACGGACATAGGCCGCTTCTAACGGCCGAATTGCATAAGCACGAGTCCGGCGGCGAGCGCGGCCGCGGCAAGCACCCGGCGGCGCCCAAACCTGTCGCCGAGGAACAAGGTGCCGAGCAGCGCCGCGAACACCACGGAGGTCTCACGCAAGGCGGAGACCTTGGCCGTTTCCATTAGGGTGAAAGCGTAAAGCGCGCTTCCGAAGGAGAAGATCGAAAGCGCGCCCGCCGCGACGCCGAAGCGCCACTTCATGGCCACCGCTTTGGCCAGGATGTCGCGGCGGAGCAGGATCGCGGCGGTGGTGATCGCTATGCAATCGAGCAGAAACAGCCAGACGATGTAGGTGAACGGATCGGGCGCAATCCGCACCCCCCGCGCGTCGGCGGCATTGTAGAGCGAGATGCCAAGTGCCGTTCCCAGCGCCCAAAGGAGCGCAGTGCCGTCCGGATGGTCGCGAAGCCTGACGCCGCTGGGGGGCAGCGCGAAGACGATCACCGCCCCGGTTGCGCAGAACAGGCCGAGCCAGGACAAAGGCGCCAGCGTCTCGCCTAGCAGCAGCAGCGCCGAGAAAGCGGTGAGCAGCGGCGCCGTGCCGCGCATCACCGGGAACACCAGCGAGAGATCGCCCCGCTGCATCGCCCGGACGAGGCAGATCTGGTAGAAAAAATGGGCCGGCATCGCCCAGCCGAGCGCCGCCCAGGTCGCTGCGTCCGGTGGCGCAACGAAGAACACCGCCGGCAGCACGAGAATGGCCGCGCTGGAGGACAGGATCGCCCGGCCGATCAGGATGTCGCTGCCCATCTTCACCGACATATTCGCCGCGGCCAGCGTCACCGCGGAGAAGAGCCCGAGGCAAATGGCGAGGAGCGTGTCGCTCAGGGCAGACAGCGGGGCGAGCAGGGAAACGGCATGCAGGCTCCCTAATCGCGGGCGCCCCACTTGGCAAAAAGCCAGCCGCACCGGTGAGGCGGTGAGGGTCCGTTAACCAAAGTTGCGCATAGCTGGCGCCTCGCGTGGGGCAGCCGGAGGAAGTGTGTACGCAATCGTTGCAGGGCGCCGGCCGGAAGCGGGCCTCCACCCGCTGACCCGCGAGCGGCTGGCGATCGCGCTGTTCCTGCTCGCCGCGGCCTTGTTCCTGTTCGTCGACCGCCAAACCCTGCCGATCATCCTGTGGGACGAATCGCGCAACGTGATGAACGCGCTGGAGATGCGCCGCACCGGCCTCGGCCTGGTCACCACCTACGACTTCGCGCCGGATCTTTGGAACACCAAGCCGCCGCTGCTGATCTGGCTGATGTACGGCAGTATGTCCGTGTTCGGCGCGTCCGAATGGGCGCTTCGCCTGCCGTCAGCGCTTGCCGCGCTCGCCACTTTGCTGATCCTGATCCTGTTCGTGCGGCAGGTGACCGGCTCGCTCGCCACCGCGCTTGGCGCAGGCACCCTGCTGCTGCTCAGCCCCGGCTTCTTCAGCGAGCATGGAGCGCGCACCGCGGATTACGACGCTTTGCTGTTGTTCTTCACCACCGCTTACCTCCAATTGCTGTTCCTGGCGCTGCACCGGCGGCGGCCTCCTGCTAAGCTGGCGCTGCTGATCGGCGTGCTGATCGCCTGCGCGTTCCTCACCAAATCGACCGCCGGCATCATAGCGGGTGCCGGCGTTCCGCTTTACCTCCTCGTCGCCAAGCGCCTCGGCCGGCTGCTCGGGGGCTGGCGCACATATTCCCTAGTGGCCGCCGCGGCGGTGCTTCCGATCCTTCTTTTCCTCATCGCACGGGAGGCCGCGGCGGCCGGCTATCTGCAAGCGATGCTCCACAACGACCTCGTCGGCCGCTTCCAGCAGTCGCTGATCGGGCGGGCGACCCAGCCCACAATGTACCTCGAGACGTTGATCAGCGGCTGGTTCCTGGCCGGGCCGCTGCTCGTCGTCGCCCCCTTCGCGTTGCCCCACCTGCGCGGCCGTAAGCGGGCCGTGTTCCTGTTCTCGCTGATCGTCGGCTTCGCGCAGCTGGCGGTGTGCAGTGTGTCCGCGACCCGCCTCGCTCATTACATCCTCCCGACTTTACCCTGGTTCGCCACCGCCATCGCCGTCGCCGCGCCAGCCCTCTGGGCAAAGCACATCGCTCCGCACTGGCGCGCCGGCGCCCGCCTGCAGCTCTCCCCTGCCCTCTTTTATCTCCTTGCCATCGCGGTGATCGGCGGGATCGTCACGGTTAGAAGCCTCGACTGGCGCTACGGGGGAATGGCGGAGTCGCGCTTCTCCGCGGAAGGGAGATACGGCGCCTTGTTTGAAGTGCTCGCGCAACGCGGCATCGCCCAGGCCGACGCCGTCGATCCGGGCTTCGTTCTGGTAGAGGAGCGCCATGCCACGCCGCTTCTCGATTCCTACCGCTTCATCTGGGCGAATCGGGGCCTTGCCGTTCGCCACCTGACTCGGATGCCGGCCGCCGGCGGCACTCTCCTGGTCAGTTGCAGCCCGCCCGTCGTGCCGCTGCTCCTGCGCAAAGGCACCGACGTCGGTGGCGTAAGCGGCTGCGCCGCCGTCCGCCCTACAGACTCCCGAAGCTGAATCCAGCTACGACATTTCGTTTCCGCAAAGGAGTCTGTCCCGCTAGGCTGAGCCCTTAGGCAATCTTCCATGGGGGTGGAAATGAACCGCACCAAGTTCTTCGCGCTTTGTGTCGCCGCGGCTGCAGCCGTCGGCTTTTCCGCGCCGGCGAGCGCGCAAGCGACCCGCACCTGGGTCTCGGGCGTCGGCGACGACGTCAACCCGTGCAGCCGCACCGCGCCGTGCAAGACCTTTGCCGGAGCCATCTCAAAAACCGCCGCGGGCGGTGCGATCAACTGCCTCGATCCGGGCGGGTTTGGCGCGGTGACCATCACCAAGTCGATGACCATTTCCTGTCCCTATACGGAGGGCGGCGCACTGGCGGGCGGCAACGGCATCACGGTGAACGCCGGGCCGGAGGACGTGGTGGTGATCCGCGGCCTCGACATCTTCGGCGTAAATCCGCCGGCCAACGGTATCCGCTTCGTCGCAGGCGGCGCGCTGCACGTGGAGGACAGCACGATCCGCCGCTTCAACGCCGCCAACAGCGCCGGGATTTCCGTTGAAGCCGCGGCCCCGGCCAAGCTCTACGTCAGCCGCACCACCATTTCCGGCAACGGCTCGGGCATTCGCCTCAACGGCAAGGTGACGGCGTTCATCGACGACAGCACCATCGCCGGCAACTCAGGCGCGGCACTGAGCGCCTCCGGCGACGCGCTCGCTTATGTTGGGGACAGCAGCATCGTCGGCAACGGCAGCGGCGTCTCGACCGCCGGCATGGCGAAGGTGAACAGCTACGGCGACAACCGGTTGATCGGCAACGGGGACCGCGACGGGAGCTTCAGCGGAACCACGCCTCGCAAGTGAGGCAAAGGCTGCGGGGAGCCGTTTAGGCAGCTCCTCCCCAGCTCACTCCCACTCGATCGTGCCGGGCGGTTTGGACGTGTAGTCGTACACAACGCGGTTGATGCCGCGCACCTCGTTGATGATCCGGGTGGCGACGCGGCTGAGGAAGCTGGAATCGAACGGGTAGATGTCGGCCGTCATGCCGTCCGTCGAGGTGACCGCTCGGAGCGCGCAGACATTGTCGTAGGTCCGCCCGTCGCCCATCACGCCAACGGTTTTCACCGGCAGCAGCACCGCAAAGGCCTGCCAGATCGCGTCGTAGAGGCCTGCGTTGCGGATCTCCTCGAGGTAGATCGCGTCCGCCTTACGCAGGATGTCGCAGGCTTCCTTTGTGACTTCGCCAGGGATGCGGATGGCGAGGCCGGGGCCCGGGAACGGGTGGCGGCCCACGAAGGCGTCGGGGAGGCCAAGTTCACGGCCGAGTTCGCGCACTTCGTCCTTGAAAAGCTCGCGAAGCGGCTCGACCAGCTGCATGTTCATCCGCTCGGGCAGGCCGCCGACATTGTGGTGGCTCTTGATGGTGACCGAGGGCCCACCGGTGAAGCTGACGCTTTCGATCACGTCCGGATAGAGCGTGCCTTGCGCCAGGAAGTCGGCCCCGCCGACCTTGCGCGCTTCTTCCTCGAAGACGTCGATGAAGGTCTTGCCGATGAATTTGCGCTTCGCTTCCGGGTCTGTGAGGCCGGCGAGGCCGGAAAGGAACAGCTCCTCCGCGTCGACGTGCACCAGCGGGATGTTGTAGTGCCCGCGGAACAGGGAGACGACCTGCTCCGCTTCCTGGGTGCGCATCAAGCCGTGATCGACGAAGACGCAGGTCAGCTGGTGGCCGATCGCCTCGTGGATCAACACGGCGGCAACCGCGCTGTCGACACCGCCGGAGAGGCCGCAAATCACCCGCCCGGAGCCGACCTGTTCGCGGATTTCGGCGATCTTGGTCGCGCGGAATTCGGCCATGGTCCAGTCGCCCGACAGGCTGCAGACGTGGCGGACGAAATTGGCGATCAGCTTGCCGCCATCGGGAGTGTGGACGACCTCCGGGTGGAATTGGACGCCGTAGAAACGGCGGGCGTCGTCCGCGGTGGCCGCGAAGGGCGCGCCGGGCGACTGGGCGACGATCCGGAAGCCGGGCGGAAGCGTGTCGACCTTGTCGCCGTGGCTCATCCACACCTGGTGCTTCTCGCCGACCTGCCAAAGGCCGTCGAACAGCACGCATTCGTCCTGCACCTCCAAAAAGGCGCGCCCGAATTCGCTATGGTCGCCGGTGACGACGCGGCCGCCGAGCTGCTCCGCCATCAACTGCTGGCCGTAGCAGATGCCGAGCATCGGCACGCCCGCGTCGAACAACGCCGAATCGGCGCGAGGGCTATCTTCCAACGTCACCGACGCGGGGCCGCCGGAGAGGATGATACCCTTGGGCTTCATCCGCTCGAACGCTTCAAGCGCGCGGCTGAACGGCGCGATTTCCGAATACACCCCCGCCTCGCGAACGCGGCGGGCGATGAGCTGCGTAACCTGGCTGCCGAAATCGACGATCAGGATGGAATCGGACGGCGGCTGGAGCATGAACGGGCGATAGGCAGACGCCCCGGCGGTGTAAAGCGCGGGGCCCCGCGCCCGCTCAGGCGTCTTCGCGGCCGGTTCTGAAGCTGTAGAGGACGCCGCGGCGGATCGTGCAGGTGAAGCGAGTCTCGCTGCCGACATCGCCGTCCACCGCGCCTTCCACCGTGTAATAGCCCTTGCGCTTTGAGACGCCGAAGATGTCGCTGACCCGGCCGCCGATGCGGGTTTCCGCTTCGGACGAGCAGGTGTCGACGGCGCGGTCCTGCTTGGCGTGGCTGTTCGACGAAGCAAGCGCGGCGATGGCGCCGATGACCAGCGCGCCGGCGACCACATCGCCCCCATCGACATTACTGTCGTGGTGGCGGCGGTGGTGGCGCTGGCCGGCTTCGGCCGGAGCGGCGGCGACTGCAACGAGCGAAAGTGCGGCAAGGCCGCCGATGATGGAACGCATGAGTAACCCTCCCTTGAATGGCTGCTCGTTACGGATGCGATCCTGTCTTTTCGCTGAACCCACGAAAAAGCGCGCGGAAGAAGCTCTCCCGCGCGCTCTGTTCGGTCAACCGTTCAGCGAAAGCTTAGAGGTTGAAGTCGGTGATCCGGCCGTTGCCGCGGGCGTGGCAGGTGAAGTCCTCGCCGTAGCCGCGCCGGTCGTAGCGATCATACCGGCCGTAGCGGTCGTTCCGGTCGTAGCGATCGTAGCCGCTCTCGATCACGCCGCGGACGCGGTAGCGGTCGTTGCCCGTGCGATCGACATCGGTGATGCGGACGCGGCCGCGGCCGATGCGCTCGGCTTCGTAGCCGCAGCTCTGTACCGCCTGGGTGTAGCCGCCGCGATACCGGTTGTTGTAGCCGTAGCCGTAGCGGCCGCCGTCGCGGCTCAGCGCGGAGGTGATCGCCGCGATGCCGCCGAGGATGGCGACGCCGGCCACAATGTCGCCGCCGTCGATCCCGCGATCATGGTTGCGGTAGCGATCGCGATACTGCGCCTCGGCAGGCGCGGCGACGCCGACGGAAAGAAGAGCGGCCGTGGCCGCACCGGTGATGAGCTTTGAAACAGCCTTCATGGCGAACCCTCCTGATCAACATTCGGCCGCAAAACGCCCGGCCTTCGAGGAGGGTTCTAGCCGAGTCGCGCTGACGGGCGGCTGAACCGGCATGTATGCTCCGGTTCAGGTTCGTGGGTCACGAAAGCCCCTCCCCTTCAGGGGAGGGGTGAAAGTTAGTCTGCCGCGCCTGCCGGCTTCACCGTCATCCCGGTGTGGGCGGCGATGAAGGCCCACATGTCGGCATATTCCTCGATGATCTTCTCCGTTGGCTTGCCCGAACCGTGGCCGGCGCGGGTTTCGATGCGGATCAGCTTCGGCTGCGGGCCGGTATTCGCCGCCTGCAGCGCCGCCGTGTATTTGAAGCTGTGGCCGGGAACGACGCGGTCGTCAGTGTCGGCGGTGGTGACCAGGATCGCCGGGTAATCCGCGCCCGAGCGGATATTGTGGTAAGGCGAATAGGCGCGGAGGGTGCGGAAGTCCGCTTCCCGATCCGGGTAGCCGTAATCATCGACCCAGTAGCGGCCGGCGGTCCAGCGGTTGAAGCGCAGCATGTCCATCACGCCCACCGCCGGCAGGGCCGCCGCGAACAGGTCCGGGCGCTGGTTGACCACGGCGCCGACCAGCAGGCCGCCGTTGGAGCGGCCGTAGACGGCGAGCTGGTCCTTGGACGTCACGCCCTCGCCGATGAGATATTCGGCGGCGCCGATGAAGTCGTTGAAGACGTTCTGCTTGTTGGCCAGGCGGCCGGCGTCATGCCAGGCTTTGCCGTACTCGCCGCCGCCGCGCAGGTTGGCGACCGCGTAGACGCCGCCCTGCTCGAGCCAGGCGAGGCTGGTGGAGGAGAAAGACGGCGTCAGCGAGATGTTGAAGCCGCCATAGCCGTAGAGAAGGGTCGGATGCCCCTTCTTCAGGTTCATGCCCTTCTTGTAGACCAGAAAGAGCGGGATTCTGGCGCCGTCCTTTGACCGGTAGAAACGCTGCTCCACCGCAAAGTCGGCCGGGTCGAACGGCACGGTCGGCTGCGCCCAGACGCCCGTCTGGCCGGTTCTCGCGTCATAGCGGTAGATCGTAGTGGGGTAATTGAAGCTGGTGTAGCTGAAGAAGGTTTCCGGATCGTCCGCGTCGCCCGAAAAGCCGCCGGCGGTGCCGAGGCCCGGAAGCGTCACCGTGCCGAGCCGCTTGCCGTCCAACCCGAAGGTCCGCACCTCCGTTTTGGCGTCGGTGAGGTAGGAGGCGATCAGCTTGCCGCCGACGATCGACGCGCCTTCAAGGGTCGCCGCATCCTCGCCGACGATCTCGCGCGCTTCGGCGGCTGGCCGGGTGACGTCGGTGGCAACGATGCGCAGCCGCGGCGCGCCGGTGTTGGTCACCCAGTAGAAGGTGTTGCCGCTGTTGCCGATATAGCGCCAGTCGTTCTGGAGGCCGCTAACGAAGCGCAGCGGCTTGGCGTTGGGGCTATTCAGGTCGATCAACGTCACGTCGTAACGCTCGTCCGTCCCCTCGGAGGAGGTGACGATCAGCCAGCGGCCGTCGTCCGACACTTCGGCGGTGTTGCTGAGCTTGGGGCGGTCGGGCTGGGAGAAGATCAGCCGGTCCTGGCTCTGCGGCGTGCCGATTTTGTGGAAGTAGACCTGCTGCTTCTCATTCAACGACTGGAACTGCTCGGACGCCTTGGGTTCGGCGAAGCGGGAATAATAGAAGCCGGAACCGTCCTTCGCCCAATCCAAGTCCGAGAATTTCACCCACTTCACTTCGTCGGCGAGCACCCGGCCGGTGTCGGCGTCGAGCACCTTCACGATCCGCCAGTCGGTGCCGCCTTCCTGGATGGTGTAAAGGACGCGCTTGCCGTCTTCCGAGGGCACCCACTCGCCGAGCGCGGTGGCGCCGTCCTCCGACCAAATGTTGGGATCGATCAGCATGCGCGGCGTACCGTTCAGGCCGTCGCGGGCGTAGAGCACGTTCTGGTTCTGCAAGCCGGTGTTGCGCGTGTAGAAATAGCGGCCGTTCTCGCGCCGGGGGATGCCGACCCGCTCGTAGGAGAAGAGCTCGGTCATGCGCTGCGTGAAGGCAGCCTTGCCGGGGAGCGTCGCGAGGTAGGAATTGGTCAGCGCGTTCTGCTCGGCCACCCACTGCGCGACCTTCGGGTTCTCGCGAACGTCGTCCTCGAGCCAACGATACGGGTCGGCGACGCGCTCGCCGAACTGCAGGTCGGCGACATCCTGCCGCTCGGTCTTCGGGTAAACAATGGACGCGCGCGGCGCTGCGGCCTGGGCCGGCGGCGGGGCGTCGTTCACAGAGCAGGCGGCGGTGGACAGGAGAAGAAGGGCGGCGGCAAGGCGCATCGGTGTGGGTTCCTCTTCGTCATGAATATGGGCTTGCCCTACACGCGCGCTTGGCCGTCGCGCAACGGTTCGCGAAACGCCCGGCGCGGAACCGAAAAGCCCTGCCGCGCATCTACTCGAAAAGCGAGACGCGCGCGCAGCAGGAGACGAACATGGCCACCTATCCCCAGGACCGCACCTATTGGAACGCCACCGCCCAGGCGACCGGCTTTCCCCGGCTTTCGGGCGACCTTTCGGTGGACATCGCGATCGTCGGCGGCGGCATCGTCGGCATCACGGCGGCGCGGCTGCTGAAGGATCAGGGGCTGAAGGTGGCGGTGATCGAGGCGCGGCAGGTCGGCCGCCAGGTGACCGGCAAATCCACCGCCAACATGAGCTCGCAGCACGGCATCCTCTACCAGACGCTGGAGCAGAAATTCGGCGAGGATCGCGCGCGATTGTACGCCGACGCGCAGGAGACCGGCATCCGGCGGATCTCCGAGCTCGCCGCGCAATATGGCATCGAGGCGGACATCGAGCCGATGCCGGCTTTCGTTTACACGCAGGACGAAAGCTACGTGTCGCAGCTCGAGAAGGAAGTGGAGGTCGCCAAGCGGCTCGGCCTTCCCGCACACTTCCTGACGGGCGACATCGGCCTGCCGTTCGAGGTTCTCGCCGCGATGCGCTGGGACAATCAGGCGCAGTTCCACCCGGTGAAGTACGTCGCCGGCCTCGCCGCCACCATTCCGGGCGACGGCAGCCACGTCTTCGAAAACAGCCGAGTGGTCGATTATGAGCCAACTCGGGTGGTCACCGAAGCGGGCACCGTCACCGCCCGCCACGTCGTCATGGCGACGCACCTGCCGCTCGGCCAGATCGGCATGTATTATTCCATGGCCCACCCGCATGCCGAGCCGGTGATCGCCGCGCCTATCGGTTTCGTGCCGCCGGGCATGTACAAGAATGCCGAAAAGCCCGGCCGCTCGATCCGTACCCACCGCTCCGGCGGCCAAACCTGGGGCATCGTCGCCGGCACCAGCTTCAAGCCCGGCCATCCGGACGACGAGCAGGAGTCGATCCGCGACGTCGAAGCCTGGCTCCAGGAGTATTTCCACGCCGGTCAGGTCGAGTATCGCTGGGTCAACGAGGATTACGATCCCGTAGACAGCGCGCCTTACATCGGCTGGTCCTCTAGCGGCGGCGACGGCTATCTGGTCGCCACCGGTTTCGCCGCCTGGGGCATTTCCAACGGCACGGCCGCGGCGATGATCATCGCCGATCTCGTCGCCGGCCGGGAGAATAAGTGGCTGCCGGTTTTCGACGCCACCCAGGTGAAGCCAGTCGCCGGCGCCAAGGAGTTCGCCAAGGAGAACCTCTCGGTCGCGGCACACCTGGTCTCCGGCTACCTCTCGTCCAAGCCCAAGGATTATGACGCGCTGGAGCCCGGCCAGGCGGCGATCATGAAGGTGGACGGGGAGAATGTCGCCGCGTTCAAGGACGAGACCGGCTGCGTCCACGCGGT
>DASVUO010000298.1:0-6484 GCA_036386995.1 Allosphingosinicella sp. | reverse complement strand
GCTTGCCGATCCGGAAGGGCCGACCTGCCACACCGGCACGCAGAGCTGCTTCGGCGGGGAACTGGGGGGGCCGGGCTGGCTGGCGGATCTGTCGCGGGTCGTTGCGGCGCGCGCAGCGGCGGGCGGGGAGGGGAGCTACACCAGCCGCTTGCTCAGCCAAGGCACCGCGAAAATAGCCCAAAAGGTCGGCGAGGAGGGGGTGGAAGTGGCCCTCGCCGCCGTCACCCGCGATACCACCGGCTGCGCGGAGGAAACGGCGGATTTGCTCTACCACCTTGCAGTGCTGATGCAGGACCGGGGCTATTCCTGGGAGGATGTCGTGGCGGTGCTGAAGGCCCGTCACTCCGCCTAAGCACCACCTCCGCTAGTCTCGAGCGAAGTCGAGAGACGGGGCTTCTCGCAAGCGTTTCTCGACTTCGCTCGAAACGAGCGGGTAAGGGTTGGGCCACCAAATCATTCGCTCAGGCGGCATACTCCATCATCGCCACCGCCTGCTCGAACAAATCGGGCGTGGCGGCGGCGATGATCCTGCCGGCGGTGAAGTCGTCCTTGCCGCGCCAGTTGCCGACAACCCCGCCCGCCGCGCGGATGACCGGGATCAGCGCATTGTAATCGTGGGGCTTGAGGCTGTTTTCGATCACCAGATCCAGCGTGCCCGCGGCCAGGCGGGCGTAAGCGTAGCCGTCATGGCCGTAGCGGGCGGTGCGGACCTGGACACGCAGAGCCTCGAAGGCGTCGCGTTCGGCGCCGGTGAAGAGGTAGGGATCGGTGGTGGAGAAGCGCGCTTCGCTCAAGCTCCGGCAGTCGCTGGTACGGCCGGAGGCTTCGTCTCCCCAGCCGAAGGTGAGTTCGTCCAGGCACGGCGCGTCAATGATGCCGAGCACCGGTTTCTCCTCGTGCAGCAGCGCGATCAACGTCACCCAATTGGGCAGGCCGCAGATGAAGGAACGGGTGCCGTCGACCGGGTCGAGGCTCCAGCTCCACGGGCCTTGCGCCGGGCGGTCGGGGAATTCCTCGCCGCTGATGCCGTGATCGGGATATTCCGCCTCGATCAACGCGCGCATTGTTCGTTCGGCTTCGCGGTCGGCATCGGTGACCGGGTCGTAATCGGCGGTGCCGCACTTGTCGTCGCTCGCGCAGCCGGAGCGCCAGCGCGGCAGCGTTTCCGCCCGCGCCACTAAGGCAAGGCGCCGGGCGAAGGGCAGGAAGTCGGCTGGGGAGGGGCTGGTCATGCAGCGCTCCTACCGGGTCGCGGGGGCGGCGCAAAGGCGGCGCTGGTTCTCGTCCCCGAAATCCGGCTATCGCTGGGGCATGGCCTCTTCCGCCCTCGTCCAAGACAAAGCGCTCGGCTACAGCGGCGGGCCGGGCATCTGCGACAACCTGCTGATCAAGGGCGACAACCTCGCGGTCCTGCGCGCGCTTCACGCCAGCCACGCGGGGCAGGTGAAGTGCATCTACATCGATCCGCCCTACAACAAGGGCGGCGCCTTCGCCCATTACGACGACAACCGCGCCCACGCCGCCTGGCTTTCCTTTATGCGCGAACGGCTGGAGGCGATGCGGCCGCTGCTTGCGCCAAACGGCATCCTGTTCGTCCAAATCGACGATGCCGAGGGCGCTTATCTGAAGGTGATGGCCGACGAGGTGTTCGGCCGCGCCAACTATGTTGGGCAATTCGTTTGGGAGAAGAAAAGGAAGCCGAGCTTCCTGGATGCAAACCTGGCAATCGTCACCGAGGTGATCCTCGCTTACTCGCCCGACCGCCGCTTCGCGCCGCCGTTCGTGGGGGGCCTGACCACCGCCAACAAGAAGTATCCGCTCAACAATGCCGGCAATCCGGTCGCGACATTGGCCTTTCCGGCCGGAACCGTCCACTTCGGCTGCGGCGACGGCTTCATCCCGGCGGGAGATATGTCGGGCGGCAATATCGTCACCGAATTGCTCGATCCGGTGGAGGTGGTTTGCGGTACTAACGCAGGCGCCTTTCGCTTGCGCGGCGAGTGGCGTTATTCGCAGCGCACGCTCGATGCGCTGCTTGCGGCGGGCGAGCGGATCACGATCAGCAAGGCGCCCTTTCGGCCGAACCACGTCAAAGCGGGCGGCGAGGCGAAGAAGCTCAAGAACCTCCTGTCGGTCGCCCATTATCCGGTCGGCACCTACGAAGACAGCGCGGCGGAGTCCGAGGCCTTGTTCGGCCGCGATCCGTTCGATTACCCGAAGCCGGAGGGCTTGATCCGGCTGCTTCTCGGCGCCGTCACCGCCCCCGGCGATCTCGTCCTCGACGCATTCGCCGGCTCCGGCACCACCGGGGCGGTGGCGCACAAGATGGGCCGGCGCTGGATCATGGTGGAGATCGGCGACCAGGCGCAAACCCACATCGCGCCGCGCCTCAGCAAGGTGATCGACGGCGCAGAACCGGGCGGCGTTACCGCCGCCGCCGAATGGGGCGGCGGCGGAGGATTTCGCTTCTACCGCGTGGCTTAAGGTTCAGCCGGTGGGCCGGGTCCGCCGCCCGGCAAGGACGAGCCGTGACCCGATGGCGAACGCCTCCTCAGGATTGAAGCCGTTCGTTGACGACAGCATCGAACGTGATGGACTCGTCGTGCAGGCACCTCGTGATGAGCTGGATCGTCTTGGACACGCTGTAGGTTTGCCGCGCCTGCTTGAGGTGCCGCTTTACCGTTTCGTCCGAAATGTTGAGGGCCTTGCCGATCGCGCCTTCGGTGAGCCCGCGTGCCGCAAGCACCGTGCATTCCATCTGCCTTGGCGTCAGCCGCGGAGCCTTGCGTCGTGCGATCGCTGGGGCGGGAAGCGCCGACAATCGTTGCGCGGCGTTGCAGACGAGCAGCCCCGCGATGATGAATTGGTCGTTCTTCGGCAGCACTCGGCCCGACCGGACCGAGAAGTGGCAAGCCCCTGCGCTCCCGTCCGCCGTATGCAGCGGCACCGTTACGCCATCGACCAGCCCCTCCTCGCGCGCTGCTTGCATGAACTCGGCGGCGTCGGACTCGACACCTTCAAGCTTGTGGAGTTCGGACCAGGTGAACGGAATGGAGGTTTGCTGTGACGCTGCCACGACCGGATCCTGCCGGCCGCGCCTGGCCCACTCCCTCCACATTTTAACCCAGGGTTCCGGATAATTGTGCCGAACTACCATGAGCGGCTGGGGCGATGACGGCGAAGAGCGCCCGGCACGCCAGTTCAGAGCGTAGAAATCGAGATCCAATTGTTGCGTCAGCGCAAGCAGTACCCGGTCAAGCTCCGGCCAGGTCTTTGCTGCGGCGAGCTGCGCTTCTAAGCGTTGCAGATCGAACTTTCGAACCGGCCCTGCACCTGCCGCAGCGATGCCATCGAACTGGAAGCTCCTCGAAAGATCGTTCGGCTCAAAAACATCCGGACTGGACATATTCACTCACCTTACCGCCCTTGTCAGCGATGGCGTGGTCCATTAGGCGTCGTTTTCCGGCTCTAAGGAAAGTGCCACTTTTGCAAAAAAAGGCCAGTCCACTCGCCGAAAGCTCAGCGTGGATAGGAATGAGCGTCGATCGGGCCGCTCCGCAGTCGCTCCACGTCCAGCTCTACACTTTGATCAAGCGAAACATCGAAATCGGACGGATACCGCCGGGGAGCCCGCTTCCATCCTCGCGAAGCTTTGCCGCCGAACTGGGCCTTGCCCGTGCAACGGTGACCGTTGCGTTCGAGCAGCTCGCCGCCGAAGGCTACGTAACCGGCCGCCGCGGCACGCGGCTGAGGGTTGCGGATGCCTATGATCGACCGGCTGGCAACCTGACACCGTCGCCGCTTCCCTCGGCCGAACAGCGCGAAAAAACGCCTCCGCTTCTGCGGCCCGGCCTGCCTGACATCCGTTTGTTCCCCAATGCGGCGTGGAACAAGGCGGCGGCGCGGTGCTGGCGCTCCGCCTCTCCGGGTGTGCTTGGCGGGGGCGACCCGTGCGGCGCGCTTGAACTGCGCCGGGCGCTTGCCGGGCACCTGGCCGAATGGCGCGGCATTCAGGCCGATCCCGAGCAGATACTGATCACCGCGGGATCGGCGGGCGCGCTTCAACTGATCCTTGATACGCTCACCCAGCGGCACGACGTCATCGCTACGGAGGAGCCGAGCTACCAGGCGTTTCGCCGCCTCGCCGATCGACGGGGCCTCAACGTATGTTCGCTTCCCGTTGGCGAGGACGGAATCGATATCGACGCGCTTCGCAGCTGTCCGGACACCCTGCGGCTGTGCGTCGTCACCCCGTCCCACCAATATCCGCTTGGCCATGCAATGCCGATCGTGCGCCGCTTCGCGCTTCTCGACTGGGCGGCGGAAGCGGATGCCGTCGTGGTGGAGGACGATTATGACAGCGAGTTCCGCTATGACGGCCGCCCGCTCCCCTCGCTGATGGCGCTTTCGCATGGGGCACGGGTGATCAACGTCGGCACCACGTCCAAGGTGCTCTCGCCCGCTCTCAGGATCGGCTACATCGTTGCGCCGCCATCGCTGATCGAGTGCTTGCGCGCCACCGCCGACGATCTCGAGCAGCGCGCGTCCACGGTGCCGCAATATCCGCTGGCGGAGTTGATCGTCTCCGGCGAATATGCCCGCCACTTAAGGCGAATGCGTCGGACCTATCGTGAACGGCGGCGCGTGCTTACCAGCCTGCTGGAGGAACGGGTGCCGTGCACGCACTTGACCCTCCAGCCTCAGGCGGCGGGGCTTCACCTGGTCTCGTATCTCGGCCCTGCATTAACAGCCTCGTCAGACGACGTCGCTTTGGCAGCCAAATGCCGTGAAGCCGGGCTCGGGGTCCTTCCGCTTTCTTATTTTTACCGGGGGGCGACGAAGCGCCAAGGGCTGCTCCTCGGCTTCGCAGCCTTCGATGAAGGGGAACTGACGGAGGGCGTAAGCCGCCTCGCGGAGGTTCTTCAGGCGACCTGAAGGCAGCGGCGAAAGAAAAATGGTCGGGGAGAGAGGATTCGAACCTCCGGCCCCTGCCTCCCGAAGACAGTGCTCTACCAGGCTGAGCTACTCCCCGACCGGATAACGGCGCCAGGGCGCCGACCGGGAGACAGGTGGCGAGCCTATAGGCACGGCCCAGGCGAAGCGCAAGCGCCGGTTCTAGGGCGCGATTGCGGCCAGCATCTCGGCAATCGAGGCGAATTTCTCGCGGGGGCTGCCGGCGCGGGCGCGGGCGGCTTCGGCGGCTTCGATGCGCTGCCAGTCGCTGAATGTCACCGGTTTCGCGCCGCGTTTGGCGAGGAGGGCGTCGAGCGACACGCCGCCATTTTTGCCGCTGTTGCCCGTGCCAAACTCCCCGTGGATCTTTTCGGCGACTTCGAAGCCGTCGGGGCGGTTCGTGCCGATCGTGCCGGTGGGCCCGCGCCGCGCCCACCCGACGCAGTAGAGGCCGTCGCCGATCACGCCGTCGCAATTGGCGAAGCGGCCGCGGCCATGTTCGTACGGCACGCCGGCGAGCGGCGGGGTCTGGTAGCCGATGCAGGTAACGACCAGGCCGCAGGGGATTGCATAGGTCTCGCCGGTGCCGACGGAGCGCAGGCCCTCCGTGAGCGCGGTGCGCTCAACGATCAGCCGCTCGACCTTGCCGTCGCCTTCCACCGCCACTGGCATGGCGAAGAAGTCGAAGTTGACGGTCTTGCGCTTCCCCTGCCGCGCCGCCGCGAAGTCGCGCAGGTGGGTGACCGACTTGCGCATACCGGGCTCGAGCAGCGCGTCGTCGGCTTCCGGCGGCAGGTCTTCCGGGTCGACCCGCGGCGCGGCGTCGCTGAGGTGGCCGAGCTCGCCAAGCTCCTTGGGCGTCATCGCGATCTGGTGCGGGCCGCGGCGGCCGAGGATGTGGATGTTCCGGATCGCTGAGTCCGCAAGGGCCGCAAGGGCGTGACCGGCGATGTCGGAGCCGGCAAACTCCTCCGTCGTTTTGGAGAGGATGCGGGCGACGTCCAGCGCGACATTGCCGTTGCCGATCACCGCCGCCGCTTCCACGTCCAGTGGCGGGGCTAGGCCCGCGAAATCGGGATGGCCGTTATACCAGCCGACAAAGGCCGCGGAGCCGACCACTCCGGGCAGATCGCTGCCGGGTATTGCGAGCGACCGGTCGTCCGGCGCACCGGTGGCGAGGATCACCGCGTCGTACAGGTGGCGAAGCTCGTCGATCGACACGTCCCTGCCGACCGCCACGTTGCCGACGAAGCGGACTCCGCCGCCGAGCGCGACCTTTTCGTAGCGCTTGGACACGGCCTTGATCGACTGGTGATCAGGCGCGACGCCGGAGCGGATCAGGCCGTAGGGCACCGGCAGGCGATCGATCATGTCAACTGCCACTTCCGCCTCGCCATATTGCTTGTGAAGCGCTTCGGCGGTGTAGAAGCCCGCCGGTCCGGAGCCGATTATCGCCACGTGCCGCATCGCCAAGCTCCCTTGCTGCCCCGGCCGATGCTAGCGGAGCGCCGCCCCGTGGCAAGCCGCATCG
>DASVUO010000297.1:0-11907 GCA_036386995.1 Allosphingosinicella sp. | reverse complement strand
CCCGCTCGTCTAGAGCGAAGTCGAGAGACCTTTCTTCGGAAGCAGTGCCAGCGTCTCTCGACTTCGCTCGAGACGAACGGGTTTCTTCGTCCTTCGTCTGGTCGGGTTCGATCAGGTCCGCGAGCGTCGGCAAAAACCCGGCGAGCGTCTTGCCCGCCCCCGTGGGCGCGACGAGCAAAGCGTTGCGCCCGGCGCGCGCCGCGGCCAGCATTTTGAGCTGGTGGCGGCGCGGCTGCCAGCCTTTGGCTTCGAACCAGCCGGCGAGCGGCGCCGGGAGAAGCGGCTCAGGCAGGTTTGTCGTTGTCGCGGTCGTGGCGGTGGGCGTTTTCCTCGTCATAGAGTTCGTGCGTCGCCCTCTCGGTGCGGTCGATCCCGCCCTTGTTCTTCTTGTTCTTCAGGAACGCCCAGCCGAGCACCAGCACGATCAAGAGCGGCCCGACGATGTTCAGAATCGCCCAACTTCCAGCACCGAGA
The DNA here is from genome assembly GCA_036386995.1 of Allosphingosinicella sp. Lineage (GTDB taxonomy): Bacteria > Pseudomonadota > Alphaproteobacteria > Sphingomonadales > Sphingomonadaceae > Allosphingosinicella. The sequence goes on along the minus strand of DASVUO010000297.1, from coordinate 11,433 downwards.
TCCATCAACCGCTCCTTTGCTTTTGGCGCTGCGCACCTTTCGCGCCGGCACCGTGTCGCCCATATAGCTCCCAATGGCCCGTCTCGGTTCCTGGATCGAGCCTTTTCCCGAAGGCATCTTCATTCGCCCCGCCGATGCGTGGGTGGACCCAAGCGAGCCGAAGGCGCGCGCTCTGGTGACCCATGGCCACGCCGATCACGCCCGCGGCGGCCACGAGAAAGTGTGGGCGACTCCGGAAACGCTGGCGATCATGGACTGCCGTTACGGCGAGCAGCACGGCGCCTGCTCGGTGGCGTATGGGGAGGTGGTTCGCATCGGCGAGGTGGAGGTGAGCTTCGTTCCCGCCGGCCACGTGCTCGGCTCCGCGCAGATCGTTCTGGAATTTGGCGGCGAGCGGGTGGTGGTGTCGGGCGATTACAAGCGCCGGCCGGACCCGACCTGTTTGCCGTTCGAGCCGGTGCCGTGCGACATCTTCATCACGGAGGCGACGTTCGGGCTTCCGGTGTTCCGGCATCCCGACACGACCGCCGAGATCGACAGGTTGCTGCTTCGGCTTGCCGAGAACCCCGACCGCTGCATCCTGATCGGCGCATATGCGCTCGGGAAGGCGCAGCGGCTGATGATGGAGCTTCGTGGGCGGGGCTACCACGAGCCGATCTACATCCACGGCGCCCTTCAGCGGCTTTGCGACCTCTACAAGGAACACGGCGTGGCGCTCGGCGAGCTTCGCCCGGCGACCGACGCGAAGAAGGAGGAGCTTAAGGGCAAGGTGGTGGTGGCGCCTCCGGGTGCGCTCAACGACCGCTGGTCGCGGCGCCTGCCCGATCCGATCACCGCAATGGCGTCAGGCTGGATGCGGGTCCGCCAGCGCGCCCGGCAGCGCAATGTCGAGCTGCCGCTGATCGTCTCCGACCACGCCGACTGGGACGAACTCACCACCACCATCCAGGAGCTTCAGCCGAAGGAAGTGTGGATCACCCACGGCCGCGAAGATGCGCTGAAACACTGGTGCATGACCCACCAGATCAAGGCTCGCGAGCTGAACCTAGTGGGCTACGAGGACGAGGACGATTAGCCGAGGTCGGCTAGCGACAAGGTGATCAGCGTCGCGACAATGAGGATGCCCCAGCGCACGCCGCGCTCTACCGCGAAGTTGCCGGTCTTGCTGAGGGTCATGGCGCTGGCCGGCATGATGATCACGAAGAGGCCGAGGGTCAGCGCCGCGCCCGCTTGCCAGCCGACGCGGGACCAGCCGAAGAAGGCGAGCGCGGCCCAGAGGACGCAGAAGAGCAGGGCCTCGGGGTAGAGCTTGGGCATCAGTGGGCGACCTGCTCGCCGCGTTCGAGGCCGGAGGCTTGGAGTTGTTCGTCGATCTGGGCGACGAGACGGGCGAGGCCGGCTTCGTCCTTGGCTTCGGCGCGCGCGACGAGGACGTCCTGAGTGTTGGACGCGCGAAGCAGCCACCAGCCGTCGTCGGTGTTCACCCGGGCGCCGTCGGTGCGGTTGACCGTGGCGCCGGAGGTTTCGAGCCGGGCGAGGATTTCGTCGATCACGGCGAACTTGCGGCTTTCGTCGACCTGGAAGCGAAGCTCGGGCGTGTTGACCATCTGCGGCATCGCGTCGCGAAGCGCGGTCAAGGAGCCGCCGAGCCGGGTGACGGCGCGGATCAGGCGGACGGCGGAATAGATGCCGTCGTCGAAGCCGTAATATTGGTGGCCGAAGAAGATGTGGCCGCTCATCTCGCCCGCCAGCGGCGCGCCGGTTTCCTTCATCTTCGACTTGATCAGGCTGTGGCCGGTTTTCCACATCAGGGGCTGGCCGCCGAGTTCGGCGATGCGGTCGTAAAGCGCCTGGCTCGCCTTGACGTCGCCGATGATGGTTGCGCCCGGAACGTCCTGGAGCACTTGTTCGGCAAGGATGCCGAGCAATTGGTCGCCCCAGATCACCCGGCCCTGGCCGTCCACGGCGCCGATGCGATCGGCGTCGCCGTCGAACGCCACGCCGAAGTCGAGCCCCTTCTCGCGCACGAGCTTCTTCAGGTCTTCCAGGTTGGATTCCACCGTCGGATCGGGGTGGTGGTTGGGGAAGGTGCCGTCGATCTCGGTGAAGAGTGTGAAATGCTCGCCGGGAAGCTTCTTGATCAGCTTCTCGACCACTTCACCGCCCGATCCGTTGCCGGCGTCCCAGCCGATCCGGTAGGCGTCGCCGTCGAAATCCTGGACCAGGCGATCGACGTAGCGGTCGATCACCTCCTCATCCGAGATGTTGCCTGCTCCCTCTTCCCAGTCGGCGGCTTCGGCCATCCGGCCGAGCTCCTGGATCTGCGAGCCGAAGAAAGCGGCGTGCTTCAGCACCATCTTGAAGCCGTTATAATTGCCCGGATTGTGGCTTCCGGTGATCTGGATGCCGCCGTCGACGCCGAGTTCCGCTTCCGCCCAGTAGAGCATCGGCGTCGGACCGATGCCGACACGGACGACATCGACGCCGCTCTCGGTGAGGCCGCGCAGCAGCTGTTCTTCCAAGGCCGGCGAGCTTTCGCGCCCGTCGCGGCCGACTGCGACGCGCGTGCCGCCGGCGCGGCGCAGCAGGGTCCCGAAGGTGCGGCCGACGCCGTAGCCGTCGCCGTCCGCCAGCGTCTCCCCGTAAATCCCTCTGATGTCATATTCGCGCAGAGTGGTCGGGTGAAAGCGGTGGCTCATTCGTAACTCCAGTGTCGTGGGAAGTAGGTTCAAGACGCGCGAGGCGTTCTGCGGTTCATTTCGGCGACCAGCGTGTCTCGGGCGACGTTGACCCGCTCGGCAAGCTCGGCCGAGCCGCCGAGATCGGGGTGAACGCGGGCGATCAGCCGGCGGTGCGCGGCCCGGATTTCGGCGAGGCTTGCCGTTTCGGCGACTCCAAGCAGGCGGCGGGCGTCTTCCACCGGCATGGGCCGCGGCGTGCGGCTGCGGCGGTGCGCGGCCCAGAGGAGACCGCCGGACATCAGGATCGCGCCGGGCAGCACTTTGCCGGTCGTCATCCAGCGCAGGCCAAGCAGGAAAAGGGCCGCGGCCACCCCGTCTTCGTAGGTGAAGCCCTTCAATCGGCCGGTGGACCAGCCCCACAGCAGCCCGCCCGCCGCCGCGATAAAGAGGATACCGGGCATCGGCTTGCTGCCTCAGACCGCAGCCGCGGACGCGCGGGGCGCCGCCGGCTGGCCTGCCTCGGGAAGGCCGAAGGCGGCGATCATTTCGCGAAGCTCCTGCCGCGCGGCGATGTGGGCAATGCCGACTTCGCCGAGCTGGGCGAGATCGAGCAGGGTAAGGCCCTTGGGGAACAGCTCGCGGTAGATGACGCGCTCGCCCAAGCCCGGGATGACGCGAAAGCCGACGCGGCGGCTAAGCTCGTTCAAGGCGTCGCCGACGCGCCGCATGTTGCGCGCCTCGATGTGCTGCATGCGGTTGCGCAAGACCACCCAGTCGACGCTGGCCCCGTGGGTCTTGGCGCGCTGGGTGCGGCTGTTCCAGACCAGCTCGGCATAAAAGCTCGGGCGGCGGACGCGGTAGGTTTCGGCATCGACCTGGCCGATCAGGTCGAGATCGACGAAGCTGTCGTTGATCGGCGTCACCAAAGTGTCGGCGCGAAGCATCGACTGGCGCGCATACGCATCGTCGCGGCCGGGGGTGTCGATCACCACCACATCGACATCCGCACTCACCTCGGCAATCAGCGCGTCGAGATCGTGCTTGTCGGGGTTGAATGTCTCGTGACGCGGCATCGGCAACGCGACACCGGTGCGCTTGATGCTTTCGGCGCGGTTGTCCAGGTAGCGGCCGAGCGTGCGCTGGCGGGTGTCGAGATCGAGCGCCGCAACCCGCCGTCCGCCGGCGGCAAGCGCAACGGCGGTGTGGACGGCCGTCGTGGATTTGCCGGTGCCGCCCTTTTCGTTGGCGAAAACGATGAAATGCGGCGCTGCGCCAGCCATTGGGTAAGTCCGTCCTTGATCTTGCCGTGGGGCCCCCGCAAGGGGCCGGGCTTCGATTGACCTGATAATGGAGGGCACCGGGCGGTGCAAACGGTCCGTGATCTGGAAACGCTGCGCACGGCCGTAGCGGGGCTGCGGGAAGGCGGCGCGCCGATCGCGCTCGTCCCGACCATGGGCGCGCTCCACGCCGGCCACATGGCGTTGGTCGCGGAAGCGCGGCGCCGGGGCGCACAGGTCGTCGCCTCGATCTTCGTCAACCCGAAGCAATTCGGCGCCAACGAAGACCTTTCCACTTACCCGCGCCGCGAGGCCTCCGACATCCGCATGCTGGAGGAGGAAGGCTGCGCGCTCCTCTGGGCGCCCGACGCGGCAACAATGTATCCGGACGGCTATGCGACCAACGTCAGCGTCTCCGGGGTGAGCGAAGGCCTCGACGGCGCGGCGCGGCCGGGACATTTCGACGGCGTCGCGACGGTGGTGCTGAAGCTGTTCAACCAGGTGCAGCCGGACATTGCCTTGTTCGGCGAAAAGGATTTCCAGCAGCTTGCCGTGATCCGCCGAATGGTGCGCGATGTGGATTTGCCGCTGGAGATCGTCGGCGTGCCCACCCAGCGCGACGCGGACGGCTTGGCCCTGTCCTCGCGCAACGCCTACCTGACGGACGATGAGCGGCGCTCGGCGCGGGCGCTGCCGCGGGCGCTTGGGGAAGCGGCAGGGATCATCCAGTCCGGCGGGGACGTCGAGGCGGCGCTTGCCGGTGCACGGGAGAAGCTCGCCAAGGCCGGGTTCGAGCCGATCGACTATGTCGCCCTTTGCGATGCCGAGACCCTGGCGGCGGTCTCCAGCCTGAAGCGGCCGGCGCGGCTGCTTGCGGCGGCGAAGCTCGGCCGCACGCGTTTGATCGACAATTTGCCGGTCATGCCGATTTCCTAACGTCCCTAGCGCCGCGTTAACCATTTGTTGGTGAAGCGGGGCGCAATCCTGTGGTCGCAACAAGACAACAGGGGCAATGTCGTCATGGGTAACAGCCTGAAATCAGCCGCCTTCCTGGATCAAAGCCGCTTCGTGGACGCCGCCACCGGCGATCCCGACGCGCTCTACGAACTGGGCGTCGCTTATTCGACCGGCACCAACGGCATCGAAGTCGATCTCATCGAAGCGCACAAATGGTTCAACCTCGCCGCGCTCAACGGCTGCAGCGAAGCCCAGATGTGCCGCGCCGACATTTCCGAAGAAATGACCGCCCGCGAAATCGCCGAAGCCCAGCGCCAGGCGCGAGCCTGGCTGAGCGAAACGAACTACCGCCGGGCGGCTTGAGGGAAACTTACTTTCCTTCGGCCGCGGCCGGTGCGCCGTTCTTGTACTTTTCAAACCACGCCAGGATCGCCGCCGCCTTGGCCGCCGCTTGTGAGGGCCGCGCCGCGATGCCGCCGTGGCTTGCTCCGGGCACTTTCACCAGAGCCGTCGGCACGCCCTGGATCTGCAACGCGGCATAATATTGCTCCGATTCGCTGACGGGCGTGCGGTAATCCTCGCTTCCGACCACGACGAGCGTCGGCGTCTTCACGTTGCCGACCAGGCTCAATGGCGAATATTTCCAATAGGTTTCCTGGTCCTCCCACGGCTTCTTCGCGAACCAGTAGTGGGAGGTGAACAGGGTGTTGTCCATGGTCAGCGCTTCGCTCACCCAGTTGATCACCGGCTTTTGGGTTGCCGCCGCCTTGAAGCGGTCCGTCTTGCCGACGATCCACGAGGTAAGCACGCCGCCGCCCGAGCCGCCGGTGACGAAGAGCTTGTCCGGGTCGACGAACCCTTGCGCGATCGCCGCGTCCACCGCGCTCATCAGATCGTCATAGTCGCGGCTGGGGTAATCGTGGTGGATGAGCTGCGCGAATTCGGCGCCGTAGGAGGAGGAGCCGCGCGGGTTGACCGACAGAACCGCATAGCCGGAGGCGGCGTAGAGCTGGTTGTCCGTTGCGAAATGCGGGCCGTAAGCGGCGACGGGCCCGCCGTGGATTTCCAGGATCAACGGGACGCGGGTGCCTTCGCTCCAGGTGGGGGGAAGGGTGAGCCAGGCGTCGATCGGCCGGTTGTCGAAGGCGGTGACGGGTATCTTGCGCACCTCGCCCATCCGCTTGGCGCCGAGCAGATCGGCGTTGAGGCGGGTGAGCATGCGCGGCTCTCCGCCGCCCCGCACCAGCGCCACGTCGGCGGGGCGGGTGGCGCTTCCGGCGGTGATGGCGAGGCTGCCGTCTCGGGCGACGGTGTAGGAGCCGCCGGTATAAGGGCGGTCGAGGCCGGAGCCGGAGAGGTCGTCCGTCACCGTCCGGATCGATCCGTCGAGGCCGACGCGGGCTACTTTCACACGGCCCTGGTCTTCATATTGCACGAAGATCGAGCGGCCGTCCGCGGCCCAGCTCGGCGCTTCGACGCTGCGGTCGAGGTTCGCGGTAAGGACGCGCGGATTGGAGCCGTCGGCGTTCATCACGGTGAGGCGGCTATTGTGGTAGTTGAGGCGCTTATCCTCATAGCCGACATACGCGATCATCCCACCGTCGGGGGACATGACCGGCTCCGAATCCGGGCCGCGCCGATCGGTGAGGGTGCGGAATGCGCCGGAGTGGACGTCCACGGCATAGACTTCGCTGTCAGCGGGTTCGCGCTCCCAATCCGCTCGGCGGTTTCCGGAGAAGAGCAAGGTGCGGCCGTCCCGGGACCAGGAGACCGGCCCGTCATGGTTGCGGGCGCCGACGGTCAGCTGGCGCGGCGCGCCGCCGTCGGCGGAGACCAGGAAGAGGTGGGTGTAGCCGGGCTTGGCATAGCCGTCCGAGTCCGAGCGGTAGTTGATCGCGGTGTGGACTTCGAGCGGCTCGGCCCACTTCGCACCCTCCGGCTTCGGTGGCGCGGAGCCGAGCTTCACCCCCTCGTCCGGCACGAACATCGAATAAGCGATGCGCTTGCCGTCCGGCGACCAGGCGATGGACGAAGGCGATTGCGGCAGGCCGGTGATCCGCACCGCCTCGCCCGTCTCCATCCAGCGCACGAAAAGCTGCGGGTTGGCTCCTTCCGCGCTTGAGACATAGGCGAGGCGCTTTCCGTCGGGCGACCAGCGCGGACTGCCGTGGCCGCCGGTGCCGGCGACCAGCGGCATCTGCTCGCCGCTCCGCGTATCGATCGGCCAGATGGTGTTGCGCATCCGGTCGGTCATGATGTCGCCGGAGCGGCGGACGTAGGCGATGCGCGATCCGTCCGGGCTGATCTGCGGATCGGCCGCCACTTCCAGGCTGAACAGGTCGCGTCCTTCGAAAGTCCGGCTCGGCCCTTCGGCGGGTGCGGCCAAGGCCGCCGGTGCCGCGGCGGCGCTGAGGAGGAGCAAAGCGGCAAAGTGCTTCAGCATGGAAGGGTCCCCTTGTTCGTTTCCGGGTTTTATGCGGCAGCTCAGCCTTTGCGGAAAGGCGTCATCTCTTCCAGCGCCTCCATCTCGTGCGCCACCGCTTCGCGCTCGGCTTCCAGGAAGTCGGCCACGGCGCGGCGGAAGGAGCGGTTGGGGATGAAGTGGGCGGAGTAGGTCGGCACCGGACGGTAGCCGCGGGCGAGCTTGTGCGACCCTTGCGCGCCCGCTTCCACGCGGGAGAGGCCGCGGGCGATGGCGGCCTCGATGGCCTGGTAATAGCAGATCTCGAAATGGAGGTGCGGCACTTCGGCCAGCGCCCCCCAGTAGCGGCCGTAGAGGGCGTCCGCACCGATCAGGTTGAGCGCGCCGGCGATCGGGCGGCCTTCGAACATGGCGAAGATCAGCAGCAGCTTGTCGGCCATTTTTTTGGACAGCAGCGAGAAAAAGGCGCGGGTGAGGTAGGGGCGGCCCCATTTGCGCGCCCCGGTGTCCTGGTAGAACTCCCAGAAGGCGTCCCAATGCGCTTCGCTGATGTCGGCGCCGCTGACGTGCTCGACCCGCAGCCCATCGAGCGCGGCGGCACGTTCCTTGCGGATCGTCTTGCGCTTGCGGGAGGAGAGGGCGCCTAGGAAATCGTCGAAGCTTCCGTAGCCGTCATTGTGCCAGTGGAACTGGCTGTCGGTGCGGATCAGCCAACCCGCCGTTTCGAACAACGGCACCTCGTCTTCGGCGATGAAGGTGGCGTGGGCGGAGGACAAGCGGTGCTGTTCGACCACCGCTTCGGCGGCGGCGATGAGGCCGCTGGCGTGTGCCGGGTCGCGGGCAAGGAGGCGGCGGCCAGGGACCGGGGTGAACGGCACAGCGATCTGCAGCTTGGGGTAATAGGCTCCTCCGGCCCGCTCCCACGCCTGCGCCCAGCCATGGTCGAAGACATATTCGCCCTGGCTGTGGCTCTTGAGGTAGGCCGGCGCCACTGCGGCGAGGCGTCCGTCGGCGCCGTCGATGGCGATCGGCACCGGGTGCCATCCCGCTTCGGCGGTGGCGCTGCCCGACTCCTCCAGAGCGGACAGGAAGGCATGGCTGAGGAACGGGTTTTCCGTCCCGGCGCAGGCGTCCCATTCGGTTGCGGCGAAACTCGCCACGCCCTGCCCGAGGCGCGCGACGATTTCGCTCACGCCGCCGGCACCTCGTAGATTGCGGCGTCAGCATGCAGCGCCGCCCGTTGCCACTCCTCGTCGCTGCGCACTGTCCAGGTGAAGACCGGCACTCGCCGTCCGCGCGCAAAGCGGGAGGGGAGGTCGCGGACGTCGTAGGCAAGGAACTGCGCCTTCGACCGCCACCAGGCGAAGCGGCGTTCGAGCCGGCCGCGAAGGCCCCGCTTCCCGCTTTCGCTCATCACGAGGCCGCGCGGCAGCTTGGGCGCATGGGCGGCGAACCAGCGGGAAACCTCCGGGTTAAAGCTCATCACCGCCACCGGCCCGCGATAGCCGGCAAGGGCGCGGAACACGGCGAGGCAAAGGCGCGCGACTTTGCGGTCCGGCGCCTTGACCTCAATCAGCAGCGGAACGCGGCCGCCGACGAGCTGAAGCACCTCAAGCAGCGCCGGAATGGTCTCGTCGGTCCCGGAGAGACAGATGGCGCGGAGCTGCTCAGCGGTGCGCGCAGCTACGTCGCCTGCGTGTCCGGTCAGCCGGTCGAGCTGGTAATCGTGGAACACGACAGCGTCGCCGTCGCGGCTGAGCTGGACGTCGAGCTCGATGCCGTGGCCGGCGGCGATCGCAGATTGAAAGGCGGCGCGACTATTCTCCACCCGGCCTTCGCCGTGCAGGCCGCGATGGGCGAAGGGCTGGGCGGTGAGCCGCTCGAGATCAGGCAGGCCGGACAGCGACCACCGCATCGATTTCCACCGCGGCGTTCATCGGCAGCACCGGAACGCCGACGGCGGCGCGGGCGTGGCGGCCGATTTCGCCGAACACCTGCTCCATCAGCTCGGACGCGCCGTTGGCGACCTTGGGCTGCTCAACGAAGCTGCCCGCGCTGTTCACGAACACGCCGAGCTTCACCACCCGCTCGACCCGGTCGAGGCCGACCGCCTTCTGGATCTGGGCAAGAAGCATCAGCCCGCAGGCGCGGGCGGCACGGACGCCATATTCCAGGTCGCGGTCTTCGCCGAGCCGGCCGGTGAGGAGCTGGCCGCTTTCGAACGAGACTTGGCCTGAAATGTGGAGGAGGTTCCCCACCAGCACCGTCGGCACGTAGGCGGCGACGGGTGCGGCGGGCTCGGGGAGCGAAATGCCGAGTTCGGCGAGGCGCGATGCGATGTTGGTCATGGTATTTTCCCAAGCACCGCCGCGCGCTTAGCGTCAACCCTCGCCGCGCGCGATCTGGAAGCCGGCGAAGCTTTGGCTGACCGGCATCAGCTCAAGCGTGTTGATGTTGACGTGCGGCGGCAGCGTCGCGACCCAGAACAGGGTTTCGGCGATATCCTCGGCCGTCATCGGGTTCATGTCCTTGTACAAGGCGTCGGACGCAGCCTGGTCGCCGCCGGTGCGGACCAGGGTGAATTCAGTTTCGATCATGCCGGGCTCGATCGCCGTTACCCGGACGCCGGTGCCGTGCAGGTCGCAACGCAGGTCGAGCGAGAATTGGCTCACGAACGCCTTGGTGCCGCCGTAGAGTGCGCCGCCGCGATAGGGGTAGGTGGCGGCGACCGAGGAGAGGTTGAGGATCGCGCCCTTGCGCTCAATCAGGCCGGGCAGGAGCTTATGGGTGAGGGCGACGAGGCCGGTAATGTTGGTGTCGATGACGCGGCGCCAGCCGGCGAGGTCGGCTTCCTGCGCGGTCGCCATCGGCGGCGCGAGGCCGGCGTTGTTGAGCAGGCAATCGATCTGCGCGAACGCGGCCGGGAGGGCGTCGACGGCGGCAGGGATGGCGTCGATGTCGGTCATGTCGAGCGCCAGCGGGTAAAAGGCGTCGCCGAGCTCCTGCGCCAGCGCGTCGAGGCGCTCGCGGCGGCGGCCGGTGCCGATCACCTTCCAGCCAGCGGCGGCAAAGCGGCGGGCGCTTGCCGCGCCGATGCCCGCGGTGGCGCCGGTGATGAAGATGGTCTTTGTCATGCGGAGTCTCCGGTAGCGGGGCCTTGCGCGAAGCGGGCCCGGATCCAGCTGGTCGCCTCGGCCCAATCGTCGATCCGGGCGTGGGCGTGGGGCGATGGCGGCATGTGCGCGGCGATACGCGGCTCGGCGATCATATGCAGCCGCCAGACGAACGGCGCGTGCTTGGCGACCGAATGGTGGTGAACGGCGAGATCGTCGACGAAGACGGTGACGCTCGGCTTCATCTCCTCGACCAGCTCCAGCAAGGGAGGCCCCTTGCCGCCGCGGTTGCAGAGCACCCGGTGGCGAATTTCGAAGCGCTCGAGCTGCTCGACGCGCCCCGCCTCAAAGTCGTCGCCGACATTGGTGAGGATCACGATGTCCGCTTCCTCGCCGATCGCGCGCAAGGCTTCGGCGGCGCCGGGGACGATGTTCTGACGGTGCATCTCGGTTTGGAAGAAGCTGTCGAGCAGCGGCCAGACCCGCTCCTCGCCGACCGGCTTGCCTTCAGAATCGCGGATCGCGTCGCGGAAGCCGGGGGCGGAAAGGTCGAAGGTCAGGCCGTGGGCTTCGGGCAGCCAGTCGGCGAAGTGCGACACCATGTGGAGCAGCACCTCGTCGCAATCGGTGACGAGCAGGGGGCGGCTCACGCTTCCAGTCTCCTGCGCGCATCGACAAGGGTGGCGGGGGAAACGCCGAGCTCGTCCGCGCAGGCGACCAGGTCCGGCTCGTACGACTCGAGGAAGCCGAGGATCGCGCCGAGCACGCTCGGATCGCCGAGCCGCGCGCGCAGGTCGTCGGGGGTGAGGCCGGTCAGCGCAAGCAGCCGCTCCGCGCGGCCGCCGTCCGACAGGCACCAGCCGAGGGCGGAGAGGGCAAGGGCTTCGGGATCGTTTGTGTCGGGAATCGTCATCGCCTAGAAGGTGGCGCGTGGGACAAAAAATCCTCGTTGTCGAGGACAACGAACTCAATCTGAAGCTCTT
>DASVUO010000296.1:0-4466 GCA_036386995.1 Allosphingosinicella sp. | reverse complement strand
TTCCACGTTGCCGCGGCCGAGCTCGGTCAGTTCTTCGGCGAAGCGCGTGTTGCGCTCCATGGCGGTCTTGGCGCGCTCGTTGACGTCGCCGAAAGCGGCCTGGACGCGCTCGGCGACCTTGTTGGTTTCGTTCTTCATGGTTTGGGTTCCCTTGTTCAGGTTGTCGGTGTTGGTGCGGATGGCCGATTTCGCGGCCTGGCTGGTCTTCGCCGCGGTCGCCGAAGCGGCCTTGGCAGAGGTCTTGGCGGCCTTGCGGGCCGGCTTGGCCGACGCGGTCTTTACCGCCTTGGCGCGGCGCGCCGGAGCGGCCTTCTTGGCAGCGGCCGGAGCCGAAGCCTTGGCGGCGGCAGCGGCTGGCGCGGCAGCGGCCTTGGGGGCTTCTGCCGGCTTGTCGGCGGCCTTCGGCGCCGAAGCGTGCGACGCGGCGGTGTGGCCCGTGTTCGACTCGGCAGCCTTGGCCGGAGCGTGCGCTTTCGCGTCGTGGTTCTGGTCTGCCATCTGTCGTACCCTTGTTCTTCTGTGCTGCACTGCAACATAATGCATCGGTCCAACCGTTTCAAGCGGATTTTGTTGCAGTGCAGCAGAAGAAGTTTTCACTGCTGTGCCGATGGGTTCGGGCGGGCGGCGCACAGCGGCGCGACGGAACAGCACGGGGCCTGAAAGGTTGGAACGCCGCCGGATCGAAAACCGGCCAGTTCAAACAGGAGGAAGCCCATGAAATCCCCATCGCTGAAGCAGACGCTGCTCGCCGCCGCCGCCTTTGCACTTCTGCCCACCGCCGCGGCCGCGCAAAGCGACGTCAAGGAACGCGCCGAGGATCTTTCCGAGCAGGCGAATGAAATCCAGCAGCAGGCCCAGGAGCTCGCCAACGACGCGACCGCCACCCGCGAAGGCAATGACCGCGGCGAACGTGACGGCGTCGCCGGCACCGGCCTCGGCGACGGCGACGGCAACCGCGCCGACCACGACGAGCGCGACGGCGACGACGACAGCGGCAAGTGGGGCCTCCTCGGGCTTCTCGGCCTCGCCGGCCTCCTCGGCCTCAAGCGCCGCGACAACAACCACCACGTGCACACGGACAACACCAACCGCCGGATCTGATCCGGCACGGGCGCGGGTGCGCCCTTGGTAACGCTGTGAAGCGCTTGGACCGATCGACTCCCACGGGGGCCGGTCGGTTCTTTGCTGTGGGGAGGGCGCCGCAGGGGCGGGCGCCGTGCGAATGTCACAAGAGTCACACGGTTTCGCGGGGGGTCTCCTCCGCACGCGGACGCTCAGGAGGTGCGCGCCCGCCGCCAAAGTGGCGAGGCGAAGTTCATGAAGTTCACGATGTCGCGCATTTCGCGGCGGGGCACTTCGGGAGAAGGGGTTTGGGGATCGAGGCCAGAGGCGGGCTGGCCCAAAGGTCCCAATGTTCGCACTGGTGCGCGTGTTCGGGCGAGCGCTCTCCGGCGTGGGTTTGAATAGCGCCGCGGCCGCGCACCCGGTGACCGGGATGCTGCTTATCCGGTCGTGATTCGCCCTTTGTTCCATCTTTCAGGATGGATCACAGGGAGGGGCATGTAGGAAAGTGTTTTCTAGGCGTCTTCCCTAACCTTGCCGCCGCGCCAGCCGGCGGGCGTCGCGGCGGATTGCCTTCAGGCAGGCTTCGCCCCCGGAGAGGGTGAAGATCTCCTCGTCGATGGCCAGCTCCAGCTTCCGGGCAAGCGCGGCGATGTCCGGCGCGGGGGCGCGGAGCAGGCGGCGCTGAACGCCTGAATTGAGCGTCAGCCGGAGCCGAGGCCTTCAAGATCGGAGGCGCTGCGGCGGTTGGTGGAGAAGGGGCGGGAGACCGACAACAGCTGACGGATCAATGCGCTGCTGCCGATTGAGGAGGCCTGCTCTCCCGCTCAGACAAATTCCTGCTTGTCTGCCAAATGGAGGTAGCGGGTGTCGAAGTCTCCCACTTTGGCCAAAGCTTCCCAGTCGTCGATGGAAACAGAGCGCAACGTCCGCTGGGTGAGCCCTTCTCTGTCGAAACTCTTCAACGTTCGGTTCACATGAACCGGGGTCAGGCCCGTACAATCCGCCAATTGTTCCTGGGTCATCGGCATCTCGTAGCTGCATAAGCTGCCCAACCCCGCATCGTGGAGTCGCACGCCGAACTCGCACAGCAGATGGGCCATGCGCGTACGGGAATCTCGCCGGCCGACGTTCGCCGTCCACTCGCGATGAACCGAAGCGTCGACCAGGGTATCGTACCACATGGCCATCCCGACCGCCGGCCTGCTGAAGGCCAACTCCTTGACCGCGTCCGTGGGGATGAATGCGACCTCTGCTTCGGTGAGCGCCTGCACGTCGTGGTCCGCGATTCTGAGGAGGGAGTTCTGCAGGTCCACCACGTCTCCGCTCATGTGCACGGTTAGTATCTGCCTGCCGCCATTCCCGACCAATTTGTGACGGTAAGCGAAGCCGGAAAGAAGGACGCACGAGCGTGTGGGCCGGTCGCCATCGCGCACGATGTAGTTGCCCTTGCCGATCGTTCTTGTCTCGTGCGGCAACGCGAGCAGCGCCTGCTCGTCCTGTTGGTTGAAGGCGGCCCATTTAGACAGCTTGCGCAGCATCGGCGCGAGCGCGTGGTTTGAAGAAGTCACATGCCGCTCCCCTGGTTCGGCGGGAGCACAAGGGTCTCTCAAGCGCCGGGATGCCAATATGAGCCCCGGCGATGGAGTTGCTATTGCATGGGTAGCGAGCGAAAAACCCTAAGTAGGTTGGATTTCCGATGATTGATCTGCATCAATTTTGCTCAACAGCTTCGGTGAACCTGACCGTCAGCACGACCTTCCCGCTTCCATCGGTCACCTCGATCATTCCGTTCAGATCGACGCGGCCATTGCGAACATCGTCACAGATAATCGCGCGTGCCTCCTTGATCGCCCGTTCCCTTGCCTTTTCGGAATCGGCCAAGGTGCGACCGTGGGTATCCTCGGTGAAGCCCGTGCGGTCGCGGAGATGGAAGTGATAGCGCGGCAAGGGTCGGCACTCCCGGCGTTCTATACGAGATCACCCGCCCGCTCGGCGATCTTGCCATCCCCCTCCTGTGTCCGGATGAGGTGGAGGTAATTCGGATTGAAGCCGGAGAGCTGCCGCAGTCGATCCCGGTCAAGCACCCTCATCTCCCGCCGGTTGACCTCGATCAGGCCTTCCTCGCGCAGCTGCCGCAAGGTGCGGTTGATGTGAACGGTGGTGAGGCCGGTCGCATCGGCAAGTTCATCTTGCGTGATCGGCCAAGGCATCACGTCGTCATCGGTCGTGCCGATGGTGCGATATCGAACCAGCATTTCGAAGATGAGGTGGGCGACGCGTTCACGGGCGTCCCTGCGGCCGATGTCGACGAGCCGCTCACGAAGCACGGCCAGGTCGGTCATCGTGCCCCACCAAAGCGCTTCCGACATCGGCGAGACCTCGCGAAGCAGCGTTCGCATGGTGTCCGCCGAGATCACCGCGCAGGTCGTCGGCGTGATTGCGCCCACGCTGTGATCCATCTTGTCGAGTACGAAGACCTCGGCATCGCACAGGTCGCCAGGGATCAGGAAGGCCATGATCTGACGCTCGCCGTCGGGGAGGAGCTTGTAGCGCATCGCCAATCCCGTGAGGATGACGTGACACTCGTTAATGGCCTGGTCCTCGACGAGTATGTCCTCATCGGGCGCATAATCCTGCTGCCGCTGCGCCACCAATGCATCGAGCCGCGCCCGCTGTTCTGGGGTGAAGGAGGTGAACTGCTCCATTTTCATGGTCCACGGATTGGGCACAAGGCTCCTCCTGCTTGATCATGATCAAACGGATGACTCCGAAAAAGGAGCCCGAAGGAGCTTGGGTTGGGAGGGGCGTGCGTCGTTAGCGGAGCAGGCGCGCACGATGCTGAACGCCGCGGGGAGCTCAACTGATCCAGGTTGTTTGAGGCCGGTCAACCAATGGCTAGGGGTGCGCGACGAGGGGAATAGTCATGACATCTGAAGAGGTTAAGCGTTACAGGCTGCGCGCCCAGAGGGAACGGGAACGCTCGGGGACGCTTCGCCTCGAGGCTGGGGCTCAGGCATGTCGCGACCTTGCAACCGCTTATGATCGTGTAGCGGATGCCTATGAGCGGCTTCTGGTGTGCGGGACGCTCAACCAGCGCCGACGCTAAATCCCGGTCGAACGGCGCTCAAACTCCTTGCGCCCGCCTAGCGGCCTTTGACGTAGCCGCCGGGTGCGTCTTCGAGGGCTTTCAGCTTGCCCTTCCCGGGGACGCGCGCGCCCTTAGCCGGCACACGCTTTTCCCCCTGCGCCCCGATCCACTTGATCCAGTCCGGCCACCAGCTGCCCTTGGTTTCCGTCGCGCCGGCGACGAATTCTTCCAACGTCGCGACCTTCGCGTCGTTGGTCCAATATTGGTATTTGCCGGCTTCGGGCGGGTTGACGACGCCGGCGATGTGGCCGCT
>DASVUO010000295.1:0-5585 GCA_036386995.1 Allosphingosinicella sp. | reverse complement strand
GCACGACGGTGGAAACCCGCGCGGCGACAAGGCCGCCGAAGCCGGTGTCGCCGAGCGACTTCAGAAAGGTGATCACCGTTCCGTCGCGCGCGGTGTAAACGTATCCGTCGATGCCTGCATTGTAGGTAAAGGTAGCGCCATCGCCATCCGGATTGCTCCAGGTGCCGTTCCCATTGTCGATGAAGCGGCGGCGGCTTCCCATCACGGTCACGTTGGTGACTCCGCTGCCCAACGTGCCGATCTGCACCTTGAACGTGTCGAAATTTTCACCGCCGGCCCAGCCGCTCAGGTAGCTCAGGCCGCCTTCGCCGGCGCGCCCGGCGGTGATCGCGCGCAACGGCACGTTGATCTTCCCGGAGATCACATCGACACCGTTGTCGTCCGGCGCCTGCCGTTCCACATCGGTATAGGCCTGCGCGGCGGCGGGTTGGGCGGAAAGGCCGCAGAAAGCGGTGGTGGCGAGCAGGGCGCACGAAAGGGCGGCCCGGCGAGCGGACGTGATGGTCATTGTTTGTCTCCGGTAAAATCGCGGAAGGGCGCCGGCGCGAACCGGCGAAAGCTTAAAAAGGGGGGAGAGGGTTGCCGGCCGGAGGGGGCAGGGGGGGCAAAAGCTCCGGCCGG
The DNA here is from genome assembly GCA_036386995.1 of Allosphingosinicella sp. Classification (GTDB taxonomy): domain Bacteria; phylum Pseudomonadota; class Alphaproteobacteria; order Sphingomonadales; family Sphingomonadaceae; genus Allosphingosinicella. The sequence goes on along the minus strand of DASVUO010000295.1, from coordinate 4,964 downwards.
CCCGGCCTTACGGCGAGCTGGTGCTCTTGACGGTGCGGTTGTCCGCTTTGTCGAACTGGTAGCTGGTGGTGCTCGGCGCCGGCGCGCCGCTGCCGCTCGTCACGCGCTTGACCTCGACCAGCCGGCCGCGCGCGTCGTAGGCGTAGTTGATCGTCTCCGCCGCAAAAGCGGGAAGCGCGGCAGCCACCGCTCCGGCGGCGACGCAGGCGCCTAGCAAGGCGATGATGATGGCCCGGCCGCGGTCGCGGCGCGGCGGGATCGGGATCCGGGGGTCATTGGTTGGGCGGAACATGGCGGCTTCTCCTCGTGTTTTCAGAACACAAAGAGAACAGGCGAAGTCCTACATCTCAACCGCGCTTACGAAGAAATAGGATTCGAGGGGGTGTAGAGCCTTGAGAAGCAACGATAATAAAATGAAAACCGTGTAGGACTTTTCAGCGCTCCCGAGGGCTGCGCAGCGCCTCGGCGAGCAGGCGGAAGTCCTTTTCGCGGGGGCTGTTCCTTCGCCAGATCAAGGCGATTCGCCGAAACGCATGCTCCGCCTTCAGCGGCCGCGCGGTGACCCCCGTCCCCTCCAATATTCCCGCATCTAGCGCCATTTGCGGCACCATGGTCACGCCCAGCCCGTTGCCGACCATCTGCACCATTGTATGCAAACTAGTGCCGAGCATCGCCGCCTCGCCGCGCAGTTCCGGCCGGTTGCAGGCGGCGAGCGCATGGTCGCGAAGGCAATGGCCGTCCTCCAGCAGCAGCAGCCGGTCCTGGTCGATCTCGCCCGGCGTGATCGCCCGCGCCGCCGTCTCGGCGCCACCCTCCTCGCCCGGCGGAAAGGCGACCCACAAGGGATCGTCGAACAACGTCTCGCCCTCCACCTCGCCGCAGCCGTAGGGAAGGGCGAGCAACACGCAGTCGAGCTGCCCCCGGTGCAGCCCCTCGCACGCCGCGCCGCTGGTTTCCTCGCGCAGGAACAGCTTCAGGTCCGGCCACGCGCTCCTCAGCCCCGGCAGCAGCCGCGGCAGAAGGAACGGCGCAATGGTCGGGATTACGCCCATCCGAAGTTCCCCGCTCAGCGGCTTCCCGGCCGCCCGCGCCAGATCTGTCAGTTCCTCCGCCTCGCGAAGCACCCGCCGCGCCTTGGCCGCGATCCGCTCCCCCAAGGGCGTGAACCGCACCACCCGCCGGTTACGCTCCACCAAGGTCACGCCAAGCGCCGTCTCCAGCTCCCTCAGCCCCGCCGACAACGTGGACTGCGTCACGAACGTCGCCTCCGCCGCCCGCCCGAAATGGCCATGGTCGTGCAGCGCCGCGAGGTACTGCAGCTGCTTCAGCGTCGGCAGGTAGCTGTTCATCGTGTAATCGCCTCACTCGATCAATTCGTGCGATTTAATCACCTTGCCCAATCACCGCCACCCCCTATATGGGCCTCACGCAAGGTGACGCCCCGCGGCACTTTCGGCCACTTCGCACTCAACAGGAGACACGTTCATGCTCACCGTCGGCGATACGCTTCCCGGTCTCACCGTTCCCGTCCAGCAGGGCAGCGCCCTTCCCGCGGGCGAATCGATCAACCTCTCCGAAACCAACGGCAAGTGGAAGGTGCTCTTCTACTGGCCCAAGGACTTCACCTTCGTCTGCCCGACCGAGATCATCGGCTATGGCGACCTCGCCCAGGAATTCGCCGACCGTGACGCCGTCCTGATCGGCGCCTCCACCGACACCGATTTCGTCCACCACGCCTGGCGCAAGTCGGACGAGCGCCTCGCCGCCGCCGATTTCCCGTGGATCGCGGACAACAAGAAGGAGCTCGCCTCCGCCCTCGGCATCCTGGCTCGCGAAGAGGGCGTCGCCTTCCGCGCGACGTTCATTGTCGATCCGGACAATGTTATCCAGCACGTGACGGTGAACGGCCTCAACGTCGGCCGCAATCCGCAGGAAACGCTGCGCATCCTCGACGCGCTGCAGACCGACGAGCTGTGCCCCTGCAACTGGCAGGAAGGCCAGGAGCCGCTCCGCCCGGCGGCGTAAGGCGTCTCTCGCTTCGATCCTATCGGGGGCGCGGGAGCTTTGGTTTCCGCGCCCCTTTTCCATCCGCCAAAGGAGCTACCCATGTCCCTCAAGGAATTTTCCGACACGCTGCCCGATTACGCCAAGGACCTGCGCCTCAACCTGTCGTCGCTGCTCAACGATCAGACGCTCGGCGACGCGCGCAAATACGGCCTGCTTCTCGCCTGCGCCCACGGCTCCGGCTACCGCCCGGTGGTCGCCGCCGCCGAAGCCGAAGTCGCCGGCAAGCTCGATGAAAAGATCGCTAACGCCGCCCGCGCCGCCGCCGCCGTCATGGCGATGAACAACGTCTACTACCGCTTCGTCCACCTCGCCACGAACCCGGAATACGGCACGCTCCCCGCCAAGCTGCGCATGAACGCCATCGCCACCCACGGCATCGAGAAGGACGATTTCGAGCTGTTCAGCCTCGCCGTTTCCGCCATGAACGGCTGCGGCATGTGCATCGACAGCCACGAGCGCGTCCTCCAGCAGCACGGCGTCAAAGCCGAAACCATCCAGGCCGCCGCCCGCGTCGGCGCGGTGGTGAAGGCGATCGCAACGGTACACGCCACCTTGTGAGGCCTTGGGCTAAGCCTCGCGTCATGCTAGGCGCGCGGCCATGCTTAATCTGAATGGAATCACGGTGCGCCTTGGCGGGCGTACGATCCTTGACCGCGCGACCGCCGCGCTTCCGCCGCGCAGCCGCATCGGGCTGATCGGCCGCAACGGCGCTGGCAAGTCGACCCTTGTCCGCGTCGTCGCCGGTTTGCTCGAGCCGGACGAAGGCGCCGCCGAAATGCCGCGGGAGTCGCGCCTCGGCTACATCGCTCAGGAAGCGCCGGCCGGTCAGGCGACGCCGTTCGAAACGGTCCTCGCCGCGGATACCGAACGCGCAGCGCTTCTGGAGGAAGCCGAGACCGTTCAGGATCTCGGCCGCTTGGGCGAGATCCACGAACGCCTGAACGCCATCGACGCCCACGCCGCGCCGTCCCGCGCCGCCCGCATCCTCGTTGGCTTGGGCTTCGACGAGGACGCGCAGCACCAGCCCCTCGACAGCTTCTCTGGTGGCTGGAAGATGCGCGTCGCCCTCGCCGCGCTTCTCTTCTCCGAGCCCGATCTGCTGCTGCTCGACGAGCCTTCGAACCACTTGGATCTGGAAGCAGTGCTGTGGCTGGAGGACTTCCTGCAAAGCTACCGCGCCACCATCCTGATCGTCAGCCACGAGCGCGACTTCCTTAACAACGTCGTCGATCACATCCTCCACCTCGAGCGCGGCAAGCTGACGCTCTACCCGGGCGGCTACGACGCGTTCGAGCGCCAGCGCGCCGAGCGCCAGGCTCAGCTCGCCGCCGCCCGTGCCAACCAGCAGGCGCAGCAGGAAAAGCTTAAGGACTTCATCGCCCGCAATTCGGCCCGCGCTTCCACTGCAAAGCAGGCGCAAAGCCGCGTCAAGGCGCTCGCCCGCATGCAGCCGATCGCGGAACTCGCAAATGATCCGACGCTGTCCTTCGGCTTTCCCAACCCCTCCGAGCTCCGCCCGCCTTTGGTCACGCTCGACATGGCCTCGGTCGGCTATAGCGAGACCCCGGTGCTGACCCGCCTCAACTTCCGCCTCGACCCGAACGACCGCGTCGCGCTCCTCGGCCGCAACGGCAACGGCAAGACCACGCTCGCGCGCCTGCTCGCAGCGCAACTCGCGCCGATGGACGGGGAGATCAACGCCAGCGGCAAGATGAAGGTCGGCTACTTCACCCAATACCAGGTCGAGGAACTGGACGGCGCCGACACGCCCTTGGAGCACATGTCCCGCCAGATGAAGGGCGCAACGCCCTCCGCCGTCCGCGCCCAACTCGGCCGCTTCGGCTTCTCCGGCGAGAAAGCGACCACCGAGGTGCGCAAGCTTTCGGGCGGCGAGCGGGCGCGGCTTGCGCTTGCCCTTATCACTCGCGACGCGCCGCACCTCCTGATCCTCGACGAGCCGACCAACCACTTGGACGTCGACGCCCGCGAGGCGCTCGTCCAGGCGCTAAACGATTATACGGGCGCGGTGGTGGTGGTCAGCCACGACCGCCACATGCTTGAACTCACCGCGGACCGCCTCGTGCTGGTCCACGACGGCACCGCCCAGGATTTCGACGGAAGCCTCGACGACTACACCAAGCTGATCCTCCAGAAGGACAACGGCGCCGCTAAGGCCGAACCAAAAGCGAACCGCAAGGACGAGCGCCGCGCCGCCGCCGCCGCGCGCGAAAAGAGCAAAGCGCTCCGCACGCAGGCGAAAGCCGCCGAAGCCGAAGTCGCCAAACTGACGGCGCAGCGCAGCGCGGTGGATCACGCAATGTTCGATCCCTCAGGCGCGGAGCCGGCGCTCTCCAAGTTGACAATGACCGAGTTGATGAAGCGCCGCGCCGAACTCGATGCCCGGATCGCCGAAGCCGAAGCACGCTGGCTTGAGGCGTCCGAAGCCGTGGAGACTGCCGAAGCGGCCTGAACGGGAACCGGGGCCCGGGGCGTCCCGTTCACCCGACGTGCCTGCGCAGCCTGCCTCCGGTCTGAAGCCGATCCCCGGCACCCACAAGGCCGGCGGCGGGGAGCCGGTCTACAAGAAGCCGCCGCTTCCGCCCAGGGAAGCCCTGGTGCTCTACTACAGGGCGTTCGCGCCGCTGCTGCTGCGCGATGCGGCCCGGCGGCCGCTCAACCTGTTTCGCTGCCGGCGCGGCCATTGCTTCTTCCAGCGCAACCGCGCGCACCCGGCGAGCGAAGACGATTTCCCGCCGCAGATCGGGCTGCTGCCGATCGCGCAGAAGAACGGCCGCACCGAAAGCTATCTGTTCGTCGAGGATGAGGCGGGCCTGATCGCCTGCGCCGAGCTCGACGCGGTCGAATTTCACGGCTGGGGATCGCGGGTCGAGGATGTC
>DASVUO010000294.1:0-2835 GCA_036386995.1 Allosphingosinicella sp. | reverse complement strand
TGCAGTCTGCCGCGTCCAGCTCGCGCAGCAGGAGGCGCTGGGTCTCGATCCGGTGCGTCATACCACCTTGAAGCTCAGGCCGTGGTTGGTAAGGAATGCCTTGGCACGGATGGGGTTGGAATCGCTGAAGTTGAACAGGCTTCCGCAGGCTACCGCGCTGACGTCCGTTTCCGCGAAGACCTCGCGCAGATGCTCGTAATTGCCTGAGCCGCCGCAGGCGATCACCGGGATGGTGGAGACTGCCTTGACCCGCCGCACCAGTTCCACGTCATAGCCTTCCATGGTGCCGTCGCGGTCGATCGACTGGATCATGATCTCGCCGGCACCCGCGGCGATCACATCGCGGACATGCTGTTCCAGCGTCGGCGTCTCCTGCAGGCGTCCGCAGTCGGAAAATAGCAGGTAACGGTTGAATGCGGGATCCCAGCGGGCGTCGATGCTGACCACCACCGCTTGAGCGCCGAAACGGGCGGCGGTGGCGGTGATCAGCTCCTTGTCGCGGTAGGCGGCCGAGTTCACCACGATCTTGTCGGCGCCGGTACGGATCAGCTCGGCCGCGTCGTCCGCGGAGGAAATGCCGCCGCCCATAGCCATCGGCATGAAGCTGACTTCTGAAACCTTTTCGATCACCACCCGCAGCATGTCGATGGAGCGGTGCTCGCGGGCGATGTTCAGGAAAATGATCTCGTCGGCATTCTGGCTGTTATAAACGGCCGAACTCTTCACGGGGTCGCCCACGTCCCGAAAGTCGCGGAAGCGTTTCGTCTTAACCAGCCTGCCGTCGAGCAGGAGTTGCACGGGGATGATGCGCTTCTTCAGCATCGGCCATCCCAGAGACAGAAATTTTCGATGAGCTTGAGGCCGTTCCCCTGACTCTTCTCCGGATGGAACTGGAAGCCGATCACGTTGTCCCGCGCAACGATGGAGGCGAAAGGGACGCCGTATGTGGTTTCGCCCAGAAACTCGTCTTCGCGGGCGCCGCGCAGGGCATAACTGTGTACGAAGTAAAAGTCGCGGCCCGGTTTTACGCCTTCCAGCACGGGATGGTTGAAGCGAAAGCGCACCGGGCTCCAACCGACATGGGGAAGAATGTGCCCGGGGTCCTCCGGAAGGCGCTCGATCGCGCCGTGCACAAGGCCCAAGCCCGGCGTGTCGCCGCCTTCCGTGCCGCGCTCGGCCAGCAGTTGCATCCCGGCGCATACGCCCAGCACCGGCCGCCCGGACGTCGCAAATGCGCGAACCCGGTCCGCGCCTCCGTCCTCTTCGAGATGAGCCATCACCGCGCGAAAGTTCCCCACGCCAGGCACTATGAGGTGGGTCAAGTCATCGAGATTCGAGTCCTTGTCTACGAACTGGGAGTCGAAGCCGTTCTGGTAGACAGCGTTATACGCCGACCGGAGGTTACCCATCGGCATCTTCAATATTCCGATGAGGGGGTCGGTTGGCATCGCGATCCTGAAGCAGCACCGGATTGCTTGCCGGCGCGGCGGCCTTATAGGAAGTCGTCCAATCAAGGCAATGGCTTCGCGGGAGCGACCCTTTGCGTGAGCAGCACCGAAACAGCGGAATTGTGGCATGCGTGTGATGTTCAGGACGGACGCATCGCCCCGGATCGGCGGCGGCCACGTCATGCGCTGCCTTGCGCTTGCCGATGCGCTGAGGGCGCGCGGCGCCACCTGCGGCTTCGTGTTTTCTTCCATGCCGGAGGCGCTTCAAGCCCGGGTCGCTGCCGCCGGCCATGCGCTGCTCCCCATCGACCGCACACCGCACGCGTCGACGGAAACGGAGGAATGGGACCGGGTGGTTCTTCCCGCAGCCGTTCAGGAGGAGGACGCAAGGCGCACGCGCATGGCCTTGGGCCCGGCTGAGCCCGAGTGGCTGGTGATCGATCATTATCAACTCAACGCCGTGTTCGAGGCGGCGGCAGGCGGCGCGCGGCGCATGGTGATCGACGATCTCGCCAATCGGAAGCACGCCTGCGATCTGCTCCTGGACCAGACATTGGGCAGGAACTTGAACGACTATCGCCCGCTGGTGCCGACAGGCTGTGTTGTCGTCACGGGACCCGAGTACGCACCTCTCCGCCCCGAATTCGCGGCTGCCCGGCCCCGGGCGCTTGCTCGCCGCTCGGAAGCTCCGGCGCGGCGGGTTCTGGTTTCCCTGGGCACCGCCGATCTTGGTGGAATCACTGCGCGGGCGCTTGATCAGATACTGGCCCTGAACGTCGGGCTTGCGATCGATGTAGTGCTCGGGCGCGCTGCGCCGAGCCTCGCCCATGTTGAAGATGTTGCAAGCCGCCATTCCGAGGTCCGGCTCCACATCGACAGCGACGCCATGGCCGAACTGATGATCGAGGCGGACCTTGCAGTAGGGGCGGCGGGAACCACCAGCTGGGAGCGGTGCTGCCTAGCGCTGCCTGCCCTGGTTGTGGTGCTGGCGGGCAACCAGCGGTTCATTGCGCAGCAGCTGCACGATGCGGGTGCGCAGATCATGGTAGATGGCCAATCCATCGGCGGCGCGCTACAGGCGCTCCTCATCGACCACGCGCAGCGGGCCGAAATGGCGCAACGAGCGGCGCGCGTCACCGATGGTCTCGGCAGCCGCAGATTGTGTGACACGCTGTTCAACATGAGGAAATGATGCAGCAGGAGTGGTGGAAAAAGCCACGGCAGGTAAACGTCGTCGTGGACACGCCCGGTTGGTTTGATCCGTTCGCGGAGCATCTGGTTTCGGAGGCCGCCGCGCGCGGTGACGAGGCCGCTTTCCTGCGGGACGCGCGCGAGGTCAAACCGGGCGGCGTCGCTTTTCTGCTCAGCTGCCTCAAGATCGTGCCGC
>DASVUO010000293.1:0-8821 GCA_036386995.1 Allosphingosinicella sp. | reverse complement strand
AATTATCCTCAGTGACCTAAAGGATGCCGGTACCGCTCTCGTTCAAGACAGGCATGGGTATGGAAGGCTGAGCCCCAGCCAGGCGAACGCTCTTCTCGGGCGGGTCCTCTACCTCCACTTTCTTCTCAGTAGAAACGTACTTCAGCCAGAGTGGGTAAAAAGCCTTGGCCTAACGGACGCCGTGGACCGAGGCAAAGCCTGGCGCCCGGATTGGCTTTGGTCAGTTTTCGAGGAGCTCGATAGGGTTCTCAACGGCAGTATATTTCCTCTCTCTCTGGAAACCCGCGATGCTGTAAAAGCGGAGCATATAGAGTTCGTCCGCGGCGTCATTGGATTTTCGGATTCTACCTCACCGGCGGGTACCCAGCTCGGACTATTTAAAGCCGACCTTTCTGTAATTAGAACAGAGACACTGTCCGCAATTTATGAGCAATTCTTGTCGCGAGACGGCGACCAGAAAGGAACAGACGCAGCATTTTATACGCCGCCGTTCTTAGTGGACTTTGTTATTGATGAAGTGGAGACGAAGACACCATTAACGAGAGAATCAACGATTTTAGACGGCAGTGCCGGATCGGGCGTATTCCTTGTATCCGCGTACCGCAGACTGATTGAAAAGGAACTACCGCCCGGCAAACGGCACCTTGATCACAGCAAGCTAGCAGAAATCCTCCGGGGAAGCATCTTCGCTATCGAACGGCACCCGGACGCATGCCACGTGGCCGCCTTCAGCTTGTACTTGACTATGCTGGACTACATTGATCCTGCGGAACTTCGCCTCATCACCAACAGCCGTAGCGTTACGCGCCTGTTCCCCAGCTTAGTGTGGCCCTCTGGCTCAAACATTCTGACACGCGACATTTTCGAGATGAAGGCGCGTCCGAAAGGCTTCCCGCAACGCTTTGACCTCATCCTCGGCAACCCACCTTGGGGTTCCGTGTCAAAAATGAGGAGCCCAGAGCTCGCGAAGAGTTTTCTGCATCGAATTGCCCGCACACACCACGTAGGTGACGAACAAATCGCGGACTTATTTTTCTGGCGGCTAACGAGATGGTTCCTGAAGCGCGGCGGAACAGCAGCTCTCGTGATGCCACTAAAGTCATTCATCAACAAGAGATCGAAACTTTTTGTGAAAACCATCGGTAAAAAGATGGCGTTCCTCGAGTTTGCCAACCTATCTCACATGCGTAGGCGGCTGTTCCGTTCCGCCATCCATCCCGCAGTCATAGTTTTCGTGCAGCGCACGAAAAGAACGCGAACGACGATCTATTCTCCTACGCTTGCAGAGCAGCCAATTGGTCGGGACAAGTCCCTCTGGACTCTCGTCAAAGATCGCTCTCGCACCGAGAGCATTCCCGACACCTCGGCCGAGATGCCGGAACGTTTCCTGCACGATGCCCTTGTTAGGCGACCCGTTGACCGGCAGATCGCTGACTATCTTCACGATCAGGTGCGTTTAAGGAAGGCGATCGACATCCGCACACTCGCCACGCGCGGGCTCCTTTGGAAGAGCGGAGATGAAGCGCGGCGGACGGGCCTGCCCTCCGAATATCACCTGACAACTGACATCCGATCAGACCGGCATATATGCCGCCACCTCAAGGTAGGCCCGGACGGGTGGTGGGTCCCTTACCAATCATCGGGTAGCATATCGCCACTCCCTCTCGACATTCTGCAGAGCGCACGAGGAAAGTTCCGTCACTTCTTTGCCGGCAATATTCTTGCTGTTCCGCGGAGTCTCGAATGCGTTTTTCGCGTAAGATCACCCGCTGCGTTCAACAGCTCCTTCAACCTGTTCTCCGTTGCAGAAGAGGCACCTGATCGGCCCACACTCCTTGCTGCCCTTGCCGCATATTTAGAAAGTTCGACTTTCAGATATCTAGCAGCACTTCATAGTCGACAGATGATGGTAGACCGATGGGTTATTGAGCTTGATTCCATTCTTGACGTTCCGTTCCCTCTGCGGTCGGCAGATAGCTTACATCGACTTGCTGCTGCTCCCCCGGGACACCTACGCGAAATGGTTATTTTAGAGGAGTTTGGACTGCCGGGAAGCTATTTTCCCGTGATCGAAGAGTTCCTTGACCATCGGATATTTTTTGCAAACGGCAATATACCATTTGCTTCTATGGAGCCCGTGGAGGATCGAACATTGTCGGAGTATGCAGCGCTTTTATCGGCTCGCCTGAAAGGCATGCTTGGGACGGACTCTATTACGACTGACTTCATGGAACTTGGCGATCGGAAGTTGAGAGTACTGTCCATTTCAACGGAGTGGAGCCGAGCCCCGAAAGCCACAACCGACGATGTGATGCATGCCTACGATGCCGCTGGCGCGGATATATTTAGCGTTAGCACCTTCGTTCACCACGACAAAACTTCTGATGTTCTATATCTTGTGAAACCGGAACAAAGTTTTCGATGGACGTTGGATAATGCGTATTCCGATGCGGACGTGGTCGATAAAAAATTGATGGTCGATGTCCACTGAAGCTCTTTTTGTCCAGCGACTGATGGATCGTGGTCTCACCCGGTTGCAGGCTCAACGATGGTACATCTTTGCGGCCGGTGGCTTGCAGGCCTTAGACCGTGCTGCGGCGGTGCTGGCAACGGAGCCGCGTTGGGCGTCACTGTTGCAAAAAATCGGCACTCGGTCACTCGAAGAAACTGACATCACGACCGAGCTCTTCCATATATTCCAAGAGCTTCAAGAGCTAGCGCCGATTGACTCTACCCTGCGGCAGTACACCATCGGCTGCGAGGTGCCGGTGCAGGCTCCGAACCGGGCGGGAAAGAGAAGTCGAGACGCAGATCTCGTTCTTTCTACCCTTCAATATCAAGCTGCTCTCAGGCTAATTCTTGAATCGAAGCTACTGAGAAGGGTCAGTGATGTAAATTCGGCATACTTGGGGAGCGATGGCCTCGGCTGCTTCACGTGTATAGACAGCCCCTACACGACGGCTCACGTAGCAGCGATGGCGGCTTACGTCCGATCTAACTCAGCAGAGGCTTGGGAAAGTGAGTTGCACACAAGACTAAGTGCCTCCGTTCCAACACTCATCATGGATACGGGCCTGTTCCCGCTTTATGATGGCGGACGCGACTTTTTGTTCAGCGACGTTCGGCGAGATGATTTAGCGTTGGATCCGCTGCTACTCCTTCACCGCGCATTCCTGTTTCCTGCCTAACCTCATTTCTGAGCTTCCTGAAAGCACGACAGCGGAGGGAAGACCAGGCGGCGCTGACGCCGTGCGGCTCACTCTTCCCCCATCCTGAGCGCCGCGATAAACGCCTCCTGCGGGATACTCACCGAGCCATATTCCCGCATCCGCGCCTTGCCGGCCTTCTGCTTCTCCAGCAGCTTCTTCTTGCGCGAGATGTCGCCGCCGTAGCATTTCGCCGTCACGTCCTTCCTCAGCGCGGCGATCGTCTCGCGGGCGATGACCTTGCCGCCGATGGCGGCCTGGATCGGGATTTTGAAGAGGTGGCGGGGGATCAGGTCTTTCAGGCGCTCGCACATGCCGCGGCCGCGGCTTTCGGCGGTGCCGCGGTGGACGATCATGCTTAGCGCGTCGACCGGCTCGTTGTTGACGAGGATGCTCATCTTGACGAGATCCCCTTCCCGATGCCCGACCTGGTGGTAGTCGAAGCTCGCATAGCCGCGGCTGATCGATTTCAGGCGGTCGTAGAAATCGAACACGACTTCGTTCAGCGGCAGTTCGTAGGTGAGCTGGGCGCGGCCGGCGACGTAGGTGAGGTTTTTCTGGATGCCGCGGCGGTCCTGGCAGAGCTTCAGGATCGGGCCGAGATATTCGTCGGGGACGTAGATGGTCGCCTCGATCCACGGCTCCTCGATGATGTCGATGCGGCTCGGGTCCGGCATGTCGGCCGGGTTGTGCAGCTCCAGGCTTTGATTGCCCTGCGCGTCCTTGTGGTTGAGCTGGATCTTGTAGACCACGCTCGGCGCGGTGGTGATGAGATCGAGATCATATTCGCGGGTCAGCCGCTCCTGGATGATTTCGAGGTGCAGGAGGCCAAGGAAGCCGCAGCGGAAGCCGAAGCCCAGGGCCGCGGACGTCTCCATTTCGAAGGAGAAGCTGGCGTCGTTGAGGCGGAGCTTGGAGATCGATTCGCGCAGTTTCTCGAAGTCGTTGGCGTCGACCGGGAAGAGGCCGCAGAAGACCACCGGCTGAACTTCCTTGAAGCCGGCGAGGGCTTGCGCCGCGGGGCGGCGGACATCGGTGATGGTGTCGCCGACGCGGGTTTCGGAGATGTCCTTGATCTGCGCGGTGATGAAGCCGATTTCGCCGGGGCCGAGTTCGGGCAGCTGCTCGATCTTGGGGCGAAAGGCGCCGACGCGGTCGACCAGGTGCTGGGTGCCGCCGGCCATGAACTTGACGTTCTGGCCCTTTTTGATCGTGCCGTCGATGACGCGGATCAGGATCACGACGCCGAGATAGGGGTCGTACCATGAGTCGACGAGCATCGCCTTCAAGGGCGCTTCGCGATCGCCTTTGGGGGGCGGGATCCGGGTGACGATGGCTTCTAAGACTTCGTCGATGCCGATGCCGGACTTGGCGGAGGTCAGCACGGCGTCGTCGGCGGGGAGGCCGACAATGTCCTCGATCTCTTTCTTGACCTTTTCCGGTTCGGCGGCCGGGAGGTCGATCTTGTTGATCACCGGGACGATTTCGTGGTCGTGCTCGATCGACTGGTAGACGTTGGCGAGCGTTTGCGCTTCCACCCCTTGCGCGGCGTCGACCACCAGCAGCGCGCCTTCGCAGGCGGCGAGGCTGCGGGAAACTTCGTAGGCGAAATCGACGTGGCCGGGCGTGTCCATGAGGTTCAGGACATAGGTGACGCCGTCCTTGGCGGTGTAGTCGAGGCGCACCGTCTGCGCCTTGATGGTGATTCCGCGCTCTTTCTCGATCTCCATATTGTCGAGCACCTGGCTCGACATCTCACGCGCGGTCAGCCCGCCCGTTTGCTGGATCAAGCGGTCGGCGAGGGTCGATTTGCCATGGTCGATATGGGCAATGATCGAAAAATTGCGGATCAGCTGAAGGTCGGTCATTTCGCTCGAATGCTAGGGGTTTGGCGGGCCCTAGCATCCGGGGGGCGCGAGGCAAAGGGCGGCGCCGATAGGCGGCCGCCCCTGCCTTGCGCGTCTATTCCGACGTCACCCCGTCGAAATGGTCGTTTTCGTGGTCGCGGTCGGCTTGTTCCTTGTCCTTGTGGACGGTGTCGTGCTTGTGTTCGGGGGGGCCGTAGAGGGTGTAGAGCTTCAAGGGCGCCGAGCCCGTGTTGACGACGTTGTGGCGGGCGCCGGCGGGGACGATGACGGCGAAATCGTCTTCCACCTTGTTGACCGCGCCGTCGATGTGGATTTCGCCCTCGCCCTCCTCGATCCGGAAGAACTGGTCGATATCGTCATGCACTTCCTCGCCGATGTCGCAGCCCGGCGGGAGGGTCATCAGGACGAGCTGGAGGTTCTTGCCGGTGTAGACGACGCGGCGAAAATCCTCGTTGGAAAGCGTCTCCCGCTCGATATTCTCGACATAGCCCTTCATGCGCATGGTGCCTTTCAAAGGTGGTGCGGGCCCGGCCCGCTTCGTGTTCTACCAATTCGCTAGGCGATGCCGGGTTCCGGCTTAGTCGTTCTTGACGACCTGCCCGCCCTTGATGACCACATCGACGTCTTCCAGCTGGCGGACGTCGCGCAGCGGATCGCCGTCGACCGCGATCAAGTCGCCGAAGCGGCCGACCTGGATCGCGCCCACGTCCTTTTCGCGGCCGAGCGCCTCCGCGGCGTTACGGGTGGCGGCCTGGATCGCTTCCAGCGGGGTCATGCCGTACTCGACCATCCAGCGGAACTGGCCGCCGGCGGTGCCGTGCGGCATCACCCCCGCATCCGTGCCGAAGATCAGCTTCACGCCGGCGCGGTGGGCGGCGCGGAAATTGTCGCGCTGGATCTGCGCGATCTCGCGGTCCTTGCGCAGGTTATCCTCGAGCACGCCGTTCCGCGCGCCTTCGGCCTGGGTGTACTCCGTGTTGAAGATATCCATGTCGAGCCAGGTGCCGCGCTCCTTGGCGAGGCGGATGCCCTCGGCGTCGATCAACGAGGCGTGTTCGATCGTATCGATGCCGGCGCGGATCGCGGCCTTGATGCCGGCGGCGCCGTGGGCGTGGGCGGCAACCTTGAGGCCCCATTGGTGGGCCTCGTCGGCAATGGCGCGCAGTTCTTCTTCGGAAAGCTGCTGCTGGCCGGGTTCGGTGTTGCGCGAGAAGACGCCGCCGGTGGCGCAGACCTTGATCACTTCCGCGCCATATTTTCGCTGCTCGCGAACCCGCTGGCGAAGTTCGAGCGGGCCGTTGCCGACGCCGGGCGAGGTCGATTTGTAGGAGGGCGGAAGATAGGTCTGATCGCAATGGCCGCCAGTCGCGCCGAGCGCGTAGGCGGCGGGGACGACCCGCGGGCCTTCGATTAGGCCTTCGTCGATCGCCTGCTTGTAGCCGACGTCCGAATAGTTTTCGGAGCCGACGTTGCGCACGGTCGTGAAGCCGGCTGCAAGCATGTCGCGGGCGTTCTGGACGCCTTGGGCGACCCAGAAGGTGTCGGTGAACTGAAAGCCGGAATAGCCGCCGTAGCGTGGGTTGGAATCGAGGTGGACGTGCATGTCGATGAGGCCGGGGAGCAGCGTCTTGCCGGGGAGATCGATGCGCTTGGCATCCGCGGGGATGTTCGGGCGGCCGCCGTTCCTGCCGACGACCGAGGCGATGCGCCCGTCGGTGATCACCACCACCGGTTCTTCCACCACCTTGCCGGTCAACACGTCGATCATGCGATCGGCGGTGACGACCACGGTTTCCGCGGCGGCGGGCGCGGCGGCGGCGGTGAGCAGGAGAGCGGCAAGCAGGGTTTTGCGCATGAAGGGCTCCGTATGAAAACGAGCGTCTCCTAGCGCCGGCCAAGCCGCCGTGTCGAGCGCGCGGTCTTGCAGCGGAGCGGCGGCGCGCGCATGTCGCGTTCGAGGGAGACACATATGTCCGAGCTGCGCAGCCTGTATCCGCCGATTGAGCCGTACGAAAGCGGAATGCTGGACGTGGGCGACGGGCACCAGCTCTATTGGGAGCGCTGCGGCACGCCGGGCGGCAAGCCCGCAGTGTTTCTGCATGGCGGCCCCGGCGCGGGGTGCAGCCCGGCGCATCGCCGGCAGTTCGATCCGGCGAGGTACGACGTGTTGCTGTTCGACCAGCGCGGCTGCGGGCGCTCGACGCCGCATGCGAGCCTGGAGGCAAACACGACCTGGCATCTGGTGGAGGATATCGAGCGGCTGCGGGTAATGGCGGGCGTGGAGAAGTGGCTGGCGTTCGGCGGATCCTGGGGATCGACGCTGGCTTTGGCCTATGCAGAGTCACATCCGGGGCGGGTGAGCGAACTGATCCTGCGCGGGATCTTCACGTTCCGGCAGCGGGAGGTGGACTGGCTCTACCGCTACGGCGCGTCCGAAGTGTTCCCGGACAAGTGGCGCGAGTTCGTCGGCGCGGTTGCGCCCGAGGAGCAAGGCGATCTCGTCTCCGCCTATCGGCGGCGGCTGACGGGGACGGACGCGGCAGCGCGGCTCGCGGCGGCCAAGGCGTGGAGCAAGTGGGAAGCGGAAACGGTGACCCTGCGGCCGAGCCCAGAGACGATCGGCGCCCATAGGTCGGACAATTTCGCCGTAGCGATCGCGCGGATCGAGAACCACTACATGGCCAATCGCGGCTGGCTGGAGGAAGGCCAGCTCCTCGCCAATGCTGACCGGCTCAAGGGCATCCCCGGCGTGATCGTGCAGGGCCGCTACGACATGTGCACGCCCCCGTCCGCCGCCTGGGACCTGCACGAGGCTTGGCCGGAGGCGGAGCTGGAGATCGTCCATGGCGGCCACCTGTTCAGCGAACCGGCGGTGCTGGACGGGCTCATCCGGGGCAGTGATCGGTTTGCGCAGAAGTAAGCCAAACCCCCTCCGTCATGCCAGCGAAGGCTGCCATCCATAGTGAGGCTCCGGAGGGGGCGCTGAGTCAGTATGGGCCCCAGCCTTCGCTGGGGCGACGCGGTGCCTAGGTGCTTCGGGAAGGGGTGACGAGAAGGGGGTTCGGCTTTAACCTCGCCGTCAAACAGGGAGGCCGCGACGTTGGCGAGCACGTACGAGAAGACCCCGCTTCGGCGGGTGGTGATGGCGAGCCTGATCGGGACCACTATCGAGTGGTACGATTTCTTTCTCTACGGCTCGGCCGCCGCGTTGATCTTCAACAAATTGTTCTTCCCGTCCTTCGATCCGCTGGTGGGCACGCTGCTGGCGTTCGCGACTTACGCCGTGGGTTTCGTCGCGCGGCCACTGGGCGGGATCGTGTTCGGGCATTTCGGGGACAAGGTGGGGCGCAAGCGCCTCCTCATGCTCAGCCTGATGCTGATGGGCGTGGCGACGGTGCTGATCGGGCTGCTGCCGACCTACGCTCAGATCGGCGTTTGGGCACCGATACTGCTGATCGCGCTTCGGCTTGTGCAGGGTTTTGCAGTGGGCGGCGAGTGGGGCGGCGCGGTGCTGATGGCGGCGGAGCATGGCGACAGCGGACGCCGCGGCTTCTGGGCGAGCTGGCCGCAGGCCGGCGTCGCGGCGGGGAGCCTGCTCTCGGCAGGCGTGCTTGCGATCATGGCCAATTTCCAGAGCGAGGCGGACTTCCTTGCCTGGGGCTGGCGCGTGCCCTTTCTGCTTTCCGCGCTGCTCGTCGCGGTGGGCTGGTACATCCGCAACCGGGTGTCGGAGAGCCCGATGTTCGA
>DASVUO010000292.1:0-5922 GCA_036386995.1 Allosphingosinicella sp. | reverse complement strand
TGGCACAGATTCTCAGGTGCGCCCCTCGACTGCGCTCGGGACGAACGAGGAGAATGACGGGCACGAGAGACATGACGAACCCGTCGAACTCGCCTCCTCCCCCTGCTCCATGCCGGAAATCGAGCCCTCCCGCCCGCCGGTCGCGCCCGAGCTCGTCGACTCCACCCTGAAGCCCCTTTGGGCCTGCTGGAAGGCGCTCTACGCCGCACGCCAGAAACGCGGACCGCTCGACCTCGACCTTCCCGAGCGCCGCGTGGTGCTCGACGAGAAAGGCCGCATCATGTCGGTTGCGCCGCGCGAGCGGCTCGATGCGCACAAGCTCATCGAGGACTATATGATCGCCGCCAACGTCGCCGCGGCCAAGGCGCTGGAGGCGAAGAAAGCACCGGTCATGTACCGCGACCACGAGCCGCCGAGCCGGGAAAAAATGGTCGCCCTCAAGGACTACCTCAAGACCTTTGAGATCGATTTCGCGCTCGGCCAGGTGGTGCGGCCCTCCACCTTCAACCACATCATCGAGCGCGTGGGCGAGGCCGACTTCAAGCCGCAGGTGATGGAGCAGATCCTGCGCAGCCAGACCCAGGCTTATTACGGGCCGGAGAATCATGGCCATTTCGGCCTGGCATTGGGCTCCTACGCCCATTTCACCAGCCCGATCCGCCGCTATGCCGACCTCGTCGTCCACCGCTCGCTGGTCCGCGCCTACGGGCTTGGCCCGGACGTTCAGGAAAGCGGCCTGAGCGGCGGCGAAGCGGAAGCGATGGAGGTCACCGGCGAGCTGATTTCCCAGCTCGAACGCCGCGCCATGGAGGCGGAGCGCGAGACGCTGGACCGATACGTTGCGGCGTACCTGTCGGAGCGAGTGGGGGAGCTGGTCGATTGCCGGATCACCGGCGTCCAGCCGTTCGGCTTTTTCGCGACGGTTGAAGGGCTTGGCGGCGACGGTTTGGTTCCGGTCTCAACATTGGGCACGGAATATTTCCGCTACGACGAGGCGAGCCAGACGCTTGTCGGCGAGAATAGCGACACCCGCTTCTCCTCGGGCATGCGTCTCAAGCTCCGGCTGGTGGAGGCGAACCCGGTATCGGGTGGCCTCCGCTTCGAGCTTCCCGAAGCATCGAGCGGCTATGCCGCCGCGCCGGGACGCCGCCCGCAGCGCGACGGGCGCCGCGCCGACAAGAGCAAGCACCAGCAAGGCCGCCGCGGCCGCCCCGGCAACATCCGCCACAAGGGGCGCTGAAGCGCCGGACAGCGGCGGGTGACGCCAGCCTCCGCCTGTGCTATAGCATTGTCTCCACAAGCATTCTCAATGCTTTGGCGCGGGCGGGGTGGTTCGGGTGAAAAAGGTTCTGGCAGGCGCCGCTGTGTGCGGCCTCCTGGTCTTCGCGGCACAAGCCCGCGAAGGCGGGGCGCCGGCTGAGTCTCCCAAACCCGCCGAACCGGCGCCCGCCACCGATTGGAGCGCCTGGAACCGGCCCCTGCAGCCCAAGGGCGCCAACCCGCACCGCCCTTCGGCCGCAGCCGCGTTTCCAGCCCCTGAGGAAGCAGCCCAGCCGATCTCCGACGAAGAGATCGACGTCGTCGACGCCCACTGGATGGCGCTCACCGTCTGGGGCGAGGCCCGCAACCAGGGCGAAGAGGGCATGCGCGCCGTCGCCCACGTCATCGCGAACCGCTGGAAAGCGAAAAGCCACGGCGCCTACGTCACCGACACCGTCAGCGCCGCCTGGCAGTTCAGCTGCTGGAACAAGAACGACCCCAATCGAGCCATGATGCTGGCGATCGAGGACCTTTCCGAAGGCAGCGCCAGCCACACTCAATGGCTCACCGCCAAACGCATCGCCGCGGAAGTCCTCGCCGGCCGCTCAATCGACCCGACGGGCGGCGCTCTCTTCTACCACACCACCGCAGTGGCTCCGGCCTGGTCGCGAGGCGTCGCGCCGGTAACGCAGATCGGCGACCACTTGTTCTTCACCAAGGCGTCGTGAGCCGCGCCGGGTGCCGTCCTGACTAACCTGGACTTAACACGCTCAGTACTAAGAGTGCGTAACAGCGTCGGGAGTAACTCAAATGATCAACGGCTTTGGAATCGCGGCCGCACTGCTGCAGGTGTCCGTGCTTCCGCCACCCGCGCCGCCCGCGCCTCCTCAGCCCGGCACTGAAGCGTTCGATAGCCAGATGGACAACTACCGCGCCGAGTTGCGCGCCGACTGCATGACGGAGGCCGGGATTGAGGCCGCTGTTCGCTACCGCGTTCTGCAGGTTAGAAAGTCCGCAGCCGAGAGCCCCAAGCACCAGGCAGCGACTCGAGAGGTTGCGGAAGCCGCGCTCACGCCGCCGATTGACGTCGATCGGCTCGAGCGGGCGATGGCCGAGCAGGCGAGGGTGCGTAACGAGTCGGCTGCAGCGTATGACGTCAACGCACTGTCGCTGCTGCGAGCGCTTTCCCCGGCGGACCGGATCATCTTTGCCCGTCGCCTCACCATCATGAGGCCGGCAACGCCTCCAAAGAAGTGTGTGGCACCTGCCATCCGCCGCTGAGACTCTCCCGTCATAACGTGGACGGGCGCTTCAAGCCAGATCCACAAAGCTGTCCAGCACCCGCTTCCGCCCGGCGTGTTCGAAGTCGATTTCGAGTTTGTTGCCTTCGATTTCAGCCACCGAGCCGTAGCCAAACTTCGAATGGAACACGCGTTGGCCTACGCTGACGTCGCCGCGGCCGGGGTTGCCGAGGCTTATTGCTGAGGCTCGGACTTCTTGCACTCTTTGCGGGATGCGTTCGAAGCCGCCGCTCACCGCTCTCCGCCAGCCGGGGCCGCGGGTTTGGCCTCGGGAGACGTCGGCGAACGGGTCGGCATGCTCGCTCCAATTGGCGCGCCACAGGCTTTCGCCGCCGCTCATGGTCTGCTCCTGCGCGATGTGGGCGCTGGGCAGTTCGGCGACGAAGCGGCTGGGGATGGAGCTGGTCCATTGGCCGTAGATGCGGCGGTTGGCGGCGTGGAAAATGAAGCACTTACGCCGCGCTCTTGTGATCGCGACGTAAGCCAGGCGGCGCTCTTCCTCCAGGCTGGCATTGCCGCCTTCGTCCAACGAGCGCTGCGAGGGAAACACGCCTTCCTCCCATCCGGCGAGGAACACGGTCCCGAACTCAAGCCCCTTGGCGGCGTGGATGGTCATGATGGTGACCTTTTCCTCGTCGCGCGCCGCATCATTCTCCATGACCAAACTGACGTGCTCGAGGAAGGCGCCGAGCGTCTCATATTCCTCCATCGCCCGCGTCAGCTCGGCGAGGTTCTCCAGTCGTCCTGCGCTTTCGGCGGAGCGATCCGCCTGAAGCATCGCGGTGTAGCCGCTTTCGTCCAGCACCAGCCGAGCAAGCTCGGCATGGGGAAGCTCGCCGATGCGGCCGCGCCAGCGGGCGAAGTCGCCGACCAGATTGCCTAACGCGCGGCGCGCCTGCGGCGTGAGCTCGTCCGTGTCTAGGATCTGCGCCGCAGCCATCATCAAAGGCACGCCTGACATGCGCGCAAGGCTGTGGATCTTGGCCACCGCTTTGTCGCCGAGCCCGCGCTTGGGCGTGTTGACGATCCGCTCGAAAGCGAGGTCGTCCGCCGGCTGAGCGATGACGCGAAGATAGGCCAGCGCGTCGCGAATTTCGGCGCGCTCGTAGAAGCGGAAGCCGCCGACGATGCGGTAGGGCAGGCCGATCGCGATGAAGCGGTCTTCGAACTCGCGGGTCTGGAACTGGGCGCGGACCAGGATCGCTACGTCGTCCAAGTGCCCGCCGCCGCGCTGGACGCTTTCGATCTCTTCGCCGACGCGGCGTGCTTCCTCCGGGCCGTCCCAGACGCCGATCACCTGGACCTTTTCGCCCTCATCATGCTCGGTCCACAAGGTCTTGCCGAGCCGCCCGCTATTCTGCGCGATCAGCCCCGAGGCGGCGGCGAGGATGTTCGGTGTCGAGCGGTAATTCTGTTCTAACCGGATGGTAACCGCGCCCGGAAAGTCCTTCTCGAACCTGAGGATATTTGCCACTTCCGCGCCGCGCCAGGAGTAGATCGATTGGTCGTCGTCGCCGACGCAGCAGATGTTCTTGCGCTCCTGGGCGAGCAGGCGGAGCCAGAGATACTGGCTTTGGTTGGTGTCCTGATATTCGTCGACAAGGATATATTTGAAGCGCGTCTGATAGTGGCTGAGCACGTCGCGGTGCGTCTTCAATATCACCAGCATGTGGAGCAGCAGATCGCCGAAATCGCAGGCGTTAAGCGCCTTCAGCCGCTGCTGGTAGGCCGCGTAGAGCTCGGCGCCCTTGCCGTTGGCATAAGCCTCGCTCTCGCCGGCATCGATCTGATCGGGCGTCCAGCCGCGGTTCTTCCAGCGGTCGATCAGCCCGGCGAGCAAACGCGCCGGCCAGCGCTTCTCGTCCAGGTTGGTGGCGGTAATCAGCTGCTTCAGCAGGCGAAGCTGGTCGTCCGTGTCGAGAATGGTGAAATTGGCCTGAAGCCCGACCAGCTCGGCATGGCGGCGGAGCATCTTGGCGGCCACTGAGTGAAAGGTGCCGAGCCACGGCATGCCTTCCACCGCGTCGCCGACGATGCGGCCGACCCGCTCCTTCATCTCCCGCGCCGCCTTGTTGGTGAAGGTGACGGCGAGGATCTCGCTCGGCCAGGCCAAGCGGGTGTTGATCAGGTGCGCGAGCCGGGCAGTCAGCGCGGCGGTCTTGCCCGGGCCCGCGCCGGCAAGCACCAGCACCGGCCCGTCCGTGGTCAGCACCGCCTGACGCTGCGGTTCGTTGAGCCCGCGCAGATAAAGCGGCTCGGGGGCGGTGCTGAGGGGCTGGTTCACTCCTGAACAGGTAGGGAACGCTCTCGCTTACGGCAAGCGTGATGTGGTTGCGGAACAGACTGGCGGGGTGTCCCCAAGCTGCTAAAAACAGGGGCAATCGCGTTGAATTTGCAGGGGAGATGAAGATGTGTGACGACGTGCGGCTGATGCGGCGGACGGTGCTCGGCGGGCTGGCGGCCCTGCCGTTGCTGGGCGGCGAGGCGTTGCGCGCCCAAACGCCGAAGCCGATCGTCGCTTCTATTGCCTTGGAGGACCGGCGGGTGTGGGTCGGCGTCACAATCGGCGGGCGCCCCCCGGTGCTGTTCATCTTCGACACCGGCGCGGTGGTCAGCAAAATCCAGCCGTCCTACGGTCGCACACTCGGCCTTCGGAAGCGCGGCCCGACCCGCTTGGTCGGCATGGGCGGAGAGCAGGCGTTCGACCTTTATCAGGCGGAGGACGTGGTGTTCGGCGGTGCGATCCGCCAGCCGAAGGTGATCTTCGCTCAGCCCGACGAGGACCTGCGCCTGGCCAGCGACGCCAAGGGCCTGCTTGCCGCGGGCCTCCTGACCAGCGTCGACAGCGAGCTGGACTTCGAAGCGGGCGAGTGGCGGGTTTATCCCGGCGGCCGCGGCAAGCGCGAAGGCTTCACCGCGCTCCCGTCGCGAATTCAGGGACAGCAGAACAGCAATGGGTCGGAGATGATCCTGGTCGACGCGGAGATTGATGGGCGCACCTATCGCCTGCTCGCCGACACCGGCGCGCCGGGCCAGATCCACCTGTTCCATGAGGCGACGCGGCTCAGTGGCTTTTGGAATGGCGAGCGGCCGTACGTGCCCGTCCAGCAAGGCGGCATAGGCGGCCTCGCCAAACCGGGTCGGATGGTTCGGGCGGGAAAAGTGACGCTGGGCGATATCGCCTTTGAGCGGCCGCTGGTGACCCTGTCGCAGGAAGTACGCCGCCACCCGCTCGCCGACGGCGTGCTCGGCCTTGGTTTGCTCGAGCTGATGACGCTGTCCACTGACGTGAAGGGCGGCCGCCTCTGGGTGAAACGCAACGGGCGTAAGCCGCAACCGGAGCGGTTCGGCATGTCCGGCC
>DASVUO010000291.1:0-14771 GCA_036386995.1 Allosphingosinicella sp. | reverse complement strand
GCACGGGAGGCTCCCTTGCCAGCCCGTTCGCGCGTCTCGGCCGACAGCGTAAGCTGTTCGCTCATATGCATGTCTCCAAAATCTTGGGTTGCTCAAAATGCCCGCGCTCACGCCTCCAGGGATGACCATGAACGGGGAAGCGGCGCCTGTAGCCGAGGGGTGGTGATAAGGCAAGGAGGAGGGGGTGCCTCTATGCCTCTCCACCGCTTCCCGGAAGGGAGGCACGTCGCCTACTGAACCCGCTTCGCCTTATGCCCGTGCTTCTTCAGGAAGGCCTGCACCTTGTCCGGGCCGGCAAGGTGCCCCGCGCCGACCGCGACGAACACCGTCCCCGGTCTGTCCATCCGCGCGTCCAGCCAGTCAGCCCAGCGCGCGTTGCGCCGGGTCAGCAGCACCTGGCGAAGCGCCGGCGTCAAATTCTGTTCGTCCGAAAAAGCGCGGTCCATGGCCGCTTCGTCGCCCTTGGACCAGGCCTCCAGCATCGCCTTGAACTGCTTGGCCGCCGCGTCGGAGGGCTCGAGCACGCCTTCAAGGAACTCCCGCTGCTCGGCCTCCGGCATGGTGTCGAAGAAGCCCAATTGCTCCTCGATCGTCTCCAGCCCGCGCACCGGCTTGCCGCTCTTTTTCCACCCTTCGGTGAGCGTCGTCTCCACACCCGACGCGGGATCGAGCCCGAGCCGCTTGAACGTCACGCCGAGCAGCGGCAGCGCGCCTGCCCAGGTCTCCAGCCGGTCGAACACCGCCGCCGGATAGCCGCTCTCCGCGATCATTGCGTCGAGGGCCGCGCGCTTTGCCTCCGGCACCCGCTCGCGGAACGGCGGCAGGCCCGGCGAGATGCCGAGCTTGGTCATCGCCTGCGCGGAAGCCACCGGATCGCCGACGTTGGCGATTTCCAGCACCAGCTCGTCCGCCGCCGCAAGCGCCTTGTCGAATGCCGGCGTCCGCCAGGTCTTGCCCTCCGGAAGGAGGTGGATGGTGCCGAACAGGTAGATGGTGGTGTCGGCATCCGACACCTTCCAAAGCGCCGGCCGCGGCGCCCCCGCTTTGGCATCAACCGCCGGCGCGGCGCACCCGGCCATTGCAAGCGCAAGCGCCGCCGATGCCCACACAGACTTCATCCGCTGTATCGCCATGTTCAATCCACCCGTTTCGCTTCGAGCCCGCGCTCGGTAAGCATTTTCTGTACCGACTGCGGCCCGGCAAGGTGCGCCGCGCCGACCGCGAACAGCACTGTTCCCGGCTTCTCCAGCCGCGCCTTCAGCCATTCCGTCCACGCCGCGTTGCGCTTCACCACCAGCCCTTCGAACAAGGCCGGCGGGAATTCCGCCATGTCGCGCTCGTACGCCTCCTCATAGCGGCCCTGCGCCCACAAGTCGTCGCTTTCGGTTCCATCCTCCGCTTCGGCATCGTCGCCCTGCGCCGGGATCGCCGCCTCGAGCAGCAGGTTCACCTGCTCCGCTTCGGAAAGTGCGCTGAACGCTTCCAGCCCCGCTTGCGGCGTTTCCACCGCCAAAATCGGCTTGCCGGCCTCGCGGAACTGCTTTTCCAGCGAGTCCTCGACGCCGGGCGCATCCTTCAGGTCATCGACGCCCCAGCCCTTCATTTCCTGCGCGAAGCCGAGCATGATCGCGACCATCCAGGTGCGCATCAACGCCAGATCCTGCGGACGCACGTCGCTGCGCTTGAAGGCCTTCGCCACCGCCTTGCGATGCTGTGCCGGCACCCGGTCGAGCACCGGCACCGGCTTCTCCAACAGCACCAGTTCCAGGGAGGCGGCGTCGATCTCGGCTTCCGGGTCATCGATGGTTTCGATCACAAGCTCGTCCGCCTCCGCCGCCGCTTTGTCGACCGCCGCCGAGCGCCACTGGAAGCCCGGCGCGAGCATGTGCGTCGTCCCGAACAGGTAGATCTTGGTGTCCTCATCAGCGAGCAGCCACAGCCCGGGCTTCGGCTGATAGGCTTGCACCGCCGCCTTGGGCGCATCCGCCTTTTTGGCCGCCAGCGCCGGCTGAGCTCCGAGCATCGCCGCCGGAAGGAGCCACAGCCCACCCAAATTCAACCCTCTTACAACCACCGCCACGCACTCCGAATCCTGCCCGTTCACGATGTGGAGCTTGCCCCGCCGCCGGTCAATCGCGCCGCCGCCGCCTTGACCGGCGAGGGGCCTTGCGCCAAGGCGGCGCCTTCCTTTGTGCAGGTGCGAAGCAGCAACAAACCGTGGACACCAAGAGCCCGCCAAGCTTCCAGTCGCTGATCCTCACGCTCCACGATTATTGGAGCAAGCAGGGCTGCGTCATCCTCCAGCCTTATGACGTGGAAATGGGCGCCGGCACCTTTCACCCGGCCACCGCGCTTCGCAGTCTCGGCCCGAACCACTGGAAGGCCGCTTACGTCCAGCCCTGCCGCCGCCCCACCGACGGCCGCTACGGCGAGAATCCGAACCGGCTCCAGCATTATTACCAATACCAAGTGATTCTGAAGCCGAGCCCGCCCGATCTCCAGGCGCTTTACCTGGGCTCCCTCGCCGCCATCGGCATCGACTTCACCCAACACGACATCCGCTTCGTCGAGGACGATTGGGAAAGCCCGACGCTCGGCGCCTGGGGCCTTGGCTGGGAAGTCTGGTGCGACGGCATGGAAGTCACCCAGTTCACTTACTTCCAGCAGGTCGGCGGCTACGATTGCAAGCCGGTGGCGGGCGAGCTCACTTACGGACTCGAGCGGCTCGCAATGTACATCCAGGGCGTCGACAGCGTCTACGATCTCCAGTTCAACGACCACGGGGTGACTTACGGAGACGTCTTCCACGCCAACGAAGTCGAGCAGAGCACCTATAATTTCGAGCTCGCCAACACCGAGACCCTGTTCCGCTGGTTCAAGGACGCGGCCGAGGAAAACGCCCGCTGCATCGAAGCCAAGCTCCCGCTCCCGGCCTACGACCAGGCGATCAAGGCCAGCCACATATTCAACCTGTTGCAGGCCCGCGGCGTGATCTCGGTGGCCGAGCGCCAAGCCTATATCGGCCGCGTTCGCGACCTCGCGAAGGGCGCCTGCCAAGCCTGGATGGAAAAGAACGGGTGGGCGGGATGAGCGGCACGTCCACCGACCGCGTGCAGCACTCCCATCTCGTTCGTCCCGAGCGTAGTCGAGGGGCGCACATGAGGAGTCGGTGCCAGCGCCCCTCGACTTCGCTCGGGACGAACGAGGTTTGTGGCATTGGCCAGTCCCGTGGGGGAGTCGCAGCGTGACCGATTTCCTCCTCGAACTCCTGTCCGAAGAAATCCCCGCCCGCATGCAGGCCAAGGCCTCGGCCGATCTCGCGCGGCTGTTCGAGGCCGAGCTCGCTAAGGCCGGCCTCGCGGCCGCCGCGATCGAGACCTTCGCCACCCCCCGCCGCCTGGCGCTGATTGCCCGCGATCTTCCCGCCCAAACCGCCGCCGTTCAGGAAGAAACCAAGGGCCCGCGCGCCTCCGCGCCGCCGCAGGCGCTGGAAGGATTCCTGCGCAAGACCGGCCTCACCCAGGACCATCTCGTCGAACGCGACGGCGTCTACTTCGCAATCGTCGATAAGCCCGGCCGCGCCACCAGCGAAGTGCTCGCCGAAGCCATTCCCGCCATCATCCGCGCTTTTCCCTGGCCGAAGTCGATGCGCTGGGGCGACGCCTCCGCCTCCACCGAATCCTTACGTTGGGTCCGCCCGCTGCAAGGCATTGTCGCGCTCCTGGGCGAGGAGATCGTCAACTTCGAAATAGCCGGCATCCGCTCCGGCGCGGCCACCGTCGGCCACCGCTTCCACCACCCCGGCATCATCACCATCGGCAGTGCGGCGGATTATGCCGAAAAGCTGCGGGCCTGCCACGTCATCGTCGATGCGCAAGAGCGGCAGCAGATCATCCGCAACGCCGCCGGCCTCGCCGCCGAAGCCTGCGGCCTCCACCTGGTCGAGGATGAAGGCCTGATCGCCGAAAATGCCGGCCTTACCGAATGGCCGGTGCCGCTCCTCGGCCGCTTCGACCGGGCCTTTCTCGACGTGCCCCGCGAGGTGATCCAGCTCACCATGCGCACCAACCAGAAGTATTTTGCGCTCACCGACGGGGAGGGCGCGCTCGCCCCCAACTTCCTCTGCACCGCCAACATAGCCCCCGCCGACGGCGGCGCCGCGATCGTCGCCGGCAACGAAAAGGTGCTGGCGGCGCGGCTGTCGGACGCGAAGTTCTTCTGGGAGGGGGACCTCAAGATCCCGCTCGAAGAGCAGGCGAAGAAGCTCGAGCAAATCGTCTTCCACGAAAAGCTCGGCACCGTCGCCGACAAGGTTGAACGCGTCGCCAAACTCGCGCGCTGGCTGGTGGAAGAGAGGATTGTCGGGGGTTCAAGTCACTCCTCCGCTACCAACCCCGTTCGTTTCAAGCGAAGTCGAGAAACGCCCGAGCCAGGCTTCTCGACTTCGCTCGAAGCAAGCGGAACCCAGGGTTTGGCCAACCTCGCCGAACGCGCCGCTCGCCTCTGCAAGGCCGATCTCGTCACCGGCATGGTCGGCGAATTCCCGGAACTCCAGGGCCTGATCGGCGGCTACCTCGCCCGCGCCCAAGGCGAAGACCCCCAAGTCGCCGACGCCATCCGCGACCATTACAAACCAGTAGGGCAGGGCGATGAAGTCCCCACCGCCCCGGTGACGGTGGCAGTGAGCTTGGCGGACAAGCTGGACACAATTTGTTCGTTCTTTGCAGTGGAGCTGAGCCCAACGGGCTCCAAGGATCCTTTCGCCCTCCGACGTTCCACCTTGGCCGTGATAGGCCTGATAGAGCTTAACGGGCTAAGATTGCCACTTAAGCTCCCGATCCTCTCGACGATCGAAGCAGTCTCGGCGCAGCCGATGCTCAATCGCATACGGGACGATGCTCGATTTGCACAATTGATGGAGAGGCTTTGGCCTGAGTTTCCATCGTCTATATCTGGGGAGCTAATGGCAACTCGCACAGTAGCACTTCAAACTGAGCAGCCTGACCTGATGCCTTATCTCGACGAGGCATTTGGCCCGGTGACAAGGCTATCAAGAGATATCGTTACCCGTTTCAGTGAGACGCTGGTGGAACTGCAGGCCTTCTTCGCCGACCGCCTCAAAGTCCAGCAACGCGAAGCCGGTGTCCGCCACGACCTGATCGACGCCGTGTTCGCGCTCGGCGGGGAGGACGATCTCGTTCGCCTGCTCGCCCGAGTCCGCGCGCTCCAGTCCTTCGTCGAAACCGCCGAAGGCCGCGACCTGCTCGCCGGCTACAAGCGCGCCGCCAACATCCTCAAGAAGGAGGATTGGTCCGGTGCGGCGGCGAAAACGCTTTCCTACACGCCTTCCCCTGAGGAATCTGGCCTGATCGCCGCCCTCGACTCGGCCGAACCGCGCGCCCGCGCGGCGGTGGAAGTCGAGGATTTCGAAGGGGCGATGGCTGCCCTGGCGAGCCTGCGCGGTCCGGTGGATGCATTCTTCGAGAAGGTGACGGTGAATGATCCCGATGCGCAGAAACGCGAAGCCCGTCTCGGCCTCCTCGCGCGGGTCCGCGACGCGGTCAACGCCGTTGCCGATTTCTCGCGCATCGAGGGCTGACCGGGGGAGAATGCCCCCTGCGGAACCGTGTGACTCTTGTGACATTCACCTGCTCACCGACGAGGGCGCCGGCAGGAGTTTCCCAACAATGCCACCCCCTCCGTTCGTCTCGAGCGAAGTCGAGAGACGTGTGCATGGCGCCGACGTACGTTTCTCGACTTCGCTCGAAACAAGCGGAGTGTGGAAGAACCGGTACCGCCAACGCCCACTTTGCTGCACTGCGGAAACCTTTCAGCGGCGGAATGTTTATCGCTCGAACGCCAGCCGGACCACCTGTTCAAGGACACTGACCTTTATGCACGACCGCGACCTTTGGGACCTTTCAAACGTCCGGTGCAGGGGCCGAGGGGCATGAGCCAATACGTATACCGCTTCGGCGGCGGTGTTTCCGACGGCGGAAACGGGGACAAAAACCTGCTCGGCGGCAAGGGCGCGAACCTTGCCGAGATGGCCTCCATCGGCCTGCCGGTCCCGCCCGGCTTCACCATATCCACCCCCGTCTGCGCGCTTTATTACGCCGAAGGGGAGAGCTTCCCCGAAAGCTTGCGCGCCGAAGTGGCCAGCGGCATCGCCCACATCGAAGCGGTCACCGGCAAGAGCTTCGGCGACGCGGCCGATCCGTTGCTCGTCTCGGTCCGTTCGGGCGCCCGCGTCTCCATGCCCGGCATGATGGACACGGTGCTGAACCTCGGCCTCAACGACGAAACGGTGCAGGGCCTCGCCGCGGTGTCGGGCGATCCGCGCTTCGCCTGGGACAGCTACCGCCGCTTCATTCAGATGTACGCCGATGTCGTGCTCGGCGTCGACCATGGCCGCTTCGAGGACGCGCTTGAGATTGCCAAGGAGGACAAGGGCGTCCACCTCGACACCGATCTCGAAGCGGACGACTGGCGGCGGCTGACGAGCGTCTATAAGCAGATCGTCGAGGAAGAGCTCGGCCGCCCGTTCCCCACCGACGTCCACGACCAGCTCTGGGGCGCGATCGGCGCCGTCTTCGGCTCCTGGCAGTCCGACCGCGCCAAGGTCTACCGCCGCCTCAATTCCATCCCCGGCGACTGGGGCACGGCGGTCAACGTCCAGGCCATGGTGTTCGGTAACATGGGCGAAACCTCCGCCACCGGCGTCGCCTTTACTCGCAACCCGTCCACCGGCGAGCGGCTTTATTACGGCGAATATCTGATCAACGCCCAGGGCGAGGACGTCGTCGCCGGCATCCGCACGCCCCAATATCTCACCCTCGCCGCGCGCGAAGCGGCGGGCGCCAAGGCGGCGTCGATGGAAGAGGCGATGCCCGAGGTCTACGGCGAGCTCGCCCGCGTCTTCGACCTCCTCGAAGCCCATTACCGCGACATGCAGGACATCGAGTTCACCGTTGAGCGGGGCAAGCTCTGGATGCTCCAGACCCGCTCGGGCAAGCGCACCGCCAAGGCCGCGCTTCGCATCGCCGTCGACATGGCGAACGAAGGATTGATCACCCAGGAAGAAGCCGTCCTTCGCGTCGACCCGTCCGCCCTCGACCAGCTCCTCCACCCGACGCTGGACCCGAAGGCCGAGCGCCACGTCATCGCCAAGGGCCTGCCCGCCTCGCCGGGCGCCGCCTCGGGCGCCGCGGTGTTCGACGCCGAAACCGCGGAAAAGCGCGCGGCCCTGGGCGAAAAGGTCATCCTGATCCGCGTCGAGACCTCGCCCGAAGACATTGGCGGCATGCACGCCGCGCAAGGCATCCTCACCGCGCGCGGCGGCATGACCAGCCACGCCGCGGTGGTGGCGCGCGGCATGGGCCGCCCTTGCGTCTCCGGCGCGGGCTCCGTCTCGATCGACTACCAGGCCCGGCTTATGCGGGTCGGCGCGAACGAGGTGCGGGAAGGGGAAACGGTCACCATCGACGGCTCCACCGGCGAAGTGATGCTCGGCGAAGTGGCCACCGTTCAGCCTGAACTGGTCGGCGATTTCGGCACCTTAATGGAATGGGCCGACCGCTCGCGCCGCCTGCGCATCCGCACCAACGCCGAGACCCCGCTCGACTGCCGCACCGCCCGCGAATTCGGCGCGGAGGGTATCGGCCTCTGCCGCACCGAGCACATGTTCTTCGATGCCGAGCGGATCACCAACGTCCGCCAGATGATCCTTGCCGAAGACGAAGCCGGCCGCCGCGCCGCCCTTCTCAAGCTCCTCCCGGCCCAGCGCGGCGACTTCGCCGAGATCTTCCGGATCATGGCCGGCCTCCCCGTCACCATCCGCTTGCTCGATCCGCCGCTCCACGAATTCCTGCCCCATTCGGAAGCCGAATTCGCCGATGTCGCCGCCGCCGCCGGCGCGTCCGTGGAAACGCTGAAGCGCCGCGTGTCCGAGCTCCACGAGTTCAACCCGATGCTCGGCCACCGCGGCTGCCGCTTGGGCATCACCTACCCCGAAATCTACGAAATGCAGGCGCGTGCCATCTTCGAAGCGGCGGTGGCGGTTGCCGAGGAAAGCGGCGCCGCGCCGATCCCCGAAGTGATGGTGCCCTTGGTCGGCACCCGCGCCGAACTCGCCATCATCCGCGACCTCATCGACCGCACTGCCGCTGCCGTCTTCGCCGAGCGCGGCCGCGCGGTGGAGTATCTCGTCGGCACCATGATCGAGCTCCCCCGCGCCGCCTTGATGGCCGGGGAGATTGCCGAGGAAGCGCAATTCTTCAGCTTCGGCACCAACGATCTGACGCAAACCACCTTGGGCGTAAGCCGCGACGACGCCGCCCGCTTCCTCTCCGTCTATGTCGAAAAAGGCATTTACGAGCGCGACCCTTTCGTCTCGATCGACGAAGCCGGCGTCGGACAGCTCATCGCCCTTGCCGCCGAGCGGGGCAGGGCGACCAAGCCCGGCCTGAAACTCGGCATCTGCGGCGAACATGGCGGCGATCCGACCAGCATCGCGTTCTGCGAGAAAACCGGCTTGGACTACGTCTCCGCCTCCCCCTACCGCGTGCCCATCGCGCGCCTAGCGGCGGCGCAAGCGGCTTTACGAAGGGCGTAGTGGCCAAAGCCCCTCCCCTGAAGGGGAGGGGCTTAAGAAGAACGGCTCTTTGAACTACTGGAAACTAAAGCGGCCCAGGGCCGTCCACGTCGCGGCGCCGCGCCTCATCCCGCGCCGCGGAATGGCGCAAGGAGTCCATCTCCGTGCTCCGCCCGCGCAGCGTCTCATGCTCCTTCTCGAGCACCTCGCGGCGGCGCACTTCCTCCTGGCGGAGCCGCGCTTCTTCCTTGTAGCGGCGCTTCCACTTGCCGCCGGCCATCAGCGCCATGCCGATCACCAGGCCAAGCAGGAAGACGAGGGCGTAGATCACCCACTCATTGTAATTGGTCGCCACGGCGCCTTCTCCCTTGCGGTTCGGTGCCGAAACAATGGGCGAGGGGGCGGGATGTTCCTCCCCCTCGCATTCCTTACATCGCGAAGTTGTCTGCGATGGAGCAGGCTGCCGGGCCCAGGATGACGATGAACAGCACCGGCAGGATGAACAGGATCAGCGGAACGGTCATGATCGCCGGCAGACGGGCGGCCTTTTCCTCGGCGCGCATCATCCGCTCGTTGCGGAATTCGGCCGACAGGACGCGAAGCGCGCTGGCCAGCGGCGTGCCGTATTTCTCCGTCTGGATCATGGTCGTGACGACGCCGCGCAATGCATCGAGGTCCACGCGGGAGGCGAGGTTCTCGAACGCCATCCGCCGGTCGGTCAGGAAGCCGAGTTCGATCGAGGTGAGCGCGAATTCGTCGCCAAGCTCCGGATAGGCCTTGCCGAGTTCCCGCGCGACGCGGTTGAAAGCGGCGTCCACCGTAAGGCCTGCTTCGGCGCAGATGACGAGAAGATCGAGCGCGTCCGGCAGACCCTTGCGAACCGCATGGGTGCGCTTGGTGATCTTGTTCTTGAGCCACAGATCGGGCGCCTTGTAGCCGCCGAGCACCGTGGTCGCGACCAGGGCATAACGCTTGAATTCGCCCCAGTCCGGAAACCATTCAAGGAAGTAGACGCCGGCGATCGCCACCGATCCCAGCGCCACCGGCATTACCAGCCGGGCGAGGATCACGACGAAGGCGAGATCCTTGGACCGGATACCGGCCTGCATTAGGCGCTTCTGGGCCTTTTCGACTTGCTCGTCCTGAAGCATCTTCAAGGAGCCGAGCAAGGTACGGACCTTGTCGCCGACCTCGTTCTTGTTGGTGATGTTGCGGCGCCGCTTGCTGGACGTCGCGACGATGCCGGCCTTTAATTGCTCGCGCCGGTCGTTCAGCGCCCGCACGCGCTTCGCCATCGGGTCCTTAACCGTGGTGGCGGCGTAGATGGCGAGGAGGACGGCGAAGGTGGCGATCGCGGCGAGGAAAGTCGCCACCATCACTACATCGATGCCCATGATCGTGGGTCCGGCTGGAGGTGCCATGTCGCGTATCGCCCCTTAAATCTCGAAGTCGATCATCTTGGCCATGATGAACACGCCAATGCCCATCCACACCAAGCCGCCACCGCCGGCGATCATCAGCCGCTGATCCTGAAAGAATTTCAGCATATATTCCTGGTTGATCATCCAGATCAGACCGAAGACGATGAAGGGCAGCGCGCCGACGATCCACGCGGACGCCTTCGATTCCGACGACATTGCGCGGATCTTGAGCTTCATCTGCGCGCGCTTCCTGAGCACGTCCGACAGATTGCCGAGCGTCTCCGCCAGGTTGCCGCCGGTCTCGCGCTGGATTGCGAGCGTGATCACGAAGAACTGGATTTCAGGCGTGCCGAGCCGGTCGGCGGTTTCCTGAAGCGCGGCTTCCATGGTGCGGCCGATCTTCATCTTGTCGCTGACCGCGCGGAATTCGTCGGAGATCGGCCCCTGGATCTCCTCGCCGACAACCGCCAGCGTTTCGCTGATCGGAAGGCCGGAGCGCAGGCCGCGGACCATCAGGTCGATCGCGTCCGGGAAGCGCGCGGTGAACTTGGCCACGCGCCGCTTGATCATCTTGGTGATCACCTTGTGCGGCAGGCCAATGCCGATGAACAAGGCGATAAAGATGCTGAGCAGCAAGGGCGTCCCGCGCGACAGCAACCCAGCCATCACCAGGCCGGTGAGGCCGAGGCAGGCGAGGGCATATTGCGGAAGACTGATCGAACGGCCGGTCTGCTGCAGGCGCTTCTTGAGCAGCGCTGGCTTCGGGATGAAGCGCTGCGCCCATTCCTCCGCCTTCGTGTCCTGACGCGTTTGCAGGATGCGCTTGAGCTGCGCCTGCGTCGCCATCTCGTTGGAGCGGCTGTGGCGCTCGCGCACGCTTTCCAGCCGCCGGTTCGACGCCTTGGCGGCCGAGGGCCCGGCGAAGGCAAAGAACATCAGGCCCAGCACGCCGAGCATTCCCGCCATCATCAGCAGCATTGGTAGGCTGTCGGCCATTGTTCCTCGATCCTCGTCTAAGCGGCGGCGTTAAGTGCGGGTCAGGCCGGTTCGGGCTTGGCCGCTTTCGGCTTCTTGGCGAGCATGGTCTTGAGGTTGAACTTCTCAAGCAGCGACCCGCCGGCAGGCTTGACCGTGGCGGTGGCTCCGCCTTCGCCGCCTTCCACCGTCGCCACCGTTGCGGCGACGAGCTGGTTCAAGGGACCGCTGATCTTCGCACCGGTCGCCACCTTGGCGAACGGTTGGCCGAGCTTGGCGGCCTGCGCCGCCGCCTTCGGCTCGAGCGGGATGACGATGTCGACCTTGCGTTCGATCGAGACTTCGAAATCCTTGCGGCTGATTTCCTGGACGCCGTTGGCGACCCGGTTGGCAACCACGATAACCGTGGCCTGCGGCGCGTTCTGCTTGAGCCAGCTCAGCACCCGGATCGCGTCGCGGGTGGCGGCGAGGGTGAACTCGACGACCACGATCGCGGCGTGCACGTCCTGAACCAGATGCGGGTGCTGGACCAGCATGGTCCGCGGCAGATCCAGAACCGTTGCTTCAAAGGCGTTGCGGATCTCGTCCTGTAGCTGGAAATAGGCCGAACCGTCGTTGAGCATCGGCTGGTTGAGCGGCGCTTCCGCCGACAACACGCACAATTTCTCGTTGGCCCGCACCATTGCGCGCTCAATGAACAAACCGTCGATCCGGCTCGGATTCTCGATTGCGTCGGTGAGGCCGCGGCCCGGCTCCAGGTCGAGCGACAGGGCGCCCGTTCCGAAGTGCACGTCGAGGTCGAGCAAGGCCGTCGAGCGGCCGCCTTTGTCGCCCATCAGCCAGGCGAGCGAAGTGGCGACGGTGGAAGCGCCGACGCCGCCGCGGACGCCGATCACGGCGGCCATGACGTGCGGCTTCTCCGTGGTCTGCTCGCTGACGCGCGGGCCGGAGACGATCAGCTGGGCATGGGCGAACGAATCGCGCAGCTGGTCCGGCGTGAACGGCTTCAGCAGGTAATCCTGGATGCCCGACGCGATCAGGTCGCGGTACAAGCGAACGTCGTTCACCTGGCCGGCTGCGATCACCACCGTGCCCGGCTCGCACACTTCGGCGAGCGCGTTGATGTCGTTCAAGGGGTCACCCGATTCGGAGAGATCGACGAACAGGATCGTCGGGCTCGCCGAGACGGAGAGGGTCTGGATCGCGTTGCGAAGACCGCCGCGATTGACCTTCTCCGGCGCCCAGCCATGCTCGACGGCGATCGGACGCAGCAGCTCCGCGGTGGATTCGTCGCACACGTAGGCGGCGAAGGGATCGCGCAGGGCAGCGCCGGCGCGTCCGGGCTGAAACGGTGCGTTCATTACTTGCCCCCCTTCGTTACAGTGTCCTTAAGGCCACCGGCGCCGGTCGGAACCGCTGAGCGGTAGGCACGGATCGCCTTGGACGCGGT
This sequence comes from Allosphingosinicella sp., assembly GCA_036386995.1. Classification (GTDB taxonomy): domain Bacteria; phylum Pseudomonadota; class Alphaproteobacteria; order Sphingomonadales; family Sphingomonadaceae; genus Allosphingosinicella. The sequence goes on along the minus strand of DASVUO010000291.1, from coordinate 2,332 downwards.
GGTTGCATCGCCGACGACGCTGCCCTCCTGGCCGAGCACCAGATCGTTCGGATCGGCGATCATCGCGGCGAGGTTGGAATTCACCGCGCAGCCATAATTGGACGACGTCTTGCTCGGGCCGTCCGAGCGTTCCCAATTGGGGCAGTTCGGAACGGAGGCTTCGGTGCGGCTGATGATCACCCGAACGGTTCCGGCCTGCACCGCGCCCGCCGTCAGCGGTGCGCCGGGGCTAACCATCATGCCGTAATCGGACGCAATGCGGGCAACGTCAGAACGTGCCTCGGCGCCGTCATAGCCGGTGTCGACATAGAGCCGGTCGCCGTAGCTCAGCTGAAGCGACTGCAGCCAATCCTGAAGCCGTTCGCGCTCCCCCTGGCTGAGGCCGCTGCTCTGGCTTGCGAGATCGATCGCGAAGTCGGTGCGCTGCACCACAGGCTGGTTGGTGGAATACATGCTGCGGTTGGCATCGGCGCGCTGCGCCTGGGCGCCGGTTGCGCAGAGCCCGGCGGCAAGGGTCAGTGCGAAGGGGAGAGTGTTGGTCCGGAACATGGCGGATCTTTCCTTTCGAGCAGCGGCGATCATTAGAAGCTGAACCCGGGCGCGGCGGCGCTCTGCTCGGGCTTCACCGCGCGCTGTTCGGCGCGCTGGGTGGGGGCCGGAGCCGCCGGAATGCGGGGCGCTTCGTAGGACGAGATTGCGGGCACCGACGTCGGCGCGGCCATGGTCGGGCCGGGCCGCACATCCCCGGTGCGGTTCTGCTCCGCCCGGTCGAGGAGAACGCGGTTCACCGTGTTGCTGGAGCGGATGCCGTCGGTCGGCAGCGCGATCTGCGACGCGTTGACCGGCTTCACCAGATACGGCGTGACCACAATGACCAGTTCCGTCTCGTTGCGGCGGAAGCTGTTGGAGCGGAACAATGAGCCGAGGATCGGCAAATCGCCGAGGAACGGCGCTTTGTCGGTGGAGGCCGAGCTGCTGTTGCGCAGCAGGCCGCCGATCATGAAGCTCTGGCCGGAGCCGAGTTCCACGGTGGTTTCGGTGCGCCGGGTGGTCAGCGACGGAATGGAGAAGCCGCCCACGACGATGGCGCCTTCCTTGGAAAGCTCGGACACTTCCGGGCGGACCCGCATGGAGATGCGGCCGCCTTCCAGCACGGTCGGCGTGAAGGCGAGGCTGACGCCATATTCCTTGAACTCGATGGTCGTGCCGTTGAGGCCCGAAGCAAGCGGGATCGGGAATTCGCCGCCGGCAAGGAAGCTTGCGGTTTCACCCGACAAAGCGGTGAGGCTCGGCTCCGCGAGGGTGCGGACCCGGCCGTCATTTTCGGCCAGGTCGAGCGCGCTCAGGATGTCCACGCCGAGCAGCTTGCCGGCCATGTTGATGGCGGTGCCGCTGCCGGGCCGGTTGAAGGTATATTCGGTGCCGACCACCGCCGGGTTGCCGGTACGGGGGTCGATCAGCGAATCCGACACGATGTCCTTGATGCCGCCGACGTTGCGGCCGTTCGACACCCCGAACAGGAAGCCGCCGGTCTGGTCGCGGGTGAGCAGGTTGACGCCGATTTCCCGCACCAGCGAGCGGCTGACTTCGGCGATCTTGACGTGCAGCATCACCTGCAGCGGCGTCGCCGTCTTGAGGCGGTTCACCGGCATGATCTTGAGGGCGGCGGTGGGGGAGGAGGTGTCCATGCCGGGGTTCAGGGCAGCGCGCACGAGCTGTTCGGCCTGCGCGCTGTCAGCCGGCGACTGAACGGTGCCGTTCATGACCGCGATCTGGCCGACATGGGTGACGGTGATGTTGGCATCCGGCATCGCGGCGCGAAGCATGGCGTCGATCGAGCTGATGTTCTGGCTGACCCGGACGTTGGCGCCGTAGACCACCGAACCGTCGGCGGCCGTTGCGATAATCGTCGCTTCGCCCGGCTCCTTGCCGAACAGGCCGATCTGGCGCGGGCTGGTGACATTGACGTCGGCGGTGCTGGGGTTGGAGGTCCAGACATCCACCACGTTGCGCGGCAGGTTGATGAGCTGGCCTTCGCCGATCGACAGGAGAACCTGCTTGGTTGGCTTGTAGGTGCCGGTCGCCGCGCTTTGGGCGAAGGCCGGGGCCGGCGCCACGGCGCCGAGGCTGGCCGTCAGAACCGCGGCAATCGCGGTGCCCAGAGCGGCGCGAGTCGAGTGATTGCGCTTCGTCATCTTACTTGGCTCCGACCGGAACGAGGGTGACACTGTTGCCGCGGGCGACACGAACCGAAGGACCGCGCGGAGCGGCTTCGGCAGCGGCCGCCGGGGCGGTTGCCTTCGCGCCTCCGAGTACGCCGGCCAAGGCACCG
>DASVUO010000290.1:0-10050 GCA_036386995.1 Allosphingosinicella sp. | reverse complement strand
CGAGCCGCTGTCGAGATGGTCGCGGCCGATGACGACGGGGGCCTTCAATTCGCCACGGGCGACCATTTCGTTGAATGCGAGGCCAAGCCGGTGGCGCTGACCCAGGCCCACCCAGCAGATGCGCGCCGGCAATCCCTGGAACGCGATTCGCTCGCGCGCCATGTCGAGCCAGCGGTGCAGGTGCGGATCGTCGGGGATCAGCTCCTTCACCTTGGCGTCGGTTTTGTAGATGTCCTCGGGATCGCCGGACAGCGCCACCCAACGGAACGGCCCGACGCCCCTGCAAAAGAGCGGCCGCACGTAGGCCGGCACGAAGCCGGGAAAGTCGAAGGCGTGCTCCACCCCTTCGTCCTTCGCCACCTGGCGGATGTTGTTGCCGTAATCGAAGGTAGGGATGCCCATTTCGCGGAACGCCAGCATCGCCTCGACATGCACGGCCATGGAGCGCCGCGCCGCTTCCTCCACCGCCTGCGGATCGCGCTCGCGCATCTCCACCCACTTCTCCACGCTCCAGCCGAGCGGCAGGTAGCCGTTCACCGGATCGTGCGCGGAAGTCTGGTCCGTCACCGCGTCAGGGCGGATGCCCCGCCGCACCATCTCGGGAAGCAGCTCCGCCGCATTACCGAGCAGGCCCACGGACGTCGGTTCGCTGGCGGTACGGATGATCTCCAGCGCCTCGTCCAGGGAGGACGCGCGGCGATCGAGGTAGCGGGTCTCCAGCCGCTTTTCGATCCGGCTTTCCTGGCACTCCACCGCGATGCAATGCGCGCCCGCCATCACCGCCGCCAGCGGCTGCGCCCCGCCCATTCCGCCAAGACCGGCGGTCAGGATCCAGCGGCCGGAAAGGTCGCCGCCATAATGCTGGCGGCCCATCTCCACGAACGTCTCGTAAGTGCCCTGAACGATGCCCTGCGTGCCGATGTAGATCCACGATCCGGCCGTCATCTGGCCGTACATCATCAGCCCCTTGCGATCGAGCTCATGGAAATGGTCCCACGTCGCCCATCTCGGCACCAGGTTCGAATTGGCGAGCAGCACCCGCGGCGCGTCCTTGTGGGTGCGGAACACGCCCACCGGCTTGCCGGACTGGACAAGCAGGGTTTCGTCCTCCTCCAGCCGCTCAAGCGTCTCGATGATCTTGTCGAAGCTTTCCCAATCCCGCGCCGCCCGGCCGATGCCGCCGTAGACGACCAGCTCCTCCGGCGCCTCCGCGACCGCCGCGTCGAGATTGTTCTGAAGCATGCGCACCGCCGCCTCGGTGGTCCAATGCTTGGCGATCTTGTCAGGGCCCGTGCGGGCGCGGATCGAGCGGCTGTTGTCGCGTCTGTTCAGCATTCGCTTCCCTAACCGTTCGTCCCGAGCGAAGTCGAGGGGCGCGGACCGCGGACTCCTCATGTGCGCCCCTCGACTACGCTCGGAACGAACGAGTCATGTATCTTGCCCCGCCACGATCCGCCGCTCCGGCCCGGGGTGCCCGATCCAATAGCAGAGCTCGGCCGGGCGCCCGATCCGCCAGACGCAGAGGTCGGCGGCCTTGCCCGGCGTCACCGTGCCGATCTCCGCCTCGAGGCCCAGCGCTTTCGCCGCGTGCACCGTCATCCCGGCAAGCGCCTCCTCCGGCGTCAGGCGGAAGAGGGTGCAGGCCATGCTCAGCATCAGCGTCGGCGAGAGAGCGGGCGAGGTGCCGGGATTGCAATCGGTTGCGATCGCCATCGGCACCCCGTGGCGGCGGAGGAGGTCGACCGGCGGCTTCCGCTCCTCGCGCAGGGCGTAAAAGGCGCCCGGCAGAAGCACCGCCACCATCCCTGCACGGGCCATTGCCTGAATGCCCGCTTCGTCGGCATGTTCGAGATGATCGGCGGAGAGGGCCCCATGTTCGGCGGCAAGCGCCGCGCCCTCCAGGTTGGAAAGCTGCTCGGCGTGAAGCTTCACGCGAAGGCCGTGATCCGCCGCCGCATGGAACAGCGACCGCACCTCGGCCGGCGTAAAGCCGATGCCCTCGCAAAACGCATCCACCGCCGTCGCAAGCCCCGCTTCGGCGGCGGCCGGTAGCATGTCCTCGATGGCCATTTCGACGAACTCGGCGCGGCGGTCTTTGTATTCGGGCGGCAGCGCATGGAGGGCGAGGAGGGTGGGGGATACCCGCACCTTCTCGCTCTCGCCAAGCGCCTTTGCCGCTTGCAGCATCTTCAGCTCGGTTGGCGTATCGAGGCCGTAGCCGGACTTGATCTCGACCGTCGTCGCGCCGCTGTTCATCAGCGCGCGGAGCCGTGGCCGCGATTGCTCGACCAGTTCCTCCAAGCTTGCGAGCCGCGTCGCCTTCACCGACGACACGATTCCGCCGCCGTCGCGAGCGATCTCCTCATAGCTTGCGCCGTTCAGCCGTTGCTCGAACTCACCCGCCCGATTGCCGCCGAACACCAGGTGGGTGTGGCAATCCACCAGCCCCGGAGTCACCCAAGCGCCGTGCAGCCGCTCGACGCTTTTGGCGCGGTAGCCGACCAGGTCGATCCGCCGCCCGACCCGCACGATCCGCCCGTCCTGAATGCCGATCGCCCCGTCCAGAATCGCGCCGAATGCGCCCGGCACGGCTGGATCCATCGTCGCGATGTTGCAGTTGGTCAGCAGCCGGTCCCACATGGATGGCATCTTACGCGCGAGTGGGAGTAGAGGCCAAGCCATGAGCTGGAAATCGATCGCGGACCTGGTGGGCGCGGAAGGGGAGGTGGCGCTGCAAGGCGCGCCGCTGGAGGCGGGCTCGGTCACCCCGGGCCGCTGCGACCTCGCGCCGGAGGCGGTGCGGCGGGCGCTGAAGCGATTCAGCACCTACAATCTGGAAACGCAGGAGGAGCTGAGCGTTGGCATCCGCGATGCTGGCGACGTGGCGGTGCAGGGCCTCTCGCCTGCCGACGGCTTCGCGCCGATCCGCGACGCGGCGGCGGCGTGCGTCCAGGCGCACGGCCTCACCCTGCTGATCGGCGGCAACAACGCAGTGACCCGTCCTGCCGCCCATGCGCTCGGGGTGCCGCTGGAGAAGGTCGGCCTCATCACCCTCGACGCGCATTTTGACCTGCGCGAAACGGACGCCGGGCCGATGAACGGCAACCCGATCCGCTGCCTGCTGGAAGATGGCCTCCCCGGCGCCAACATCTGCCAGATCGGCCTCGCGCCGTGGGCCAACACCCGGAAGATGCATGAGGATGCACTTGCGGCGCGGATCGGCGTTTATTCAATCGGCAGCTGCCATCGCCACGGCATCCTGAAGGTGCTCGACGACGCGCTCACCCGCCTGGCCCATTGCGAGGTGCTGATGGTGGATTTCGACATCGACGTGATCGAGCGCGGCCACTTTCCCGGCGCACCCGGCGCTCGGCCCGGCGGCATGCACCCCGACATGTTCTTCCGCGCCGCCCGCCAGCTCGCCGCCCAGCCAAGGGTGCGGCTGGTGGACTTGACCGAGTTCGACCCGAGCTTGGACGCGAGCGATCTAAGTGCGCTGACGGCCGGCCGCTGGGTGTGCGAGGTGCTTGCCGGATTCGAGGCGCGCGGAGGCAGCTGACACACCCCCGCCGTCATGCCAGCGAAGGCTGGCATCCATGCTGAGCTGGAAGCGGTAGTGCGGGTCGAGGTTCAGCATGGGCCCCAGCCTTCGCTGGGGCGACGGGAGGGGCTTAGCCAAGTTCCTTTAGCGGGACCGTCACGTCCGCCAATCGCTCCGGCGCTACGACCGTGCGCTCCAGGATCAGCTTGCGCCCCTGCACGTAGTCGCGGGTCGCATTGACGCAGTCGAGGGCGATCACCCGCCCGGCGAGCAGGTACAGCACCGAGAAGCTCCGGCTCGCCGGATGGCCCCGCACCACCGTCTCGTCATAGCCGACCGACAGCCCCACCGTCTGAAGCTTGAGATCGTACTGGTTCGACCAGAACCACGGCATCGCGCCGTACGATTCCGGCTGACGGACAATCGCCCGCGCCGCCGTCGCCGCCATGTCGTGGGCGTTCTGCACCGATTCGAGGCGCAGCTTCAGCCCGCCCGCGTACAGACTCTCGTGCGCGGCGCAGTCGCCGACCGCGAACACGTCCGGCAGGCTCGTCCGGCAGAAGGCGTCCACATCCACCCCGTTCGCACCCTCCGCCCCGGCTTGGAGGAGCGGCATCACCGCGGCGTCGATGCCGATGCCGACGATCACCATGTCGGCCGCGATCCGCTCGCCGCCGAGCAGGCGAACCGCCGCCGCCCGGCCATTCTCGCCCTCGATGCTCTCAACGGTAGCGCCGAGCCGCACATCCACCCCGCGCGCCCGGTGTTCCGCCTCGTAGAAGCGCGAAATCTCCGGCCCCGCCACCCGCGCAAGCAGCCGGTCGAGCGCTTCCAGAAGCACCACTTCCTTGCCGAGCCCGCGCAACGCCGCCGCCGTCTCAAGCCCGACATAACCGCCGCCAACCACCGCCACCCGCTGGGCGCGCGGAAGCTCGCCAAGGATCGCGTCCACCTCCGCCCGGCAGCGCACGACGTGCACGCCCGCAAGGTCACCGCCTTCGCAGCGCAGCCGCCGCGGCGTTCCCCCCGCCGCCCAGATCAGCGTGCCGTAGCCGAAGCTGCGGCCATCCTCGGTGACCACCCGGTGCGCCTCCGGTTTCACGGCAACGATGCGGGTGCGTGTGAGGATCTCCACCCGCCGCTCGGCCCAGAATGCCGCGGGTCGGATCAGCATCCGCTCGAACACCTTCTCGCCGGCGAGATATTCCTTGGAAAGCGGTGGCCGCTCATACGGCAGCTCCGGCTCGGCGCCGGCCATGCCGATGGAGCCCGCAAAGCCCAGCTGCCGAAGCTGGATCGCCGCCTGCGCCCCCGCATGGCCGGCGCCGACGATCAGGATGTCGTAAAAAGTCACGCCGGCGGCTTAGCCCTCCCTGCCGCGCGGCGCGACAGGGAGGTTAAGCATCAGTCCGCTTTGGGCTCGACCGGCACGGCAACGATCGGGTCGGGGGCGCCTTGGGCAGCGGCCCCGGCAACGATGTTGTCGAGGCTGGAGCCGTCGAAGCCAAGCTCCTTCATCAATCCATCGACGATCGGCGCCTGGGCGCGGTAGCGGAGCGCCGCCGAGACCGCGCTGGACGCGAGGTTCTCGTTGCTCCCGGCGCCCCCGGCACCCGCCGCCGCCGAAGCGCCGCCATTGCCGGTCAAGCCGTCGACCTGCACGATCTTGATCGAATCGATCGCTTCCATCGGCTTGGCCGCTTCACGCACGATCTCCGGAAGCACCTTGAGGAGCTGGACCTTAGTCTGCAGCGACACCTGGTCCGACGACAGGATGTTGGCCGCCTCGTTGATCGCGCGCTGGCCGGCCGCTTCCACTTCGAAGCGGATTCGCGCAGCTTCCGAGCGGAGCTTCTCCGCCTCGGCCTCGCCCTGCGCAGCGAGACGGATCGATTCAGCGCGGTCGGCCGCGGCCTGCTTTTCGGCGTCGGCCTGGACGCGGATGCCGATGGCGGCACGCTCGGCCTCGCGGCTGGCGTCGATCAGTTCGATCCGCTTTACGCGCTCGGCGACCTCCGTCTCGCGGGCGGTGCCGACCCGTTCCTCGGCGGCAACCGCTTCGGCGCGCGCCTTGTCGGCCTCGGCTTTGGCCTGGCTTTCCTCGCGGCTCTTGTTCTGAACGGCGATCTGCTGCTCCTGCCGGGCAATCTCCAGCGACTGGGTCTGCGCGATCTTGGCCTGCTCGACCACGCGATTGGCTTCGATCTGGGCGCTGTCCACCTGCCGCTTGGCGGTGATCCGCGCTTCGTCCGCCTCGCGCTGCCGCTCCGACTGCTGCTGCGCTACTTCGGCATTCTGCGCGGCGCGGCGCACTTCCACCTCACGCTCCTGCTCGAGTCGGGCGAATTCAGTGTCGCGAGAGATCTCGAAACTCTTGCGCGCCGCCTCAAGGTTCTTGGCCTCGATCTGCACCCGCGTTTCCTGCTCGATATCGTTGCGCGCCTTGCGGCGAAGCTCGATCTGTTCGGTAAGCTTGGTCAGGCCCTCGGCGTCGAACGCGTTATTGGCGTTAAAGTGGTCGATCGAGGTTTGGTCGAGGCCTGTCAGCGACACGCTCTCCAGCTCCAGGCCGTTCATCGCCAGGTCGGCCGAGGAGACCTGCTGCACCTTTTGCACGAACTCCGAACGTTGCTCGTGGAGCTGGTTCATGGTCATGCCCGCCGCAACCGAGCGGAGGGCGTCGACGAACTTGCCTTCGATAAGCTCCTTCAGATGCTCTGGGTGCATGGTGCGAAGACCTAGCGTCTGGGCGGCGATCGCGATCGACTCCCGGTCCGGCCGGACGCGGACGTAGAATTCGGCCTTCACGTCGATGCGCAGGCGGTCGAGCGTGATCAGCGCGTCCGTATTCTTGCGCTCCACCGCCAGGCGGACGGTGTTGAGGTTCACCGGCATCGTCTCGTGAAGCACCGGAAGCACCAGCGCGCCGCCGTTGATGACGACCTTTTCGCCCCCAAAGCCGGTGCGCACGAAGCCGATTTCCTTGGTCGCGCGGCGGTACAGGCGGGTGATGATGAGGCCGAGCGTGAGAAGGGCAACGAGCACGATGCCCGCATAGATTGCCAGCTGGATCATTGGATTGTCTCCTGAAGTCATCGTGTCAGCCTCTCTTCGAGCTGTTCGTGAATGTGCGGGGTAAGGCCGTCGGCGGCGCCGATGCCGGTGAAGATGTTGCCGTCGCGGCGGACGAGGAGCACGGTTTCGCCTTGGGCGAAGGGATGCTCTTCCTCCTGCGGCTCGACCATGACGTAGTGGCTCTGGCCGTGGACGTCCCTGACGCGCGCCTGCGCCGGCGAGCCGCGCCGGGCGGTGCCGATTGTGATCGTGCCGCGCTTGCCAACTAGGGTGTCGAGCGACACGGCGGTGGTCTCGTCGCGCGGCATGATCCGGGCAAGGCCGCGCGCGCCGATGCCGGTGACGGGGAGGGCGATGGCCGCGGCGATGGCGGAAGCGATGCCGGGCGAAAACGGCCCAACCGCCTGTTGCACGGATAGGCCGATCAGCCCGAAAGCGGCGAGGAAGACGACGAGGAGCATCAGCAACGGCACCTGGCCGATGCCGAGCCAGCCGAGCAGGTCGCCGGCATGGGCGTCCGCGTCGATGTCGAGATGCGCGGCGCTTGCGCCGAGGCCGAGCGCTTCAACGAGCCCGATCAGCACCATCACGGTCAGCGACACGGCGAACGGCAGGTTCGCCGGCGCGGCCAGAAAGTCGAGCATGTCCCCATCCCCCTTATGGCCATGGATGATAATCCGAACGGCCAAAATGTCCAACGAAATCCGAGGTTTGCTGCTGCTGCTGATGCTCGCGCGGGGTCGGACCATTGCCAGCGCGGCGCTTCCCCGCCATGGGGCGGGAAGATGAGCGAGACTATTCAGGACGTTGGCGTCGGCTTCAAGGCGGCGATGCGGCGCGTCGCCTCCACGGTGAACGTGATCAGCATCTGCACGGACGGCGCGCCGATGGGCATCACCGCCACCGCCATGTCGTCTTTGTCGATGGACCCGCCGAGCCTTTTGATCTGCATCAACCGCTCCGCGTCGATGCACCGCTCGATGGCGGACGTGTCGCATTTCTGCGTCAACGTGCTCCACCGCGATCAGGAGGACATCGCCCGGATGTTCTCCGATCGGCGCCAGCATGCGCTTCGCTTCGCCTCCGGCTGGGAGGTCGACTGCGCCCGCCCGCCGCGCCTGCTCGACGCCCAGGCGGCTTTGCTCTGCCGCCGCACCGAACACCACCTCTTCGCCACCCACTCGATCTTTATCGGCGTGGTGGAGGAAGTGCGCGTACGCGAGGACGTGCGGCCGCTGGTCTACCTCAACGGTGACTACGTGGCAGTGGGGTAGGTCCTCCCCCGGCGGGCCGGGAGAGGGATCAAGGCTTTAGCCGTTGATAAAGGCTTCAAGCTGCGTGTGCGCTTCGTCGTCCGTCGACTGGATCGGCGGGTGCTTGCAGAAATAGGCGGACGCCGGGTGGATCGGGCCGGAAAGGCCGCGGTCCTTGGCGAGCTTGGCGCAGCGGATCATGTCGATCGCGACACCAGCCGAATTCGGGCTGTCCTCCACCGACAGGCGAAGCTCGAGGTTCAGCGGCACGTCGCCGAACATGCGGCCTTCCATGCGCAGGAAGCACACCTTGTTGTCGTTCTGCCACGGCACGTAGTCGGACGGGCCGATGTGGATATTCTCGTCGTCCAGACGCGTGTCTGTGACCGATTGGACGGCTTCGGTCTTCGACACTTTCTTGGACGCCAAGCGCTTGCGGTTCGACATGTTGAGGAAGTCGGTGTTGCCGCCGGTGTTGAGCTGATAGGTCCGGTCGAGCTTGACGCCGCGCTTGGCGAACAGGTCGGTCAGCACGCGATGAACGATTGTGGCGCCGAGCTGCGCCTTGATGTCGTCGCCGATGATCGGAACGCCCGCATCAACGAAGCGCTGCGCCCAGACTGGGTCGGACGCGATAAACACCGGAATGTTGTTCACAAAGGCGACGCCCGCTTCGAGCGCGCATTCCGCGTAGAATTCGGTCGCTTCCTGGCTGCCCACCGGCAGGTAGTTCAGGAGGACGTCCGTGTTCGATTCGCGCAGGCGGCGGACGATGTCTTCCTTGTTCGGCTGCTCGGCATCCGAGACCAAGAAGGTGCGGTCATCGCGGGTCTCGGCCATGTGCTCGGAGAAACCGTCAAGCGTCCGGCCCATTTCCACCGTTACGCCGGCTTCCGGCACGTGGCCGCAGAAGACGGTGGTGCAGTTGGGTTTCTCGAAGATCGCGGCGCCGACATCCTTGCCGACCTTGCGCTGGTCGATGTCCCAGGCGGCGACGACCTTGATGTCCTTGGGGCGATAGCCGCCAAGGTCCCAATGCATCAGCCCGATCTGCTCGTTGGCGCCGCCATTCTGGTAATAAGCGAGCCCCTGCACGAGCGAGCTGGCGCAATTGCCGACGCCGATGATGGCGACGCGAATCTCGCCCTGCGGATCGTGGAGGCTCATCAGGCGGCCGCCTGTGCGGTCTGGGCGGGGGCATAGCGCTCGATCATGCGGGCGCAGAAGTCGGCGAAATACATCGGATCTCTCGGCGGGCTGGTGTGGTGGGGTTGGATCCCCTCATGCTCGGGCGTGAAGCAGAAGGTCACCGTTGTGTCAAAGTCTTCCAACGCTTCCATCTGCCGGTCGAACCAGGCTTCCCAGCCGGGACGGTAGCTGTCCGCCCAAGAAAGGCCGGTGCGCAGATGGGTGACGCCGAGGCGCTTCATCCACGCGACGGCGGAATCGAGCCTAGGATCTTCGAAGTGGAACCATTGCATGATGCCCATCGCGGGGGTGTGCCTTGCGAAATGCTCCAAGGCAAGCTTCGGCGTACCGTCTTCCTTGATCAAGCCCATGTAAAAATGGCGATAATAGCTCGATCCTTCCGCTTCCTTGTGGCGCGTGGTGGCGCCCCATTCGTGCGGAAGGTCGAACAGTGAATACCAGAACAAGCGCGGGACCCGGCCGAGCAGCAGCTCGGCGGTGCGGTCGACTCCGAAAACCTGGACTTCCTCCGCGCCGAAGCTGCCGACGCCGACCTCGGTGGCCCAGATTTCCTTGCCCTGCGCCACCGCTTCGATCTCCGCGATCTTTTGCGGCCAGTCGTTGATCGGCCACAGATTCCAGTCGAGCGGGAAGCCGTGGACGGCGATCACTTCCAGGTGGTCTAGCACGCCGTAGTTTGCGAGGCGCTGGACGAAGAAGGGGTCGATCGGCGAGATGCCGCCGAGTACGCGCTTCACCGCCGGGTTGACGTTGTGGATCGCCTTGGCCGCGGCGATCACCGTGTCGCCGAACATCGTCCATTCGGGGTCTATTTCCGGATCCCAATGCGATTTGTTGTTCGGCTCATTCCAGATCATCGCCGCTTCGATTGGCAATTTTACCCCCTGTGTGGATAGACCGCTGCGGTCCCTCCCCACGCATAAGGCATTTCCCCGGCGCGGCAAATGTAGACCTCGTCCTCCGCCCGTTTCT
>DASVUO010000289.1:0-7030 GCA_036386995.1 Allosphingosinicella sp. | reverse complement strand
GCCGAACTTCCGCGGCACCCGCTTCACCAACGCGCATGAAACTTTGATCTGGGCGAGCCGGAGCGAAGACAGCCGCTACACCTTCAACTACCGCGCCAGGAAGGCGCTGAACGACGAACTCCAGATGCGCTCCGACTGGCTGCTTCCGATCTGTTCGGGCGGCGAGCGGGTGAAGGGGGAAGGGGGCGGCAAGGCCCATCCCACCCAGAAGCCGGAGGCTTTGCTGTACCGGGTGCTGCTCGCCTGCACCAACAAGGGCGACGTCGTCCTCGATCCGTTCTTCGGCACCGGCACCACCGGCGCCGTCGCCCGCCGCCTGGGCCGCAACTGGATCGGCATCGAGCGCGAGAAGCGTTACGTGAAGGTGGCGCGCGAGCGGATCGACTCCACCCTCGAGCTCGACGAAAGCGCGATGAAGACGATGGCGTCCAAGCGCACCGCGCCCAAGGTGCCGTTCGGATCGCTGGTCGAAACCGGCTGGATCGCGCCGGGCACGCTTCTCACGGACGCCAAGGGCCGCTGGCAAGCGACCGTCTGCGCGGACGGCTCGATCGAGCGGGAGGGGGAGCAGGGCTCGATTCACAAGATCGGCGCTTCGGTGCAGGGCGCGCCGTCCTGCAACGGCTGGACCTTCTGGCACATGGAATGGGAGGGTTCGCTCCAGCCGCTCGACGCGCTTCGCCAGCGTTATCTGCTCACCCTGGACTAGGGGCGGTACAAAGCCCGTAGGAACTGCCTCGCTCCGCGGCCCGTTCTTCCGGGCACGAAGGAGCAACGCATCATGGTTGACGAAAAAGACCCGTTCCGCGCCGCCGAAGCCCAGGCCAAACAACAGCAGCACGCCCGCGAGGAAGCTTCGGAAGGCGAGCAGGCGCAGCAAGGCCAGCAAACGCCGACCACGGCCGACTTCGAGAAGTATGACGAGGAAGTCGGCGAGAATGTGAAGGGGATCAGCGGCGCAAGCGCCGGCGGCCCGGCCGTCTAGGCATGCGCCCGAACCTCAAGCCGCTGTCGCGCCAGGTGGTGGTGATCACCGGCGCGACCAGCGGCAACGGCCTCGCCGCCGCCCAGGGCGCAGTCCGGCGCGGCGCAGCGGTGGTGCTCGCCGCCCGCAACGAAGAAGCGCTCGAGCGGATCGCCGCCGACTTGCGCAGCATCGGCGGCCGTGTGGCAATCTGCGCCGCGGATGTTGCCGATGAAGACGATATCGAGCGCATTGCCGCCACAGCCGTGGATACTTTCGGCGGTTTCGACAGCTGGGTGAACGACGCCGCCGCGGCGACCTACGGCTCGGTCGAGGAGGTGACGATGGAAGACCATCGCCGCATCTTCGACGTGAACTATTTCGGTGTGCTGATGGGCTCCCGCGTCGCCGCCCGCCACCTTCGGACCCGCGGCGGCGGTAGCATCGTCAACATCGGCTCGGTCCTCTCCGACCGCTCCATGATCCTCCAAGGGCCCTATTCCGCGTCCAAGCACGCGGTGCAGGCGGCGACCGATGCACTCCGCATGGAGCTGGAGCGCGACGGCGTTCCCATCAACGTCACCCTGATCAAGCCGGGCTCGATCGACACGCCCTATCCCGAACACGCCCGCAACTACATGAACGCGCCGCCGCGCCTGCCGCCGCCGCTTTACGATCCGCGGCTGGTGGCGAAGGCGATCCTGTTCGCCTGCGAAACGCCGCGACGGCAGATCTATGTCGGCGGCGGTGGGCTTTTGATCTCGCTGATGGGCAAGTTCGCGCCGCGCCTCACCGATCTGGCGATGGAGCGCATGGGCGTCTCTGCGCAGCAGAAGCGCGGCGATCCCGGCGAGCCGGAAGCGCGCGACAACCTTTACGAGCCACGCTCGGACGGGCGGGTGGACGGAAGCCAGTCGGTCAACGTCCGCCGCACCAGCCTGCTCCTTCAGGCGCAGACCCAGCCTTTGACCCTGCCGTTCCACGCGGCGGCGGCGGGGCTTCGCACGGCGATGCGGATGGCAGGATCGATGCGAAGGCCGCGGCTGCGCTAGTTTGGCTCCACGAGACCCGGCGCGGCGCTTTTCCGTTTGAAATCGCGCGCCTCCGCCCACACATGCGCGCCTTCATGACCGATCTCGCAATCCTCTACGAGCATCCCCAGTGGTTCGAGCCGCTGTGGGCAGCGCTCGACCGCCGCGGCATCTCCTATTCGAAGGTGCTGCTCACCGATCACAGCTTCGATCCGGTGGCCGGCGATCCGCCCGCGCCGGTTATCCTCAGCCGCGTCGCCATGTCCGGCTTCCTGCGCGAGGCGGAGCACGGCATCTTCTATGCGCAAAGCCTGCTCGCTCACTGGGCGGCGCGCGGCGCGACGGTGCTGAACGGCGCGGAGGTGCTCGGCGTCGACACTTCCAAGGCGCGCCAGCTCTCGCTGATCAGCGGCTTGGGCTACCAGATCCCGGAGACGCGCGTCGTACACCGCCGCGCCGACCTCGTCGCCGCCGCCGACGCCATGGCCTACCCGCTGCTTGTGAAAGCGAACCTCGGCGGTTCCGGCGCCGGTATCGTGCGCTATTCCTCGCGCGAGGAGCTTGCCCAGTCGATCGCCGACCGCACCGTGCCGGAGAGTGTCGACAACGTCCTCCTCATCCAGGATTACGTGCCGCCGCGCGGCGGCTCGATCCTGCGCATCGAGACGCTCGGCGGCCGGTTTCTCTACGCCATCGAGGTGGAAAGCGGCGGCGACAATTTCGATCTGTGCCCTGCCGACGCCTGCGCTATCACGCGCGGCCCGATCCGAATGGCTGCGGTCACGCCGCCCGTCGAATTCATCGAAGCCGCCGAAAAGATCGCGCAGGCCGCCGGTCTGGACGTCGGCGGCGTCGAAATGGTGATCGACGACCGCGACGGCGCGGCGCGCTTCTACGACATCAACGCCCTTTCCAACTTCGTCGCCAAGCCGCTGGACGTGCTCGGCTGGGACCCTCACGAACGGCTGATCGACGCGCTCGAAGCCGCCATCCAGGCAAGGAAGTAACCCCATGCGTTTCGGCTATTGGATGCCCGTCTTCGGCGGCTGGCTCCGCAACATCCAGGACGAAGGCATGGAGGCAAGCTGGGACTATGTCCGCCGCCTCACTTTGCGTTCGGAGGAGACCGGCTGGGACCTGTCGCTGATCGCCGAGCTGAACCTGAACGACATCAAGGGCGTGGAGGAGCCGGCGCTCGACGCCTGGTCAACTGCGGCGGCTCTGGCGGCAGTGACGCAGAGCATCGAGCTGATGGTCGCCGTTCGCCCGAACTTCCACCAGCCGGCTTTGTTCGCCAAGCAGGCGGCGAACATCGACAACATCTCCAACGGCCGGCTTGCGCTCAACGTTGTCTCCTCCTGGTGGGCGGACGAAGCCACGCAATACGGCCTGCCCTTCGACCAGCATGACGACCGCTACGGCCGCACCTCCGAGTGGCTGAAGGTGGTGAGCGGCCTGTGGAGCGAAAAACGCTTCTCCTTCGAAGGCGAGCGGTACACGCTCAAGGACGCGATCTGCGAGCCGAAGCCAGTCTCCAAGCCCCGCCCGGCGATCTACGCCGGCGGCGAAAGCGAAGCGGCCAAGACGATGATCGCGACGCAGTGCGACGCTTACGTGATGCACGGCGACCCGGTGGAAGCAATCGCGCCCAAGATCGCCGACATGACGGAGCGGCGCGAGGCTGCCGGCGGCGGGCGCATGCAGTTCGGCATGGCTGCCTACGCCATCGTTCGCGACAGCGAGGCGGAGGCGAAGCGCGAGCTGGAGCGAATCACCCAGCTGCCGCCGAAGCCCCCCAAGGGGTTCGACAATTTCGAACAATGGCTGTCGGGCACCGAGCTGGAGCGTGAGCTCAAGCTTCAGGAATATAGCGTGTCGAACCGCGGCCTCCGCCCCAACTTCGTCGGCACGCCCGAGCAGCTCCAGGAGCGCATTGCGGAATATGAGGAGGTGGGCCTCGACCTCCTCCTCCTCCAGATGAGCCCGCAAGCCGAAGAAATGGACCGCTTCGCCGCCCAGGTCATCCAGCCGATGAAGGCTGCCGCGTAGGCATTTTCCTACATCGCCGCGACCTGCCATAAGGAGGCCGTGACGAGGGAAGGGGAGCGATGGACGGCGGAACTGGCGGCCGGGGTACACGCGAAACACTCACCACGAGTGCGACCTTTGGGACCTTTCGCGCCAAACACTTCTTTGAAGCGCCCGCATTTTGATTGAACCGGCAGGGAGACTCGCCATCGCTGACGACACCAAGCCTTCGAACCTGATGTGGGGCGGCCGCTTCGGCGGTGGGCCGTCGGCGCTGATGCGCGAGATCAACGCTTCGATCGGCTTCGACAAGCGCTTCTGGCGCGAAGACATCCGCGCGTCCAAGGCCCATGTCGCGATGCTCGGTGCGCAGGGCATTGTTTCCGCCGAAGACGCGGCCACCATCGCGAACGGCCTCGATCAGGTCGCGGCCGAATACCACGCGAACGGCGTTCCAGAAGACCAGGCGCTTGAAGATATCCACATGCACATCGAAGCGCGGCTCGCCGAGCTGATCGGGCCGGTGGCTGGGCGCCTCCACACCGCCCGCTCGCGCAACGATCAAGTGGCGACCGACTTCAAGCTCTGGGTGCGCTCCGCCATAGACGAAGTGGACGCGGCGCTCGCCGCCTTCCAGGCCGTGCTCGCCGCGCGGGCGGAGGAGCATGCGGAGACGGTAATGCCCGGCTTCACCCACCTCCAGTCCGCGCAGCCGGTCACCCTCGGCCACCACCTCATGGCCTATCACGAGATGCTGCGCCGCGACCGCTCCCGCTTCGCGGACGCGCGGGTGCGACTGAACGAATGTCCGCTCGGCGCGGCGGCCTTGGCCGGCACCAGCTTCCCAATTGATCGCCACGCCGTTGCGGCCGCTCTCGATTTCGACCGGCCCACCGCAAACAGCCTCGACAGCGTCTCCGACCGCGACTTCGCGCTCGACTACCTGATGGCGGCGACCCAATGCAGCCTGCACCTTTCGCGGCTGGCAGAAGAGCTGATCATCTGGGCGAGCCAGCCCTTTGGCTTCGTCAGCCTGCCCGACGCTTTCTCCACCGGCTCCTCGATCATGCCGCAGAAGCGCAATCCCGACGCGGCGGAGCTGGTGCGAGGCCATAGCGGCCGCATCGCCGGCGCGATGACGGCGTTGGTGATGACCATGAAGGGCCTGCCGCTCGCTTATTCGAAGGACATGCAGGACGACAAACCGCCGGTCTTCGAAGCGCACGACCTCCTCATGCTGTCCCTCCAGGCGCTTGCCGGGATGGTGGAGACGACGGAGTTCCGCGCCGACCGCATGCGCGCCGCCGCCGAAGCCGGCTTCGCCACCGCCACCGATCTTGCAGACTGGCTCGTGCGCGCGGCCAGCGTGCCGTTCCGCGAGGCGCACCACATCACCGGCCGCGCAGTGAAGCTCGCGGAGGAGCGGGGCGTCGCCTTGGCTGAGCTGCCGCTCGAAGCGCTTCAGGAGATCGATGCGCGCATCGACGCCAGCGTCTACGAAGTGCTGACTGTCGACGCTTCAGTGCGCAGCCGCACCAGCTACGGCGGCACTGCGCCGGAGCGGGTGAAGGAGCAGGTGGCGGCGGTTACCCCCGCCGCGCCCGCGCCGCGCCAATCCTGAGCCGCAGCGCATTGAGCTTGATGAAGCCCGCCGCGTCCCGCTGGTCGTAGCTCGAGCTGCCTTCCTCAAACGTCACCAGATCCTGGTCGTACAGCGCCAGCGCGCTTTCGCGGCCGATAACCGTCGCATTACCCTTGTAGAGCTTCATCCGCACGGTGCCGGAGACATGCTCCTGGCTCTTGTCGATCAGCGCCTGGAGCATCTCGCGCTCCGGCGAGAACCAGAAGCCGTTGTAGATCAGGCTCGCGTAGCGCGGCATGATCTCGTCCTTGAGATGCGCCGCCCCGCGATCGAGCGTGATCGATTCAATGCCGCGGTGGGCGGCGAGCAGGATCGTCCCGCCGGGCGTCTCGTAGACCCCGCGCGACTTCATTCCGACGAAGCGGTTCTCGACGAGATCGAGCCGGCCGATGCCGTTGTCGTGGCCGAGGTCGTTTAGGCGGGTCAGCAAAGCGGCAGGCGACAGATACTCGCCGTCGATCGACACCGGGTCGCCGCCTTCGAAGCCGATCTGGATCACCGTCGCCTTGTCCGGCGCGTCCTCCGGCGAGATGGTGCGCTGGTGAACATATTCCGGCGCTTCCACCGACGGGTCCTCAAGCACCTTTCCTTCGGAGGATGAGTGCAGAAGGTTCGCGTCGATCGAGAACGGCGCCTCGCCGCGCTTGTCCTTGGAGATCGGGATCTGATGCTCCTCGGCGAAGCGGATCAGCGCTTCGCGGCTTCCGAACTCCCACTCCCGCCACGGCGCCACGACGCGGATGTCCGGCTCCAGCGCGTAATAGCCCAGCTCGAAGCGGACCTGGTCATTCCCCTTGCCGGTTGCCCCGTGGCACACCGCGTCGGCACCCACTTGGCGGGCGATCTCGATCTGGCGCTTGGCGATGAGCGGGCGGGCGATGGAGGTGCCGAGCAGGTAGAGGCCCTCATACACCGTGTTCGCCCGGAACATCGGGAACACGTAGTCGCGCACGAACTCCTCGCACACATCCTCGATGAAGATGTTCTCCGGCTTGATGCCGAGCAGCTCCGCCTTGGCGCGTGCGGGGGCGATGTCCTCGCCTTGGCCGAGATCGGCGGTAAAGGTCACCACCTCCGCACCATATTCGGTCTGCAGCCACTTCAGGATGATCGAGGTGTCGAGGCCGCCCGAATAAGCGAGCACGACCTTCTTGGGCGGCGGGGGAAGCGACATGGTTACTCCTGGGAAAGCTTGCGGAAACGCTCCGCCATGATGCCGGGCACGACTCCGTCGCGAAGGGCGATGAACAAGGTGTCGTCGCCGCTGATCGTTCCGGCGATCTCGGGGAGCTTGGCCTGGTCGAGCGCAAGGCCGACGAGGTGGGCGGACCCCGGCGGGGTGCGGAGGACGAGGAGGTTGCCCGC
>DASVUO010000288.1:0-7732 GCA_036386995.1 Allosphingosinicella sp. | reverse complement strand
GTCAGTTCGCAAATGCGCGACATGGTTCTCGTCCTGATTGAAGCGGGGCAAAAAAGCCCGGTAAAGCGGGGGCGCGGATAGCGTCAATGGCAGCTTGCGTCAACCGCTAGCCGCCGCGGGCGCGGCAAAAGAGATCGTTGCGGTTGTGCAACCGAACTGCCCTAGGTCCGTTATCGAATCACACGGGGAAAGGCTGATCCATGTTACGCGCGATCCTACTCATTGTCGCCCTGCTCATCGTTCTCGCAATCGCGGCGGTGGCAACCGGGCTCGTCGACATCACCCAGACCCAGCAGGCGCAGGCGCCGCGGATCGACCTCAAGGTCAACGATGTCGAAGTCGGAACCTCTCCGGCCAACGTCCAGGTGCCCACCGTCGGCACCACCACCCGCCAAATCGAAGTGCCGAGCGTCAGCATCGACAAAGGCGGCGAAACGGCGAACGGCCAGTAAGCCGGGTTCTTTCGCCAAGGCGCGCCACGCGCTAGCAGCGCAGGCGATGGTTCGTTCCTTCGCCGATCCGATGCGCCTCGCGCTTGCCGAGGCCCAAGCTGCCGCCCAAGCGGGGGAAGTGCCGGTCGGCGCGGTGGTGACTCGCGGCGGGGAGGTTGTCGCGTCGGCGTGCAACGCGATGCGGACGGGGAGCGACCCCACCGCCCATGCCGAAATCGCCGCCCTCCGCGCCGCGGGCGAGAAGCTCGGCACCTCCCGCCTCGACGAATGCGATCTGTGGGTGACGCTTGAGCCTTGCGCAATGTGCGCGGGGGCGATCGGCCTTGCCCGAATCGCCCGCCTCTATTTCGCTGCGCCCGATCCCAAAGGCGGCGCGGTGCTGCACGGCCCGCGCCTCTACGCCCAGCCGACCTGCCACCACGCGCCGCAGGTGTATGGCGGCATCCTGGAGGAGGAAGCGGGCGCGATGCTGAAGGACTTCTTCCGAACCCGCCGGGGCTAAGGCGCGGGCGGCAGATACCAGTCGAAGGTCTTGGCTTCGCTTGCGGCAATCGGGCGGCCGGAGCGGTCCAGCGCCGGGCGGTAGCGGAAGCGCTTCTCGATCAGGCGGCAGGTGGTTTCGTCGAGTTCGGGGTGGCCGCTGGAGCGGAGGATGCGGCAGTCCTCCACGCGGCCGTCGCTGCGAATCGTGAAGCGCACCGCGACGCTGCCTTCGGCGCGGGTACGAAGGGCCGCGTGGGGGTAGTCGCGGTTGGCGAGCGCGCCGCTGACCCGCTGCGCCGCCCGCGCACCGCCGCCGCCGCTGCCCAAGCCCGAGCCGCCGCTCCCAGAGCCCGCGCCCTCGCCGCCGGTGCCCGATCCGAGGCCGTCGACGGTCGCCACGCCCGCACTTGCGGCGCTGCCCGGCGGCACCGGCACCGGCTTGTCCACCGTCGGCAGAACGGGCGGGACCGGCAGCGGCGTCCGGGGCGCGACGATCGGCGAGGGGTTCGCCTTTCGGCTGGGCGGCGCGGCGGCGCCTTCCTCGCTTTGCGTCGGCTTGTCGGGAATGGCGACCACCGGCGGCGGCGGCGGAAGCTCTTCAAGGGTGATCAGCTTCAGGCTCTCGGCTGGCTCCTTTAAGCCGAAGTCGCCGCGCAGGCCGATGAGCAGGAGGTAGCCAAGCAGCAGATGGAACAGCGCCGCCCCCAGCGCGGCGGCCGCGCGGTCTCTGCGAAGGGGAAGTGCCGCGATCATAGCTTCAAGCTTTGCCACGGGAGCGCTGAACGGCAGGCAAACGCCCACGAAAAAGGCGCCGGATCGCTCCGGCGCCTCCTTCGGTTCGAGGACGGGGCTTATTGGCCCTGTTCGATCGGCACGACGCGAAGCTCGACGCGGCGGTTCTGCTGGCGGCCTGCTTCCGTCGCATTGCTTGCGATCGGCTGGCTGGAGCCGAAGCCCTGCGTTGCGATGCGGGTGCGGTTGACGCCGCGCTGGCTCAGATAATTGGCAACCGATTCGGCGCGGTTCTTCGACAGCGGGATGTTGATCGCATCGCCGCCCGACGGGTCGGTGTGGCCGTAAACGTCGATCAGGGTCGACGGATAGGTCACCAAGGTCTGCGCGACCTGTTCCAGCGTGGAATAGAATTGCGGCTGGATCTCATAGCTGTTGATCGGGAAGGTGATCCCGGCCGGCATGGTGAGGACCAATTCGTCGCCGTCGCGCTCGACGACCACGCCGGTGCCCTGCGTCTTGCGGCGAAGTTCCGCTTCCTGACGGTCCATATAAGTGCCGATCGCGGCGGCGGCGACGGCGCCGACGCCCGCGCCGATCGCGCGTTCGGTGCGGTCGCGCTTGCCGCCGATGATGTCGCCCGCGAAGTAGCCGGCGACGGCGCCCAGGACGCCGCCGATGGCGCCCTTTTGTGAAATTTCGCGCTTGCCGGTCTCTGGATTGGTGACGCAGGCGGCGGTGGTGGATAGCAAGGCTGCGGCGGCGACGGCGCCGACGATTCGGTTGTTGATACGCATACGTGATCCTTTTCCCGATGGGGGTCTGGTCTCTTGAAACCGCCCTTTTAACCGCCCGCCGCCGCGCTTCGTTCCATTTCGCGGCCTTTGCCGGCAGCCAACGGAAGTTGTTGTGGCGGGTGGAGCCTCCGCGCTAAGGACGGAACCGCGCCATGCCGCCAACCGCCCCCCTTCCGCCATTTCCCTGGTTCGACCTAGTCGTCATCCTGCTGCTTATCGGGCTGAACGGCGTATTCGCGATGGCCGAGCTTGCCATCGTCTCGTCGCGCAAGCCGCGGCTCAAGGCGATGGCCAAGAACGGCCGGCGCGGTGCGCAGACGGCGCTGGACCTCGCCGACGATCCCGGCCGCTTCCTCTCCGCCGTGCAGATCGGGATCACCCTGATCGGCATCCTCGCCGGCGCCTACTCAGGCTCCAGCCTCGGCGGGCCCACCGGTCAGCGGATCGCGCTCCTCGGTGTGGCGCCGGAGACGGCGCAGACGATCGGCTTCACCATCGTGATCATCATCACCACCTACGCTTCGCTGGTGATCGGCGAGCTGGTGCCCAAGCAATTCGCCCTGCGCGCGCCGGAGGGGATCGCCTCGGTGATGGCGCCGCCGATGCGCCTCGTCGCCCGCGCCACCGCCCCCTTGGTCTGGCTGCTCGACAAAACCAGCGCGCTGATCTTCCGCCTCCTCCGCCTCCGGCGCGAGGAGTCCAACGCCGTCACCGCCGAGGAACTCCATCTGGTGGTCGCCGAAGCGCATAGCGCGGGCGTGCTCGAGGAATATGAGCGGGCGATCATCTCTGGCGTGGTCCGCCTCGCCGACCGTCCGACCCGCGAGGTGATGACTCCGCGCACCGAGGTCGATTGGGTCGACATCGAGGCGTCGCCGGAGGAGATCCGCGACGCGCTTCGCTCCATGCCGCACAGCCGCCTGCCGGTGGCGGAAGGCTCGGTCGACAAGCTCGTCGGCGTCGTCCAGGCCCGCGACATCGTCTCGGCCTTGATTGACGATCAGCCGCTCGACCTGCGCGCGCTGATGCGCGAGGCGCCGGTGGTGCCGGACCAGATGGACGCGATGGACACGCTTGCCGTGCTTCGCGACGCCGACGTGCCGATGGCCTTCGTGCACGACGAATATGGCCATTTCGAAGGGATCGTCACTCCGGCCGATCTGCTCTCCGCGCTTGCCGGCGTGTTCGCCTCGGACGCGGAGGAGGGCACCGATCCGCCCTTGGTGGAGCGGGACGACGGAAGCTGGTGGGTGTCAGGCTCGCTTCCCGCGGACGCGCTTGCCGATCAGCTTGGCCTCAACCTGCCCGAGGACCGCGATTATGCGACAGCGGCGGGCTTCGCTCTGTCCGTTCTGAAGCACATTCCGGAGGTCGGCGAGCGCTTCAATTTCGGCAGCTGGCGGTTTGAAATCGTCGACATGGACGGCTTCAAGATCGACAAATTGCTGGCCAGCGAGATCGTCCGCCGCCGCCGCGGCGCGCCAGCTTAGGCGCCGCCGCCTAGCTTGCCGAAGATCGCCTGGTAGCCGTCTCGGTCGCCACGTGCGAGGAAGCGCGCCTGCTCCTGCACCCGGTCCCGCTCCAGCCGGCCCTGGAAGGCGCCCATCTTTGCGTCCAGCATGCCGAGCTCGGCGGAGGAAAGGCCCGCAAGCTGGTCGAAGCGGGTGATGCCGGCTTCGTTGAGCTGGCTTGCGAGCTTGGGCCCCACGCCCTTCATGGTCTGGAGATTGTCCGGCGGGCCATCGGCGGCGGGGATGTCGAGGTTGCAGTCGACGCCGAGGATTTCGCCGGCGACATCGCGCGCCGCAGCGGCGCCCTCGTCGGTGATCGCGCGGCCTTCTTCACCGGCCGGTGCAACGCCGTCGGCGGAGTTCTTGCGGCCCTTGAGAAGCGCGAACAGGATCAGCAGCGCGACGAGCGCGCCGACGACGATCAGAAGTGTATTGGTGTCGAAGTTCATGAAGGTCCTTCCAGATCAGTCGAGGCGCGGGCGCCGCGCCCACCAGGCGGTGGCGACGCCGATCGCGGCGGCAATGGAGAGAAGAATGGGGTAGGTGGTTGCAACGGTCCACATCGGCCTGGTCCTTAATCGAGGAAGCTGGTGCGACGGCGCCGGTTGAACAGCAAGGCGGCGAGGCCGAAGCCTAACGCGTAAGCCAGCGCCGTCACCGCCAGCGTTTCGGCAAGCAGCGGGAGGGAGAAGCCCGCCGGCTCGTCGTCCCAACGGACGTTGCCGATGCCGGGCGTGGCGCGGGCGTAATCCTTGACCCCGAATTGGCTGCCGAGCCCTTCGCGCTGGAGATCGTTGGCGGTGCCGGAGATCACCGCGTTGCGGCTCAAGGGATTGCGCTCGATCCGGGCGGCAATAGCGGGCAGCTTCGCCTGGGCGACGAGGTTGCGCAGGTCATTCTCGATCCGGCCCGCAAGCTTTTCGCCGTTGCCCGCCGGTCCGTGCCAGGCCCAGCCGACAAGCAGCGCCAGGGCGAGACCGATCAGGAACTTCACTGGTGCACGCATGCTTTTCCTCCCGAACGGTTTTCACGAATAGCAAATCAGCGCTCTCGCGCCACCTCCCGCCAGCCGATATCGCTTCGGAAGAAGCCGGAGGGGAAGTCGATGGCCTTCACCGCCGCATAGGCTTTGTCGCGGGCTTCGGACACGGTGGCGCCGAGCGCGGTGACGTTCAGCACCCGGCCGCCGTTCGCGACCAACGTGTCGCCTGCGAGCGCGGTGCCGGCGTGGAAAACCTTCGCCCCCTTCGCCTCCGCCTCTGTAAGCCCGCCGATGGCGCCGCCCTTTTCGGGCGTGCCTGGGTAGCCCTTCGCCGCCATCACCACCGTTAAAGCCGCGCCTTCCCTCATCCGCACCGGCTCAGCTTCAGCGAGCCGGCCACGCGCAGTTTTGTCGAGGAGATCGAGCAGGTCGCCTTCCAGGCGCATCATCAGCACCTGGCACTCAGGGTCGCCGAAGCGGGCATTATATTCGATCAGCTTGGGGCCGTCGGCGGTCAGCATCAGCCCGGCGTAGAGGACGCCGGAGTAGGGTGTGCCCTGGTCGGCAAGCGCTTCCACCGTGGGGCGGACGATCTCGTCCATCGCCCGCGCCTCGAGCTCGGGAGTCAGGATGGAGGCGGGGCTGTACGCACCCATGCCGCCGGTGTTCGGCCCGACGTCGCCGTCGCCGACGCGCTTGTGGTCCTGCGCGGACCCGAAGGAAACGATCGCCGTGCCGTCGGTGAGTGCGAAGAAGCTTGCTTCCTCGCCCTCCAGGAATTCCTCGATCACCAGCGACGTGCCGGCCGCGCCCATGCTCCCGTCGAACATGTCGCGCACCGCGGCTTCGGCTTCATCCGCGGTCTCGGCAATGACCACGCCTTTTCCCGCCGCGAGGCCGTCCGCCTTGATCACAACCGGCAGCGCAAACTCGCCGAGCGCCGCTTCCGCCGCCAGCCGGTCGGAGGCGCGGGCGTAGCGGGCGGTCGGGATATTGTGGCGCGCGCAAAGATCCTTGGTGAAGCCCTTCGAGCCTTCCAACTGCGCCGGCACCCGGTTCGGTCCGAAGACGGCGAAGCCCAAAGTGCGCAGATTGTCGGCAAGGCCGTCCACGAGGGGCGCTTCCGGGCCGATCACCACCAGCTCCACCGAGTTCCTGCGGCAAAAGTCCACAACCGCGCGGTGATCGGAAGCGTCGAGATCGACCAAGGCGGCGTGCTCGTTTATGCCCGGATTGCCCGGCGCGGCGAACAATTTGCCGAGCCGGGGCGATTGCGCGAGCTTCCAGGCAAGCGCATGTTCGCGGCCGCCGGAGCCAAGCAGCAGGACATTCATGAACGACTTTCCCTTTGAAGATGCGCGGCTCCTAGCAACCGAAACCCCGGGCGACAACGCGCCGGCCCTTTCGGTGTCCGAGCTCTCGATGCGGCTGAAGCGGACCGTCGAGGATGCGTTCGGCTATGTACGGGTTCGGGCCGAAGTCAGCGGCTGGAAGCGCGCCGCGTCCGGCCACTGCTACCTGTGCCTTAAGGATGACAAGGCGGTGATCGACGGCGTGCTGTGGAAGGCGAACGCCGCCGCGCTTCCGTTCCGGCCCGAGGACGGCATGGAGGTGATCGCCACCGGCAAGCTCACCACTTACCCCGGCCGCTCGCGCTACCAGATTGTGATCGAGCGGCTCGAGCTTGCCGGCCAAGGCGCTTTGATGGCGCTCCTCGACAAGCGCCGCCGCGCGCTCGCCGCCGAAGGACTGTTCGATGCCGAGCGCAAGCAGCGGCTGCCGTTCGCGCCGAAGGTGATCGGCGTAGTCACGTCGCCCACCGGCGCAGTGATCCGCGACATCCTTCACCGGCTGGAGGACCGCTGCCCGTGCCATGTGATCGTCTGGCCGGTGCAGGTGCAGGGCGAAACCGCGGCGGCGCAGGTCGCAGCGGCGGTGCGCGGCTTTGATGCGCTCCAGCCCGGCGGTCCGGTGCCACGCCCCGACCTTGTCATCGTCGCGCGCGGCGGGGGCTCGATCGAGGATTTGTGGGCGTTCAACGAAGAGGAAGTGGTCCGCGCCGTCGCCGCCTGCTCGATCCCCACCATCTCCGCTGTCGGCCACGAGACCGACACGTCGCTTTCCGACTTCGCCGCCGATGTCCGCGCGCCCACCCCGACGGCCGCCGCCGAAATGGCGGTGCCGGTCAGGAGCGAGCTGATCGCCCAGCTTCGCGAAGCCGGACAGCGCATGCATCGTTGCACCAGCAAGGGGGTGGAGCGGCTCACTGAGCGGCTGGAAACGGCGCTCCACCGTTTCCCGGAACGCGAGCAGCTTCTCGCTCCGCAGCGCCAGAGGCTCGACGAGCTGTCCGAGCGGCTTCCCCGCGCGCTGGGCGGCCGCCTCAGCCATGCCCGCGGCGAACTCGGCCGGGCTGCCGGCGCGCTTCGCCCGAACCTGCTTGCCGCCGCGCACCGGCGCGGACGCGAGCGGCTCGATGCGCTTTGGCGGGTGGCGCAGCTTGCCCATCCCAACAAACCGCTCGAGCGCGGCTATGCTCGGGTCGAGGATAAGAACGGTCACACGCTTATGTCCGCCGCCACTGCCAAGTCGGCGCGGGCGCTTCGTCTCCACTTCGCCGACGGTGCCGTGGATGCCACAGTGGGGGAGGGGGTTGAGCGGCCGCGCCGC
The DNA here is from genome assembly GCA_036386995.1 of Allosphingosinicella sp. Classification (GTDB taxonomy): domain Bacteria; phylum Pseudomonadota; class Alphaproteobacteria; order Sphingomonadales; family Sphingomonadaceae; genus Allosphingosinicella. The sequence goes on along the minus strand of DASVUO010000288.1, from coordinate 105 downwards.
CCGGCTTATCGCCCGCCGTCGACCGGCGAGCAGCCGAAATTGTTCTGAACGAGGCGGATGCCCTTATGCTGATGTCCAGCAATGGCCGCGAAGCGCGGCTCCATT
>DASVUO010000287.1:0-5191 GCA_036386995.1 Allosphingosinicella sp. | reverse complement strand
GTGACATTGCCGACGAAGCGGACGCCGGGCGACAGCGCCACCTTTTCGTAGCGCTTGGAGACCGCCTTGATCGACTGGTGATCGGGCGCCACGCCGAAGCGGATCAGGCCGTAGGGCACCGGAAGCCGGTCGATCATGTCGATCTGGACGCCTTCGCCGAGTGCCTTTCGGAGCGCCTCCGCGCTGTAATAGCCGGCGGGTCCCGATCCGACGATCGCCACGTGCCGCATGAAAACGCCTCCCGCTCCTCGCCTCGTCCGCGATGCTAGCGGCGCGGCGCGGCGTGGCAAGGGGAGGAGCCTCTAGCGGCGGTCCTCGAGCAGTTCGGTACCCTTCTTCTTCAGCATGGCCTCGATCGGCTTTGCGAAGAAGGACAAGGCGGCCGGGAGCATCAGTTCGACTCGGACGACCGCGTCCAGCACCTCGATGCGCGCGCTGACCGCCTGCCCCATCGCCTCGACGCGGAGGCGCAGCTTGTCGCCCTCCCAGCTATGTTCGGCCTTGGCGCCGCCGGGAACGTGGTCCGCGATCCGGCCGACGCCGTTCTCGATCCGGCGCCGCGCCTCCTGCTGGCCGAGCTTATGGGGAATGTCGACGACGTGGGGCTGGCTCATGCCGCCCGTTTAGCGGCGGCGGCGCTTTGCGGCCAAGAGGATTCTGGTGAACGTCCCGTTTACCACGACTTCTAACCCGGCGCTTACCGCAACCCGCCTAGGTGCCGTGCCATGGCAAAGCCCGCGCGCCGATCCGTCCTCCCGAGCCTCCGGCGCCGCCTCGCGGAAGACGAACGCGGCGGGACCCTGATCGAATTCGCGCTGTTCCTGCCGATCCTCTGCCTGATGCTGCTCGGCACGATCGATCTCGGCCGCGGCCTTGCCGTCAAGTTCCAGCTCGAGCAGGCGACGCAGCGCACCATCGAACTCGCCAACCTCGGCGGCCGGGCGCAAGCGGACTATAGCTATCTCGTTGCCGAAGCGGTGAGCGCGGCGGGCGTTCCGGCGGCGCAGGTGACGCTGAGCCAGTGGCTGGAATGCCGCACCGCCGCCGGCGGGACGCGCAGGGAGGCTTCGTTCAACGGCGCGTGCCAGACCGGCGAACAGACCGCGCGCTACGTCACGATCGAGATCTGGCAGGATTACAAGCCGATGTTCGCGTCGATCCCGCTGGTGGGGCGCATCAGCACTCTCACCAACGGCAAGCTCCGGCTGACCGCCGATTCGGGGGTGCGGGTGCAATGAAGCGCCTCCTCGCCCGCCTGCGCCGCGACCAGAAAGGCGTCAGCGCGATCGAATTCGCGATCGTCGCGCCGATCCTGCTGTTCATCATCATCGGCACCCTGCAGGTGGGCGCGATGTTCTATGCCCATGCGGCGCTCCGCAACGCCGTCTCCGAAGGCGCGCGCTTCGCAACCCTCTTCCCGCGGCCGACGCCGGCGCAGGTGGTGGCGAGGATCGAGGCGCACCGCTCGCCGGTCCTGCCCGGAACCTATTCCACCCCCGTCGTCACCTACACGAGGAACGCGACTACGGGGAATTGGCGCGCGGACGTGACGATGACCTACACGGGCCGCTTCAACCTGATCCTGACGCAGATCCCGATCACCTTCAATTATACCCGCCAGGCGAACGTCTACGCACCGGCCACCTGAGCGCCGCATTTTGCCGGCGCCGCGGGGGTGCAAAGCCTCGCCGGCTTTGCCATAAGCCTCGGCGTGCGCGTCTTACCCGTCCTCGCCGCCGGCGCCCTCGCCGCGGCCTTCGCCCTTTCGGCGCCCGCACGGGCGCAGCAGCTTTCCGAAGGCCAGGGGGAAGCGGAATATCAGGCATGGCTTGCCGCCAGCCCGGGGACCCGCGCCTCCGTCCTGTCCTTCGAAAGCTGGCAGGAAGCGGCGGGCGTGCGCGGAGTCCTCCCCACCTGGCAGGTGATCCGCACCGCGAGCATGTGGCGGGTGTGCAACGGCCCGCCCTTTGAAGTGCCGCCGCCTCAGCATTGGCCGGGCATGGCGAAAACGCTTCGCTACATACGCGATCACGTCCGCCCCGCCGTCGGCGACGTCGAGGCGGTCTCCGGCTATCGCAATCCGGCGCTCAACGCCTGCGCGCAGGGGGCGCCGACCAGTGCGCACCGCGATTTCTTCGCGCTCGACCTGGTGCCGCTGCGCCCGATCGAGCGCCCCGAGCTGTTCCGGATCCTCTGCCGCATGCACGCGCGCAGCGGTGCCGGCTCCGGCGTCGGTCTCGGATTCTACGCGTTTCAACGCTTTCACATCGACACGCGCAGCTTCAGGCGCTGGGGAAGTGCCGGGCCGCGTGGGAACGAATCTCCCTGCGCGGTTCTCGAACGCGGGGAGGATCCGCTCGCACCGCCGCTGCCGCCGCCGCCTCCCGAGGCGCAGGCGCAGCAGCCGGTGGCGGCGCCCATCCCGCAGCCGCAACCGGCGCCGATCCCCTGAAGGGCCAGCTCCCGAGCTGACCTGCGCGCAGCCGCGCAAAGGAGGGAGACGAAGCCGGGCGGTTCCACGGAACCATTCGGGAGTCAGCTGTTGTTCAGGTGATTTTCGCTAATAAATCAATCACGTAGCCGGGGCGGGACGATCCATCGGCACGGGGAACTGACCGCGCAGGGAGCGGTCGCCGAGCGGGCTTCATGCCCCACCAAACGCAAAGGACAGAGATGCTGAATCGGATCGGTCTTGCCGCGCTGCCGGCTCTTGCGCTTCTCACGCTCGGCTTCGCCGCCGCGGACGTGACGCATGCTCCCGCTCATGCCGCCGCCATTCCGGTCGCGCCGGTCCTCGCTTCCGAACTCCCGGCCTCGCTTCCGGCACCGGCTGAGGCCGCCCCAGCCGGCGACCCGCGTCCGGCGGCGGAGAGCCGCACCGAATCGCACCAGCACACGGCCCGCTCTTCGGCCGCGCCGGGGCAGGACCTTGCCGACTATCGCGCCTGGCTCGCCCGCTCGGCGGCCAATCGCGAGGCGGTTCGCGGCTTCCGTTCCTATCTCGCCGCGCACGGCCTGGAAGACGTCATTCCGGTCTGGCAGCTCATCCGGACCTCCTCGTCCTGGCGCGAATGCGGCGCCGACCGCTTTGAAGTCGCGCCGCGCGACAAGTGGGACAACATCACCACTACGCTCAAGTTCGTGCGCGACGAAGTCGAGCCGGCCGTCGGCAAGGTCGAGGCGCTCTCGGTCTACCGCAACGAGACGTTGAACCGCTGCTCGAACGGCGCCCCGGCCTCCGCCCACCGCCTGTTCTTCGCCCTCGATCTCAAGCCCGTCTCCGAAGCGGTGAGCCGCCCCGGCATGATCAGCCGCGTCTGCGCCGCCCACCGCCGCTCGGGCAGCGCCTACGATGCCGGCCTCGGCTTCTATTCGGGCATGCGCTTCCACGTCGACAGCCACGGTTTCCGCAAGTGGGGCGCCGACGGCCGGGGCGCGACGAGCCCCTGCGCGACGGGCCACTACGCCTGAGGCGCTTTTAGATCACCGAACCAGCGAGGGGGGCGGCCGCAAGGCTGCTCCCCTTTTTCATGCGCTCACGGGCAGGCGGCTCAGCCGCCCGCGGCGCGCAATGCCTCGGCATAGGTGGCGAGCGTGTCGGCCGCGTCGGCGGCAAGCGGCGAATCGATGTCCCGTTCGAGTGCCCGGGCGAGCTCGCGCATGTAATCGGCGGCTTCGGCCCCGGTCAGCACGCCCTTCGACACCAGCATCGCGAAGATCGCCGAAGCGGTGACCGACTGCGCCTCCATGATCGCGCGCAAGTGGCGGGCGGTGTCCTGGTCGGCCTGCGCCTTGGCGGCGCTCGGCTGGCGATTGAACAGGAAACCACTCATTGTTTTTTCTTCCTTCACTCGGGGACGCGAAACGCGACAACGCGCGCGCGGCGCTTGCGCTGCATCGTTCCGGCGCAGCTTTGCGGCCGGCGGACGAACGCTTCAGCGGCCCTGGGCGAAACGGATGGTCAGGCGCTGCGCTTCGGGCGGCATTTCCGTCTCCGCCCAGTTGAAGGTGACAGACTGACGCGGGCCGAGTTCGGTGATCGGCGGCGGGCGCGACCATTGGCGCACGACGCGGTTCTGCGCGTCACGTATCTCCGCCTCCATCTGCGGCACCGGCTGGCGCGCGTCCGTCGGGTTGTGGATTCGGCCGCTGACCAGCAGCAAAACGGGGCCGCGCTGGGTGGTGAATTCGATCTGCAGCGCTTCGGCGCCCTGCGCGCCCGCAGATCCGCCGAGGCCCGGCAGGCCGAGATAATGGACGGCAAGCGCGCCGGCGCTGAGCAGGATGGCGGCGGCGATGGCGAGCATCGTCCACATCCGCGCCGGGTTGCGCCGCGGGCGGAAGGGCGGCTCGGGCGCGAAGGCGTCGTAGCTCGGCGGCTCCGGTTCGGGAGCGGGCACAGGCGGCGGAGGCGGCGCGGGCGCGCGGCGAGGAGGGGGCGGAGCGTCCTCGTGCGGCATGGGGGCAGGCGCGAAAGCGGGCGGAGGCGGGGCGACCCGCGCCGCGGGAACCTCGTCCGACGGCTCCTGATACCAGCTGTGCCGGCACTGGGCGCAGCGCACCTGGCGTCCGCTCGCCCCGATCGCGGTGTCGGGGACGACATAGCGCGTCTGGCAGGCAGGACAGGTGAGGATCATTCGATTACGCGCCCCCCGGCAAAAGGCGCAGGAATCTAAACACGTCCGCGCCGCGCCTTGCAAGCAAATGCCGGTGCTTGAAGCGCCAAGGCGGCTCGTGCCATGTGAAGGAACGCGTTTCTTCGTCCCTTCCGGAGCTGATCCTTGAGCACGACCGGCTCCATCGTCCAGTTCGAGAATGTCGGCCTGCGCTACGGCACGGGCTCCGAAACGCTGTCCGACCTCAGCTTTTCGCTCCGTTCCGGCGGCTTTTATTTCCTCACCGGCCCGTCGGGTGCCGGCAAGACGTCGCTTCTCAAGCTCCTCTACCTCGCCCAGCGGCCGAGCCGGGGGCTCATCCGCCTGTTCGGCGAGGACATCGTCACCATGCCGAGAAAGCGCCTGCCCGGCTTCCGGCGGCGGATCGGCGTCGTCTTCCAGGACTTCCGGCTCGTTCCGCACCTCTCCGCCTTCGACAACATCGCACTCCCCTTACGCGTCGCCGGGGTGCAGGAGCGCGATCTCACGACGCCGGTCAGCGAAATGCTGCAATGGGTGGGCCTCGCCGACCGATC
>DASVUO010000286.1:0-11232 GCA_036386995.1 Allosphingosinicella sp. | reverse complement strand
CCGTTCGCGCGTCGCTCACCCGCTCAGGCGCGGTGGCGAGCATCGGCCAGGTCACCACCACCGGCCAGACGGCAAGCAACCGAAGCCAGGTGAAGCTCCATCAGGAACAGGCGATCCGCGCCGTCCGCCTCGCCGCCCCGTTCCGCCTTCCCGCCGATTATTACGATGCGTGGAAGGAAATCGCCCCCGTGTTCGACAAAAGGCTTTCCCAATGAAGCATCGCGTCCTCCTGGCCGCCGCAGCGGCCCTGTTCAGCTTTTCCCCCGCCGTTGCGCAGTCGCCGCTCAGCGTCGACGTCACCGACGAGACGGGGCAGGACCTCACCATCGCAGTACCGTTCATGCCGACGCCGGAGGCGGTGAACACGGAGGCCGGCAACACCGAAGCGCTTGGGCGGCAGGTGGCGCAGGTCGTTGCCGGCGACCTCTCCGGAAGCGGCCTGTTCCGCCCGGTGGGGCCGAACGGGGTGCGGGCGATCGGCTATGGGGAAGTCACCGCGCCGGCCTTCGACCATTGGAGCGGCACCGGCGCGGCCGCCCTTGTCCAGGGCTTCGTGCGCGCCAATGCGGACGGCAATTTGACGGTTGGTTGCTATCTCTACGACGTCGCGCTGAAGAGCGAGCTGACCCGCAACGGCTTCGTGGTGGCACCGCGCGACTGGCGCCGCGCCGCCCACAAATGCGCCGATTCAATCTACGCGCGCCTCTCCGGCGAAAGCCCGTTCTTCGACAGCCGCATCGCCTACATCGCCGAGAGCGGGCCCAAGGACCGGCGCATCAAGCGGCTCGCCATCATGGATTCGGATGGCGCCAACCACCGCTTCCTGACCAACGGCCAGTCGACGGTGCTCACCCCGCGCTTCTCGCCCGATTACAAGCAGATCGTGTATCTGAGCTACATCGAGAACCGGCCGCGCATCTATATCTACGACATCGGCACCGGCCGGCAGCGGGTGGTGACGGAAAGCGCCAACCAGACCTTCGCCCCGCGCTTCTCGCCCGACGGCCGCTGGATCCTCTATTCCATGGCGGTGGCCGGTAACACGGACATCTACCGCGTGTCGGTGAACGGCGGCGCCTCCCAGCGGCTGACCGATTCCCCCGGCATCGACGTCGGCGGAAGCTATTCGCCGGATGGACGGCGGATTGTGTTCGAGAGCGACCGTTCGGGCAAGCAGCAGCTTTACGTCATGGCCGCCGACGGATCGGACCAGCGCCGGATCAGCTTCGGCGGCGGCTCCTACGCGACGCCCGAATGGAGCCCGCGCGGCGACCTCATCGCCTTCACCCGCGTGTCCGGTAATTTCCGCATCGGCGTGATGAGCCCGGACGGCGGCGGCGAGCGGCTGCTGACGGATAGCTGGCAGGACGAGGCGCCGACCTGGTCGCCCAACGGCCGCGTCATCCAGTTCTTCCGGACCAGCCAGGGCCGCTCCGGCAAGTCCAGCGTCTGGCAGGTCGATCTCACCGGCGTGAACGAGCGCCGAATTCCAACCCCGCTGGAAGGGTCGGACCCGACCTGGGGCCCGCTGCTTCCCTAAATGTTCGCGTACCACCAAGGAGAAAGCTCATGAAGGCCAACAGCCTCCGAATCGCCGTCATCGCCGCGGCGCTGGCGCTTACCGCCGGCTGCGGCAAGAAGCAGCCCAAGGAGATCCCGCCGCCACCGCTCGGGTCGGAAGGCAGCGGCGACCAGGCGGGAGCGGGGGACCAGACCGGCGGCGTCGGCACCGAGGCCCTTCCGGGCAGCCGCGCCGACTTCCTGAACAGCGTCGGCGGTGCGATGGGCGGCGACCGCGTGTTGTTCGAGACCGACAGCTATTCGCTGGACGACCAGGACCGGCGCACGCTTGATGCGCACGCCGCCTGGCTGCAGCGCAACCCGAATGTGCGCGTCACCATCGAAGGCCATGCGGACGAGCGCGGCACGCGGGAGTATAATTTGGCGCTTGGCGACCGGCGCGCGAACGCGGCGCGCAACTACCTGCAGAGCCGGGGCGTGGCGGCGAGCCGGATGAACGTGATCAGCTGGGGCAAGGAACGGCCGGAGGCGCTTGGCTCCGACGAAAGCGCCTGGGCCCAGAACCGCCGCGCGGTAACGGTGGTGCCGGAGTAAGATCTTATGATCCTCCCCGGAACGGGGAGGATTGTTACCCCAGAGCTTCGTCCAGCAGCCGCGCCAACCGCACGCCGCCCCGCGCGATCTGGCGGCGGGCGATTGGGACCAGCTTCCGTGTCGTGGCTTCGTCGACCACCGGGCGCTCGGTTGGGACGGGGCCGCACGGGTCGGTCATGACGGTGCCGTAGGCGAATTCCTTGGCGGTTTCCCAGCCTTCGCGGCTCCAATCCTCCACCGTGCCGGCCTTCATCGCGAGGCGCTGGTCGGGGGAGAAGTCGCTGAGCACGCCGGACGCGCCGCCAGGCGGGTTCGAGATGCCGCGCTCGGCAATCCAGCCGTCCCAGGTGCCGTGGAGGTTGGTTCGGCCGGCAATGACGCCGTAGGTGACGGGGAAGCGGTTGCCACCGAGATCGCCTTTGTCGCCGGCGTGGAGCGGCATGTGGAGATCGCCGACGAAGTGGATCAAAAAGGCAAGCGCCATCACCCGCTCGCGGGCCGGGAGCTCGCGGTTGGCGAGGAGCTTCAGGTTACGCTCGATCTGCGCGGAGACGCAATTGCCGTCGCGGCAGGCGGATTTGAGGTCGAACGGCTTGCAGATGTCGACATTCTGGTAGTGCCAGGGCGAGGTGTAGCTGAAGCGCTCGGCCAGGCCCTTGATGCAATCGGGCCAGTAGCTCGCCTCCTCCACCGTCGCCGCCGGGCAGGTCGGCGTTTCGAGCAGCTTCGACTGGGCGAGCAGGCGGCGGATGGCTGCCTGCGTGGCCGGGCGCGCCTCCATGTAGCCGATGCGGCCAACGGTTTCGTGGCCATATTCCCACCAGGCGGCGGCGGGACTGGCGGCGAGGAAGAGCGCGAACAGCGCGATCAGGCGTTTCAACATGGGGGCGCTATAGCGGCAGGCGCGACTTATTCGTCCCCATAAATTGCAACCGTGCGGCCCTCGGCCGAGGCAATGCCGCGGTACATGCCTTCGCTGTTGAAGGTGACGGCATGGCTGCCGCTTGGCGTCACGACGATGATGCCGCCGGTGCCGCCCAACGCCTCGACCTGGCCGAGCGCGGCTTCGGTGGCGGTCTGCACATCCTCGCCGAGCATCCGCATGCGGGCGCAGATTTCGTGGGCGACGGCGGCGCGGATGAAATACTCGCCAGAGCCGGTGCAGGAGACGGCGGCGGCGCGGTCGTCGGCGTAGGTGCCGGCGCCGATCATCGGCGAATCGCCGATCCGCGCCCAGCGTTTGCCGGTGATCCCCCCGGTGGAGGTGGCGGCGGCAACGTGACCGTCGGCGTCCACCGCGACCGCGCCGACCGTGCCGTATTTCAGGTCCACGTCGAAATAATCGTCGCCTTGGGAGCGCATGATCTCAAGTGCTCCGCGGCGTTCGGGGGTGGCGAAATATTCGGGCGGGGCTTGCTCGAGGTCGTTCTCGCGGGAGAATTGGTCGGCGCCATCGCGGCTCAGGAAGACGTGGTGGCTCCGCTCCATCACAGCGCGGGCGAGGCTGACCGGGTTGCGGGTCGCCGAAGCGCCGGCCACCGCGCCCGCGCCAAGGGTCGCGCCGTCCATGATCGCCGCGTCCATTTCGATCGTGCCCTGGTAGGTGAAGACCGAGCCGCGGCCGGCGTTGAAATGGGGGTGGTCCTCGAGGAAGCAAGCCGCCGCCTCCACCGCGTCGAGCGCGCTGCCGCCGGTGGACAAGATCGCCGAACCCGCTTGCAGCGCGCTGTCCAACGCGGCGCGGATGTCGGCTTCCAGTTCGGGAGACAGCAAGCGCCGCTCGATCACGCCCGCGCCGCCGTGGACGACCAGCTTCCAGGGGACGGGGTTGGCGGCTGCGGTCATGGTTCAATGCTCCGGGTTGCGCGAGGGGAACGCGCGAGGCGGTCCCCCTATCCGCCGCTGCCGGTGGCGGCAAGCAAGCGCCGCCGCCCCCCCCGCTACTGCGGCGCCGCGCAGCCGCTGCGCCGCTCGCCGCCGACCAGCAGATCGGCCTTGAGCGGGTAGACCCGGTCCGACATGCCGTCGGAGCAGCCGGGCGCGGCGCGGATTGTAAGCTGGAAGGGCTTGCCGCCGAGGCTTCCCACCCAACTGCCGCCGCCGCGCGCGCCGGGCGTGTAGCGGGTCCAGACGCGGGTGCCCTTCTGATCCTCCGGATGGGAATAAGTGACGCAGCGGCCGGTGACGGCGGCGGCCCAGAAGGGCTCCGTGCCGAAGGCGCGAAGCGGCTGCACGGCGAGGCGCTCCTTGCCCTGGGTGGTGCAGGGGCTGCCGGCCTCGGCTTGTTCAGCCGGAGTGGGCGCGGAGGCGGGGGCGCCTTTGCGGCAGGCGGTGATAAAAGCCTTGGCGAGTTCGGTGGGCGGGGCGGCGTGCGGGCCGCTGACCTGCGCGCCGTAGCTTGCCGAGACCGGACCGGCGAGCAGAGACTGGAGTTCGGCGGGGACGGGCCCCACGCCGGTGATGCCGCCGCGCTGGCGGTCGCCCTTCGTGCCGGCGACGAGGGCCATCACCGCGCCGCCACTGCCGAAGGAGAGGCGCTCCTCGCTGGCGATCGGGTGGAATCCGGGGGCGTTGACCAGCAGCTGCGTGCCGCCGGCTGGGCAGAAGAGGCGCATGCCGGAGGCGCCGGAGAGCACGAGCGCGGTGCCTTCGCCGCTCGCCTGCAACTGCCAGGTGCCGGTGGGCGCCGACGGTGCGGCTGTGTTGGCCACCGGGGAAGCGGCATTGCCTGCCTCCGCGCTGGTCTTGTTCTCAGCGGCAGCATTGGCGACGCCGTTGCCGCCGTCTGGCGCTTCCCCGCCGCTTCCGCAGGCGGCAAGCGCCAGAATGGTGAGGCCTAAGGGTAAGCTGCGCATGGCCGTGCTCCTTGGTATCCTGAAGGAGCATTAGCGCATCGCGGCCGCCGCGCCCACCGCCGCCGAAACGAAAGAGCCGCATTGGCGCCACGAAAGCGCCCCCTTCGCCGGCGAGCTTCCTTGTCGATGATCGACCAGCAAACCCGCTTCGCCGCTGCCAATGGCGCCCCCTCCGCTGCCACGGTGTTCGGCGCGGCCGCCGACGAGACGCCCGCCTGGCTGTCCCAGCTCCGGATCGCGCTCACCTATGGCGCGCGCCACCGCCGGCTGGTGCGCTGTCATCGGCCACGGCGGTTCACCGAGTGGATCCAGTGGCGCAAGCTGCACGATCGCGACGAACGGATGCCGCCGCTGGTCGACAAGCTGGCGGTGAAGGATCATGTCGCCGCCGAGCTCGGCGCGGAGTGGGTGACGCCGACCCTGTTCGAAGGCCCGGCGCTGCCCGAGCAGCCGCTTTGGGAGCCGGCCTTCGTGGTGAAGTCCCGCCACGGCTGCAACCAGAGCGCGTTCGTTCGCACCGGGGCGGAGGATTGGGCCGCGATCCGCGCCGCCGCCGCGCGTTGGGTGCGTCAGCCTTATGGCGAATGGCTCGACGAATGGCTCTACCGCCACGTGCCGCGCGGGGTGATGGTGGAGCCGTTCATCGGCGGCGGCGGCGCGCTACCGGTGGATTACAAGATCTTCGTCTTCGGCGGCCGCGCAGCCTTCGTGAAGGTGGACCGCGACCGCGAGCGGGCCCACCGCCTGGCCTATTACGACCTGAACTGGCGCCGGGTGTGGGCGCCGAAAGGCTGGCAGGACCCTCCACCGCCGCAGTCGCTGCGCGAGATGATCGCCGCCGCCGAGCATCTCGGCCGCGGCTTCGACTTCGTGCGCGCCGATTTCTACGACGTGGGCGGCCGCCCGCGCTTCGGCGAGCTGACCTTTTACCCGGGCTCCGGCCTCAACCCCCTCCCCCGCATGCTCGATTACCAGCTCGGCGCGCTGTGGGCGGAGGCGCGGGATCGGCGGCTCGCGGGGCATCAGACTGCTTGCGGGCAAAGCGGCTGCATGTGAAAAGCGGGCAATGCCGAACCGGAAAACCATAGTGATCGCCCTGGCGCTGGTCGCGCTCGCAGCCACCGATGCCGGGGCGGCCAGGCGGGGCGGCGGTAATGCCGATTATCCCGCCGCGGCCATGCGCGAGGGGCGCCAGGGCACGTCCTATTTCCACCTCACCATCGATGTGAACGGGCGCGCCAAGGATTGCGTTATCACCCGATCGAGCGGGCACAAGGATCTGGACGCCGAAACCTGCAAGATGGTGGTCGAGAGGGGGATGTGGACTCCCGCGACCAACGATGCGGGCGAGGCGATCGAGTCTTCGTTCGAGGGCAAGATCGATTGGAAGATCGGCGGGTAAAGCCAAGGCGGGATAGGCGCCAAGGGTAGAGCGCCGGCTTCGGCGGGTATAGCCTGTGCCGCCAGGAGGTGCGGACATGCCGACATCGGACAAAGGAGGCGCGGCCCTGCGGGAGCCGACGAGCGCTTGGGTTGAGCGCTTCAATGCGCCGGGCCTGAGCGATGCCGAGCGGCATGCGCTGCTGGGGGAGCGGTTTGCGGCGGTGGGCGAAGATGCCCTGATCCGCCCGCCCTTCTTCTGCGACTATGGGTTCAACATCTCGCTCGGGGCGGGCGCCTTTCTGAACTACAATTGCATCATCCTTGATGTTGCGCCGGTGCGGATCGGCGATGGAACGGCGATCGGGCCGGGGGTGCAGATCCTTGCCTCCGATCACCCGCGCGACCCGAGGCAGCGGGCGCAGAAAATACGCTTCGGCCGGCCGGTTACCATCGGCGCGAACGTGTGGATCGGCGGCGGGGCGATCATCCTGCCTGGCGTCACGGTGGGCGACGATGCGATCGTCGGTGCCGGAAGCATCGTCACACGCGACGTGGCGGCGGGGGTCACCGTTGCCGGTAATCCAGCACGGGCGATCCGAAGCTGCGGTTCAGGCGGTTAGCAGGGGCGGCGGGTCAGCCGCGGTCTTCAGCCAAGGTGTGCGCCACCAGCGCGTTGGCGTGGCCGTGGCCCATCCCGTGCTCCGCCTTGAGCCAGGAGACCAGCTCCATATGCTTGCCCGGCGGCCGGGCGCGCAGCAGCGCCTTCCATTCGGCGATCGGCCGGCCATATTTCTTTTCAATCGACGGAAAGTAGGAGGCCGGGCCCCTGACGACATTTTCGCTCATGGCTGCAGGTTGGAGCAGCGGCGGCGGGGGCGGTCAAGTCGCGAGAGGCGTAGCGGAATGAGCGGAAACCGAACGGAAGGAGACGTACGCAAGGCGGCACTTGCGCTGCTGGCGGAGCGGGCGCCAGGGGCGACGGTCTGCCCAAGTGAGGTAGCGCGAGCGATCGCCGCTGCGGGGGGCGAGGGCGATTGGCGTGGGCTGATGCCGACCGTTCACGCCGCCGTTGACCTAATGGTGGCGGACGGCGTGATCCGGCTCAGCTGGAAAGGCGTGGCGATGCCCGCGCGCGAGGGGCCGTACCGGATCGCTCGGAGCGGTTGAGGCGGGGCGGCCGTCCCCGGAGGGGGTCAGACGGAGGCGGGCGCCTGCGGCTTAGCAAACTGCACTGGGTCCTATTCCCCCTTCTTCAACTCGTCCTTCAGCCCACGCCCGATCTGCGACCGCTGTGCGGCCGCCGAGATGTTCTTCGGGGCGGCGTAGAGGGAGCGGAGGAAGCCGATGTCCCATTCGGTCATGGTGACCGGCACTTCCTCGCCCATCGGGGTTTCGAGCACCTTCAGGATGGTCGGTGCAGCGCCAGGAAGCTTGGCGGGGTCGGTTCGGGAGTAAGCGCGCATGGCGGCGTAATCGGCAAGCTGGATGGTGGTGAGGCCGTCAAGCGCCTTTTGCTCCACCACAACCGCGGCGGCTGCGAATTGGGGACGGGCCGCGGCGCTTACGCGGGAGCCGACGCGGGTGGTTCGGTTAACCGCAACACCGTCACGGTTCTCCTGCAGCTCGACGCCGTCGGCCGTGCGCTTCGGACCTCCAACATGCCATGCGGCAGCCGGCCCCGGCGCGCGGGCGAGCCGCCGTATCTCCGCGTTCGACATGTCGCCAAAATAATAGCTGTATTTCTTTTGCAGCGCTTCAATGAAGGCGGCCTTATCGCCCGTGACGACGAGCAGCACGTTGGGTGTGCATTTCGAACCGCCGACGGCGATCCCGGCCGCGTCCGCCACCTTCTTCATCCGTTGAACGATTGCCTGCTTCTGCGTCGGCGGAACGCCGACCACGGTTGGGCAGATTTCGTTTTCGAAGCGGCTGAGTTGGCCGCCGCCCGGCGTGTCGGTCAATGCGTCAACGAAGCCGCGAAGCTGTTCGTCCATGTCGCGGACGCCGGTGACGACGACCTCCTGCTCCCCGTCCTGTTCCGTCTGGTTCTGGGCAGCGGCGGGAGCGGCGAGCAGAACGGCTACGCTGAACGGCAAGAACCAGTGGCGCATTGTTTCCCCCTCCGAAGTGCCTGCGCGGCAACTACACGTGTAGTCGCCTTCGCGGCGTGAACGGCTGGTGAATGAGCGTAGGGGGCGGAGTGGCAATGTGGATGGCGGGGCGGAGCCGGGCGCGGCCGGTCCTCGGCGTCGGGCGGCCCGGCTTCCGCCCCGCGCACCCCGCCCCGCTCCGGCGAATGGTCCTAATGTTCGCACTCGCCATGGGCCTATTGGGAGACGACGTCGGAGAGAGCATCGAGCAGAGCCGGGAAGCTGTTCCTCGCTTCGTGTTGAGGATCGGGGGCGCCATCCTTGCGCACTTCCCATGGGGCGGCGAAGCGGCGGGGATCGAGCCGGGCGAGCAGCCACATCAGCAGCCGGTCGCTCGGCAGGCGCTTTTCCGCCACAAGGTTGCCTTCCTGCCAGATCTGCTCGGTGCGGCCGTTGATGGCGCGGTCGAAGGCCAAAGCCGAGAGGCGCCCGACGGCGAGCTGGTCCGCCGTGTCCCAGGCCGCGGCAAACGCCGGGGTGCGGGCGCGGAGGCGGTAGGCCGAGCGCGCGGTGAGGCGCGCGGCGGCGCTGGCGAGGTGCACCGAGCCGGTTTCGGCAAGCGTGTTTAGAAACAGGCGCTGCCGGTCCGCGCTCCAGCCGGCGAGGCGGTTGCGGCTGTCCTGCAGGGGAACGCCGTCGAACGGCATTGCGGGGACGGGCGCGGCGCCGGTTGCGCCTTCGTCCGCGCCGGCGGCGGGGGCGGGGGGGAGTAGATCGGTGGGCCAAACCTGGTGGCGCTCGGTTTCCGGCACCAGGCTCAGGCTCGGCCCGCCCTCCTCGTCGGACGCCTCGGCAACCGCATCAAAGGCGTCGCTTGCCGCCGCCCACCTGTCGAAATCCTCGACGCTGAATTCGTCGCGTGTTTCACGCCGCATGATCCTTGCTCCTGTGTGATTCGAAAAGGAGCGGATCATTTAGGGCATGCGGGGGTGTGTAGGAAAATCCCCCTCTGCGTCGTGTGCCGAAGGGCGGGGCGAAGTGGGTACGACTCGGGGGTTGGCGGGTTCAGGCGGTGGCGCGCGCTTGCGGCTCCGCGAACTGCACCAGGTCCCATAGGTTGCCGTAAAGGTCCTTAAACACCGCAACCTTGCCATAGGGCCGCTCGGCCGGCGGGCGAACAAAGCGCACGCCGCGGGCGAGGTAAGCCTCGTAATCGCGGTCGAAATCGTCCGTCTTCAGAAACAGAAAGACCCGGCCGCCCGCCTGGTTGCCGATAAATGCCTCCTGCTCCGGCGACGAGGCGCGGGCGAGGAGGAGGGAGGCGGCATTGTCGCCAGCACCCGGCGGCTCGACCAGCACCCAGCGCTTGTCCTGCTCGGGCTGCTGTTCGTCGGCGATGAGGGTGAAGCCGAGCACGCCCGTGTACCAGGCGATTGCCTCGTCATAGTCGCGGACGATGAGGGCGATGTGGGCTAGGGACTGGAGCATGAGGCCCTATGGCTCACCTGCAATGGCCACCGAGGCACCTGGAATTAACCGTCCGTTTTTCGGGGGAAAGGCAGCGCCGAGGAAGTGCTTCATATCCTCGATCAATGCGATCACGCGCTGACGGCTTCCAACATAGTCAATTCGCTCGTCCGGAGTCGGTAACCGCGTGCAGAGATTTATGCAGCCGACTGAAGAGAGGAAGGCATTCTTACCTGGATGAATGAGGATGTCGCTACGGGATTCCGTGGCAACCAGCTCAATACCTGGCATTTCCGGGCGCATCAGGTTGTCCTGCCGATAGCCGTGGGTCAGGTAATCCGGACCGCTGGTGGTCCGCAGCTTGTAAGTGCCTGCAGCAATACGTCGCTTGTCCTTGGCGCTGATGTCATTGCCCCCGGGCCCAAGCGCCTCTGCACTTGTGCCATATAGCAGGCTCTCGGTCGCAGCCACGCCGTCACGATAAACCTGGTAGGCCCCGATGGTCCTGGTTCTTGAACCGCGGGTTTGCTCGGCAAGGCGGTGTATGCGGATTTCCCAAAGCGGCATGATCTTTCTCCTCGTCCGAGTCGGAGGGAGGACAAGTTAGCACGGGAACGCCTCTGAGAATCCCCCGCTGGCAGGCCGCGCTTACCCCGCTGCGTACTTTTGTGCACAGCCTCCGTCTCAGCGGAAGGCGATTTAAGTGGAGTGTTAAGCCGCCCAGGGGACAACGGGGTACAAGCACCCTTTCACCATTTGCGGCAAACAGAAAAATTTGCCGCAAATTGATTTGCGGCCTCGACTCGTCGCCAATGACTCGCTAGCCATCATACGCATGAACGGTGCTCTCGAGATCTTGAGACGTGAGCGTGAGGATGCGGCCGAGCAAATCCGCGCCCTCCGACTACGTATTCGCGATCTGGATGCAGCTATAAGCGTGCTGGAGGATCAGCCCTTGGCCACGAAGCCGGGCCGCTCGGGCGGGGACCTAAAATCAACCGTGCTGAAGCAGCTTTTAGAGGACTTCTCCGGAGGAGGCACTCCGAAAGAGCTCGCTGACGCCCTCACGCGCCAGGGCCGAGCCACGTCAGACGCTTCAGTATCGTCGACTCTCTCTCGCTTGAAAGGCGAGTCAAAAGTGATCAACCGCAATGGAAGGTGGTTTGCCGCAAACCGTCCTGCGGACGCATTTTTGTCAGAGTCAGCAGACCCGGACTTCGGACACAGCGCCGGCTGGGACGACCTAGATGAGGAGGTGCCCTTTTGAGCGGCGCTCCGTAACGAATTAGGGCCGCTGTTTGTACCAGCGACCCTAACCGGAG
>DASVUO010000285.1:0-3827 GCA_036386995.1 Allosphingosinicella sp. | reverse complement strand
ACGGCGAGGGTGACTTTACGCATCGAACAATCCTCTCAAGTGGAAACTCAAATCATTGAACGCCGCCATTATCGGCCCGGTTTCATGAACCTAAAACAACAACGCGTTCGCCTGGGCCCGAGCGGACGGCGGCTGATCGTGGGAGAGGATGGCCGCTTGCCGCGCGCAAGCAAAAGCCGCCGGACCCTTGGTCCCGGCGGCTCATGCAAGTTGGCGGCTGTTAGGGGAGCAGGCCGTGCGACGCGTCCCACAGGATGGTCAGGCCGGCATTCGCGCCTTCGCTGCCGCTGTAGATCGGGCGGCCGTCGAGATCGGCGGCGAACACGGCGTCGAGCAGCTTCTGACCGGTGAGTTCGTCGGCAGTACCGTTCGATCCGCCATTGCTGCCGCCGGCTGCATAGCCGGCCGGGAGGTTCGGCGCGCCGTTCGCGGCATTGCCGTCGAAGAACTTGTCCACAATGCTGTTGATGTCGAGGTTGCCGAGGATGTTGTCGTGCATCGACTGCAGACGGTCCGGAGCGGTGCCGGCGTCGGCTCCGTCGGGCGCGTATTTGGCGATCACGCCGGTGAGGGGCGTGCCGCCCTTTTGCAGATATTCGGCATATTCGATAGCGAGTTCGACGCCATAAGCGTTGATGGTGGTGTTATAGTAGCTGTAATTGTCGTCGATATAGTCCCAGATCAGCTTGAAGTCGCCGGTCGGATCGCCGGCCACTTCCAGGCGCTGCAGGGTGCCTTCGACGCCATATTGCGCAAGCATGCCGCTGATCAGCGCATCGTGATTGCCGTTCGGCTCGAACTTGAAATTGCCGGCCTCGTCCGCCTCGGTAAAGGTGACGCCTTCCAGAACCGTAATGCCGTGGGCCTTGGAGTGCTGGGCACCCTTGGTGGAGATGTTTTCGTACGATTTAGCAGCGGGCATAGCTTCCCCCTCCCCTGAGTTGGCTGATTTCGGTGAAATGAACAGGCCGACGAGTCGGCATTCGAACAATCGTCCATTCCGGACCAAGCGGCAAGCCCGAGTCCCGGAATGGCGCAAAGCGACCCGGTTGGGGACGGTTTGCGTGGGCTATTCCGGGCGAGTCCAAACCCAGGTGCCGCCGACGAGTCCGACCAGCGCAGGGACGAACATCCAGGGCATCGGCAGGAAGACGACGCCGAGGACCGCGCTTCCGGTGAAGCCGACGAGTGCCGCATATTTGGCGCGGCGGCCGATGGCACCGCGGGCGCGCCAGTCCTTGAGCGGCGGCCCAAGCGACGGGTGATCGAGCAGCCACTTTTCAAAAGGCGGGTGGCCGCGCGCGAAGCAGAAAGCGGCGAGGAGAACAAACGGCACGGTCGGCATCAGCGGCAGCACCGCGCCGATCCCCGCGAGGACCAGCGACAGGCCACCGAGAAAGAGCCAGACCAGCCGCATCAAACCGGCCGCTCAGGCCTCACCGTTCGCTCAAATAATAGCGGTCGGTGGCTGAGAGGTCGTCGGCCAGTTCATAGACGATCGGCTGGCCGGTGGGGATTTCGAGGCCGGTGATTTCGTCGTCGGGAATGCGCGAGAGGTGCTTGACCAAAGCCCGCAGCGAATTGCCGTGGGCGGAAATGAGGACACGCTGGCCCTCCCGGAGCGCGGGCGCGATGCGGGCTTCCCAATAAGGCAGCACGCGGGCGATGGTGTCCTTCAGGCTCTCCGCCTCCGGCACGTCGATGCCGGCGTAGCGGCGGTCGGCGGAGAGGTCGTATTCGCTTCCCGCCTCGATCGGCGGCGGCGGGGTGTCGAAGGAACGGCGCCAGATCTTGACCTGCGCCTCGCCGTGCCGCGCCGCCGTCTCCGCCTTGTTGAGGCCGGTAAGGCCGCCATAATGGCGCTCGTTCAGGTGCCAGTCCTTTTCCACGGGGAGCCACAGGCGGCCCATTTCCTCGAGCGCCAGGTTCAGCGTCTTGATGGCGCGGGTCTGCAGGCTGGTGAAGCAGCAGTCGAAATCCAGGCCCTTCTCCTTCATCAGCCGCCCGGCCGCGCGCGCTTCCTCCACGCCCTTTCCGGTGACATCGACGTCCCACCAGCCGGTGAAGCGGTTTTCCAGGTTCCAGGTCGATTGGCCGTGGCGGATGAGGACGAGGGTGGGCATGGCTGACTTCCTGTGAAACTGCGCCGCTTCAGCGGCCGAAAGATATTGAAACCACGTGGGCGCTTTCAACCGCCTGGCCTTGCGCGTCGCGGGCGGGACGGAAGCGGACGCGTTCGCGAAGCGCCCGGCAGGCGGCGGTGTCGACTGCGTCCAGGTAGGTCGGCGAATGGAGCGTGCAGGCGCCGACGCTGCCATCGGCGCGGACCAGCACGGCCGCCGAGATGCCGCCGGTCCAGTTCGGCAGGCGGGTCGCGCGGGTGATGCCGAGCGTCTCCGCCGTCACCGGTTCCAGCGGCACGGCCGGAGTGTGCGGAGGCGGAGTCGCCGACGGCTGGCCGGTCAGCGTGTTCATCAGCATCCGCAGCTGGTAGCCGAGCTCCGCCGCAACGGTGCCGCCGACCCTGCGGCCTTCATCGTCCAACCCCGGGTGGAAGCGGGCATGGGCGAGGAGGTGCTTGCAGGCGTGGGCGTCGAGATCGGCGCCTCCGCTGGGCTTAGTCACTTCGCAGGCGGAGAGGCGGCCGTCGGGCTCGATTGTGAGACGGATGCCGACATGCCCCTCGCGCCGCGCGGCAAAGGCGGCGGCGGGATAGGTCCCCACCTGGATCGGCTTATCCTGCCAATCGAGCGCGATGCGGCGCATCACGCCCGCCTCCGGCCCTTCCGGAAGATCGAGGCGGAGATCGAGCTGCGGCAGCAGCGTCTCGCCGGCCACCTCGATCATCTCGCCAAGCTTGGCCGGCGCCGCTCCGGCCGCGGCGGGCAAGGCCAGCAGCGAAAGGAGCAGCGCGGCGCGCATCAGCGTTTGCTTACCGGCAGTTCGTCCACGATCGAGTATAATGCGTCGAGGCAGGCGCGGGAGAGGTGGCGGCTGCGGTCGGGGCTCCAGCCGTAAACCGGGTCCGGCAGGTCGTCATTGTCCTTGAACGGCATTTCCAGCGTCATGGTCACCGCGCCGAAGCGCTCGGCGAGCTGGGCGGTGGACATAGACAGGTTCGCTTGCCCCGGCGCGGCGATCTCGTAGCCGAGCTTTGTCTGGAAATCGGGCGTGGCGCGGACGAGTTCGTCGCTGAAGCGGTTGAACAGGTCGCCCTGCCGCTCGGTCCAGCTTGGAATGCCTTCGAACCCGGCGAGGAAGTTCGCCGGGATCGCTTCGTCGCCGTGGACGTCCATCGCGAAATCGACACCGGTGCGGTCCATTTCGGCCAGCACGTAAAGCACTTCGGGGCTGCGATCGGGCGAGGGCTCGTGCCATTCGCGGTTGAGGTTGGTGCCCGCGGCGTTGGTGCGCAGGTGGCCGCGGCGGGAACCGTCCGGGTTCATGTTGGGAACGATGTGGAAGGAGGCGCGCTGCCGCAGGCGGCGGGCGACCGGATCGGCGTCGTCGAGCAAGCGCTCAAGCGCGCCTTCCAGCCAATATTCGGCCATCGTCTCGCCGGGATGCTGGCGGCCGTAGAGCCAGACCTGCAAGGGGCCGTCGCCGATGCGGAGGTAATCGAGCTCCTGCCCATCGAGCGTTTGCCCTAGCGAGCGGTGAGTCACCTCCGGATGCGCCGCCGCGGTGGCGACGAGATCGTGGTGCATCTCCATCGTGAACGGCGCGAAGTAGGCGAACCAGACGCTGTTGGCGCTGGGGGTGACTCGGATGGTCAGTATGCCGTCGGCGTAGGAGGTCTCCTCCACCCGCTGCCACTCGTCGCGGTC
>DASVUO010000284.1:0-7012 GCA_036386995.1 Allosphingosinicella sp. | reverse complement strand
CGTCCAAGCCGGGCATGGCGGTGTGGCGCGAGCGGCTCTTTTCCTGGATGCTGCGCAACGCGGAAAGTGCGATGGAATTCTTCAAGCTCCCGCCCAACCGGGTGGTGGAGCTCGGCAGCCAGGTGGAAATCTGAACGCTCTGGCGCCGCTGATCGTCACAGCCACGTTCGGCGACGGCGACAATGGCTGGCTGCAGGAGATGCGCCGCGCGCACTTTCCGCCGGAGCGCAACCAGGTGCCGGCGCACCTCACCTTGTTCCACCATCTGCCGCCGGATCTTGCGCCGGAGCTGGACCGGCGCCTGGCAAGCTACGCCGCCGCGCCGGCGCCCAAGGCGACGGTCGCAAGCATCCTCGACCTCGGCCGCGGCACGGCCCTGCGGGTTTCGAGCGAGGAACTGGAGGATATCCGCTACGATCTCCAGCTCGCGTTTCGCGGCTTGCTCACCCCGCAGGATCAGGCGCCGTGGCGGCCGCACGTCACCATTCAGAACAAGGTGGAGCCGAAGGAGGCCAAACGCCTCCAGCAACAGCTACGCGCAACCTTCGAGCCGCGCCCGCTCGCCATCAAGGGCTTGGCGAGCTGGCGCTACCTTGGCGGCCCCTGGGAATTGGTAAAAAACTACACTTTCCGCGGCTGAAGGCTTGGCCGCTTAGTCGAGCTGGCCGACCCCGTCGCAGCTGTAATCGAACGCCGCCAGCCCTGCCTCCAGATGCGAGGCCAGAAGCGGCATGTCGAGCAACTCGTCGATCGAGCTTTCCGGATCGATGTCGTTGGCTTCCGCGCAGGCGTCGTCCCATTCGCTGACGTCGTAGGTGCCGCGCCCGACCCAGGCGAGGGCAAGCGTCTCGGCCAGCTGGTCGTCCGCGAGGTCGTCAAGGGTTGCGCGAAGCTCTTCTTCAACGTCGTTCAGCTCGTCCTCGAGCGCCGACAGCGCGCCGCCGCCGCCTTCATCGTCCTCGAAATCGTCGACATTGTCGGCATCGTCGTCCGGATCCTGCGCCGGCACCTGGGCCTCGTTCTCACGAGCGCGGATAATGATCCGGCAAAGCGTCTCAAGCGGGGTCAGCAATTCCATGTCGAAGCTCTCCAATCGACCGGCAAACGTGGGGGAAAGCGGGCGGTTCCCGAGCCTTGCGGCGAGGAGGGCGGGTGCGGCGGGAAGTTGCATGCGCGGCAGGTTGACCGGTCGCACGCCCCTGCCTATAGCCCGCCACGCCCGCCGCCCAAGCGGCGGCGCGACGGTTTTGGGGCGGAGTAGCTCAGCTGGTTAGAGCAGCGGAATCATAATCCGCGTGTCGGGGGTTCAAGTCCCTCCTCCGCTACCATCTTCCACTGACAGTGGCGGGCATGAGGAATTGTTGTCCGAGCAGCGCTTCCGGCAGCCCGACGGAAAGCTGACAATCGATGTCCATCAAGGCTAATTAGCAAGCATGGAGAGAAGGCGTGCCGGGCTTTGAGATGGCTGAAAGGCGTGAGCATGACGCTGCTTCTGCTTGCTGCTCTGCTCGTGGTGATTGGCTTGCAGGAAGCAAAATCGGACGCCGTTGAGCGCCGGTTGACACTCGGGCTCCCCACATGGCCGGCAGACACCCCACCTCTTACGATCGCGCTGCTGTCCGACATTCACATTGGTAATCGGGCAATGGACGCGGCGCGGTTAGGCCGGATCGTCAGCGAGGTGAATGCAGCACGACCGGATTTGGTGCTACTGGCCGGAGACTTCATGGTTGGACATGACGCCGCCGGCGCATCCCAGCGAGCCAATAGTCTGCAAGCACCGTTGGCTCGCTTGACTGCGCGGCTGGGTGTGGTCGCAGTTCTCGGCAACCATGATCATTGGACGTCCCCCACTTCGGTCCGTGCCGCTCTGGTCCGTGCCGGTGTAACGGTGCTCCAGAACGAAGCTCTCCGGCGCGGCCCAATCACGATATTGGGCATCGATGACGCCTTCTCAGGCCATGATGATCTAAGCGCGACGCTTGCCTCGTGGAGGCGCGTCGGCGGTATTCCATTGGTTCTGACGCATACGCCGGACGTGGCTCCAAAGCTGCCTAGTGATCTCCCTTTTGTCATGGCGGGGCATACTCATTGCGGCCAAGTCGTTTTGCCGTGGATCGGGCCACTGCTGACACGGGGGCCGAAGCAGCAATGGAGGACCCTATACGACCCGCGATATCGCTGCGGAGTTGTGCAGGACCGGAGTCGGGTCGTCCTCATAACGGCCGGTCTGGGACCGGGAACTAGCCCGGTAAGGCTGGGCGCTCCGCCCGACTGGTGGTTGATCAGGATTGGGCCTCGCCCATCCACTCACCTGTCAGCAACCGGCATAGCCAAGCTGTAAGCCGATATTCCATTTCCGCCCGTCACGCACGTTCGATCCAAATAGACGCTCGATCCACATAGGTGACCGTTTGGAAGAGAGAATGGGTCGTCAGGGGATCGACCGAGTCCGAACTCCGCCGGCAGTTTCAAGAAGTCTCCGTTGGGGCCGTGCCTGCATGGCCCCGCACGAGAGGCTTCTTGACCCTGGGATGCTTGGCTGCGCGGAGCCTGAGTGGAACCGAAGCTAAATCGCGCGGAGCTTGAAGCCGACGATCTTGCCTTCGTAGCGGCATTCGAACGAGCGGCGCGGCTGCGTTGAGCCTTCCACCGTGCCCCAGACGATCAGCCTCGAGGCGCTTCGATATTCCGTGTCGATGATGCGCGCTGTGCCGTGCTTTTCCGCCTCTGTTGTGCAGGCCTGGCGCGCCGCCGGGCCGGGATCCTCGGTGGGCGGCGTGTCAGGCTTGTCGGCGGCGCGAACGGCGGCACCGACCGCGCCGGCGGCCAAACCGGCTGCACATCCACCTAAGGGCATGCTTGCGAGAATCAGGAGGGTGGCTTGCGCGTGCAGTCTCATACCGGTCTCCATAGCACAGGAACGCCTGCGCTGTTCCACTGGCCGAACAGCGTCCCACCGCGGAGCAAGGTGCGTTCGCCCGCCCCTGTCGAAAAGCATGGAGAAACTTTGCCTCCCTACCCCTTTTGGGGGAGGGCGGGCCTCTTGGCATCGTGCGATATTTTCCCCTGGGACACTGGTTACGCCTGCACGGGGAGGCCGAACACGTCATGAGTTTTGGAGCGCGACTGGCCGAAGAGCGCAAAAGGCTCGGGCTCAAGCAAGCGGAATTCGCCGCCCGCGTCGGAACGGACGTTCCGAAGCAAAGCCTGTACGAGAACGACCGCCGGGAGCTGAGGGCCGATTACCTTGCGCGCCTCGCCCAGGCGGACGTCGACGTGTTCTACGTGCTGACCGGCAACCGGATGAACGGCGTCCGCCTCAGCGAACCCGCGACGCGCCTGCTGTCCGCCTCCACCTGCCTTCCAGAGCCGACGCAGCGCACACTTGCGCAGCTCGCCGAAACGCTGCGGCAGGACTTTGAGCGGTCCGGGGGCTCACGGACGTTCCTTGGTGGCGGCTCCGCCTAAAACCGCCCTCTTCAGCCATGCTCGGCGGCGGCGGGAAGAACGCCGCGGCGGATCTGGTCCAGCTCGATCGACTCGAACAGTGCCTTGAAATTGCCCTCGCCGAAGCCCTGATTGCCCTTGCGCTGGATGATCTCGAAGAAGATCGGACCGACCATATTTTCCGTGAAGATCTGAAGCAGCAGGCCTTCACCGGTTTCCGGTGAACCGTCGATCAGGATCCGGCGCTTGCGCATTTCCGCGACGCTGTGGCCGTGGCCGGGAAGCCTTTTATCGATCAGGTCGAAATAGGTGTCCGGGCTGTCCTGGAAGCGGATGCCGTTGGCGCGCAGCGCGTCCACCGTTGCGAAGATGTCGTCGGTGGCGAGCGCGAGGTGCTGGATGCCCTCGCCATTATACTCGCGCAGGAACTCCTCGATCTGGCTGTGCTCGTCCTGGCTCTCGTTCAAGGGAATTCGGATTTTGTCGTCCGGCGCGGTCATCGCCTTGGAAACGAGCGCGGTTTGCTGGCCTTCAATGTCGAAATAGCGGATCTGCCTGAAGTTGAAGGTGCGCTCGTAGAATTCGGCCCAGTAAGTCATCCGGCCGCGGTTCACATTGTGGGTGAGGTGATCGAGCGTGTGGAGGCCGACGGCGCGTTGGTCGCGCGAAGCGCCTTCCACCGGTTCGAAATCCACGTCGTAAATCTGCTCGGCGCCGTAGCGATCGACGAGGTAGAGGTGTGATCCGCCAATGCCCTCGATCGCAGGGATCTCCAACTCGCCCGGTCCGCGCTGCGTCTCCACCGCCGTTGCGCCGCGCTCCAGCGCCATTTCGAAAGCCTTTTTCGAGTCCTTTACCCGAAAGGCCATGCCGTTGGCGGACGGGCCATGCGCGGCGCGGAAGTCGGCGGCCTGGCCCGAAGGCTCCATGTTCAGGATGAAGTTGATGTCGCCCTGCGCATAATGGCGCACGTTCTTTGAGCGGTGGTTTCCCATGTGGGTGAAGCCCAAGGCGGTGAACAGGCCGGCAAGCGCTTCGGGGTCGGGTCCGGTGAACTCGACGAATTCGAACCCGTCGAGGCCGAGGGGGTTTTCGTGGACCTGTGCGGGGGCGTTCATGGCGGGCTCTCCTAGAGCTTGGAAGGCGAAACTCAGGCGGCCTTATCAGCGCTGCAGGGAGGCGGCAATTCGGTGGTTGCGCGACGGGGAGGGGAGACCCTATCTCCCGTTTCCTCCAGCCTTCTTCAGGACGACACAGACGCCATGGCCGCTACCCATTCCACGCGCATGCTCATTCTCGGTTCGGGTCCGGCGGGGCTTTCGGCGGCGATCTACGGCGCCCGCGCCGGCATGGCGCCGATCGTTGTGCAGGGCATGCAGCCGGGCGGCCAGCTCACCACCACCACCGATGTCGAAAATTATCCGGGCTTTCGGGAGGTCATCCAGGGGCCGTGGCTGATGGAGGAAATGCAGGCGCAGGCCGAGCATGTCGGCGCGCAGATGATGTGGGACCATATCGTCGAGGTCGATCTTACCCAGCGCCCGTTCCGGCTGATCGGCGACGGCGGCACGATCTACACCGGCGACGTGCTGGTGATCGCCACCGGCGCGCAGGCCAAATGGCTCAACCTGCCGTCCGAAGAGCATCTCAAGGGCAAGGGCGTCTCCGCCTGCGCAACCTGCGACGGCTTCTTCTACCGTGGCAAGAAGGTCGCGGTGATCGGCGGCGGTAATACGGCAGTGGAGGAAGCCCTCTACATGACCAACCACAGCCACGACGTGACGCTGATCCACCGCCGCGACTCCTTGCGCGCCGAGAAGATCCTGCAGGACCGGCTCTTCGCGCATCCGAACATCAAGATCCTCTGGAACAAGGCGGTCGACACCTTCGTCGGCGGCGGCGATCCGGAAGGGCTGGTCGCGCTCGACCTCCGCGACACGGTGACGGGCGAGACCTCGCGCATCGACGTCGACGGCGGCTTCGTCGCCATCGGCCATTCGCCGGCCACCGAATTGTTCAAGGGCAAGCTCGCCCTCGACAAGGACGGCTATATCGAAGTGGAAACGGGCAGCACCCGCACCGACGTGCCGGGCGTCTTCGCCTGCGGCGACGTCATGGACAAGGTCTACCGCCAGGCCGTCACCGCCGCGGGCACCGGCTGCATGGCGGCGCTGGATGCCGAGCGCTTCCTTGCGGAAGCCGAGTTCGAGGCAACGGCAACGTCAGTCGCGGCCTGAGCGCCGCCGCTCCAGCCATTGCTTGAACCGGCGGAGCGCTCGCTCGGCCAGGAGCTGCGGCCGCCGCTCCTGCACGCGGAACCAGTACATGCGCGGCCCGGGCTTGCCGAGGCTGGTCTTGTAGCGGTGGTCGCCGGCAAGAAAATCAAATACTTCGCCGCCGGTCTTCAAACGGTGCTGGATGTAGAGGTAGAAGCTAACCAGCCCTGGCTTGACCTTGTTGTCGGCCTCATAGGCGAAGCCGGACAAGTAGCTTCCGATCCACCCGCCGCGCACGAGGCAGTGGATGTAGCCCACCGCTTGCTCGCCGCAGGAGATGCGGACGATCTCGATGCCGCCGCTGGCGAAGGAGCGTTCGATCACCCGGCGGTGAAAGGCGACCAGGAAGGGGAAGCGCCACGCGCCGCCGTCATCGCCTTTCTGCCGCCACGCCGCCTCGTGCAGCGCCCCCATCTCTTCAAAAAAGGCGAGCGCCTCCTCCACCGACCGCGCCGGCTGCAGCGTCAGCGCACCGCGGCCCTCGTAAATGCGCACCGCGCGGCGGATTTGCTGCCGGGTGTTGGCGCTCAGCGTCTCGAGATAGTCGCCGCCGCTCTCGCGCAGAGCCTTGAGATCGACGAACGCAGTACTCTTCAGCGTATGAACGTGCGCCCGCTGGCCCGCCAATGCCTCGAACCGATCCTCCGCAAACCCGCCGAAGCCGATCTCGTCGAACCGGCCGATCTGCTTTTGCTGCGAGCGCAGGAAGGCCACCGCCTTCGCCTCGAGGGCCCCGAAGCGCCGGTCGGTCAACAAACCGTTATATTCGACGAAGATAACATCCTGATCTTCACGCCCGGTAGCATGAAGGTGGAGCGTCCGGCTGCGCACGAAGCCGTGCCTCTTGCTCACGCTCCGCCGGAGCAGTCCAAGCGCCACCACCTCGCCCCCCGCGCGGCCGACCAGCACGTGGTCCGGCATCCCCGCCTCGTCGATCCAGGCGCCGATCCAGTCCCAGCTCAGGTAAAAAGTGATGTCGGCCCGCGCCTCAAGCGCCCGCCACTGGCTTTGCAGCGCCGCCCGGTCGGGCCGTTCCAAGGAGAATGCGACCGCCTGTTCGTGCGGCCGCGCCGTCACCGGAGCGCCTTCGCCTGCACGAAGGTAAGAAGCGCGCCGAACGTTTCCATCATGTCGGCGTCGACCTCATGATCCTCGATGAGGATGCCGAGCCGCTCCTCGAGCGCCGTCAGCAACCCCGCAACGGCAAGCGAGTCGAACTCGGGAAGGGCGCCGAACAAAGGCGACTGGTGGCCGAAAGCCGCCACCTGCGCCGTGTCCAGCCCGAG
>DASVUO010000283.1:0-2359 GCA_036386995.1 Allosphingosinicella sp. | reverse complement strand
CCTGATGTTGCGCGTGTTGGAGCGGAACACGAAGTCGAACGCGTCGCCGATCACCGGCACCGCGCCGATCAGCGTATCCACCGCGACGTTGCCGCCCATCCGGAGCAGGTGGAACTTCGACATGCCGAGGTTGCGCGCCTCCCACACCAGCCACGCCCCCATCGCCGTGGTGATGAGGTCGCCGAGCACCGGCACCAGCCCGACCACCGCGTCCAACCCGACCCGGTAATTGGTTCCGGGCACGGTAAACGCCCGCTCCAGCAGCATCTCCATCGCCTCCAGCCGCTGCCGCACCGACGCCGGGTCGCGGCCGATGGGGAGCTGGCGCGCCATGCGTTCGAATTGCTCGCGGGGGTCGGTCATATTCGCTCCTAGGGCGCCTGGCGGATCAGCTCGCCGGCCGGGTGGCGGGCGAAGCGGTTGGGGCGGAAACCGGTAAGCCGCGGCGACACCAGCGACCAGCGCACCGGCTGCCCCAGCGGGATGAACGGTGCCGCGTCCGAAATGATCCGGTCGGCCGTCGCTAGCAAGGCGCGGCGGTTGTCCGGCGTCGGCGCGAGCCGGGCGGCGGCGAGCAGTTCGTCGGCGGCCGGATCGCAGACCCGGCTCGCGTCGCAGGCGAAGTGGCGAAGGTACCAGCTTGCAAGCGTCACCGGCGCCACTTCGTCGATCAGCCGCAATTCGGCCGGAGCGTTGGCGGCGACTTGGCTCGCCTCCACGCCCACCGCCGCCCAATCGCGGCGCAGGTGGGCAAAGAGCAGCCGCCAGCCCGGCCCGTCCGGAAGCGCAACCCGCACCCGCAGCCGCTCGGGCGACAGCCGCGCAAAGGTCGCCGCGGCAAGCGCCCGGCGCTGGTCGAGGGGGAGGGGCGCCCAGGCTGGCGCCGCCGGCTGCGCGATGCCTTCGGTTCCTGCGGGGAGGATGGTTTCGGCCGGTGCCGCGCCCGGCGCTCCAAAGGCCGCGATTAGCCCCGGCCGGTCGATCGCCATTGCAAGCGCCTGCCGCGCCTCCGCCTGGCCGAGCACGCCGTCGACCGAGCCGAAGGAAAGGCCGAACAGCCCCGCCACCGGATCGAAGACCAGCCGGTTCCCCGGCTGCCGCGCCGCCCGCGCCACCGCAAGGTCGCCCGCCGTTCCGCCGGTGACGAGGTCTGCGCTGCCGGCGGCGAAGCGCGCGACCGCTTCGGGCGCGGCCGCCCCGTGCAGCACGATCGGCGGCGTGTCGCGGCTCCTTCTCGCCTCCTCGTCTTCATCCTCAAGCTTGGGCAGGCTCAACAGGATGCCGCCCCCATCCGCCGACTTCGACATGCGGTACGGCCCCGATCCGCCGACATCGCGAAGCACCGCCATCTCCGGCTGCGCAAGGAGCTGAAGGAAACCCGGCCGCGGCGATTTCAGGCTGATCTCCAGCACCTCGTCGGTCATCGCCGTCACTTCGCCGATCGCGCCGAGGATCGGCTTCACCGGGTTGCGGCTTGCCGGGCTCGCCGCCGCGCGAAGCCGCGCCACCACCTGCCGGGCCGTGATCCGCCCGCCGCCCGGCCACTCCGCGCGCGCCAGCCGGAACGTGTAGCGAAGCCCG
Source organism: Allosphingosinicella sp. (assembly GCA_036386995.1). Classification (GTDB taxonomy): domain Bacteria; phylum Pseudomonadota; class Alphaproteobacteria; order Sphingomonadales; family Sphingomonadaceae; genus Allosphingosinicella. The sequence goes on along the minus strand of DASVUO010000283.1, from coordinate 778 downwards.
TCGTCCGACACCGTCCAGCGCTGCGCCAGCGCCGGCTCGATCTCGCCCGCCGCGTCGAAGCGCACCAGCCCCTGCGCCGCCGCCTGCATCAGGAAGGCGGCGCTTGCGTCGAGCGGCTCGCGGTTCGGGTTCACCAGCCGCGGCGGCGATCCGATCGTCACCACCTCCACCGGCCCGCTGTCGCCGTCGCCGCAGCCGGCAAGGGCGCACGCCGCGCCGGCGGCGGTCAGCACCAGGAGAAAGCGTGTCCCAAACCTCATTCCGCCACCGTTAGCGGAGGCGCGGGCGCTTGGTTAGGGGGTGCTTCGATTCGGCGGCCGCGTCCGCACCGGGCAGGCACGCAACGGCTTGTTAACCACTGGCCCTTACCAAAAGCGAACTGCCCCGATCGGCAGCCCAACGGAAACGCTTGAAGGGGACCAACCTTGAAATTTCTTCGCAAGATGCTGCGCGACAGCAAGGGCGCGACCGCCATCGAATATGGCCTGATCGCCGCCCTCATCGCCGTCGCCATGATCACCGCCGTGAAATCGGTCGGCACCGGCGTCAGCAACAGCTTCACCACCGCCGCCGGCAACATGAACTAAGCGGCCGCCTTTCGAGGCGCCGAACGAACAGCGGCGGGTCCCCTTCAGGGGCCTGCCGCTTTTTGTGCGTGGGTGCCTTTGTAACGGGTCATCGCTTTTAGAACAAAAAGAAAACAAATTCCTTGCGCCCCCGCTCCGGCGGCGGCGATAGCAGGCCATGCGCTTGCTCACCCCCAAGGACTTCCACTTCC
>DASVUO010000282.1:0-3595 GCA_036386995.1 Allosphingosinicella sp. | reverse complement strand
ACCTGGGTGCCGTTGCTCCACCTCAGCCAGGTTCTGCTCGATCTCGACGCAGCCTGGATCTTTGCGCCGGTTGCGGTGCTGATCCTGTTCCCCTTCGTCATCGAACTTGCGCCCGCGCTGGCGCGGCCGGGCCGCGGCCGGGCGTCGCTAGGGCTCCTCGCGGTCGCCGTGGCGGCATGGCTGCCGGCGGCGCTTGCTCCGGCTTATTCGGCGGAGCGCAAGCAGCGGCTGAGCTTCGAATATCTTTGGGACGCGCCCGCCCGCAAAGCGCGGGTCATGGCCTACCATGACGGCGGACCGGTGCCCGAGGCTTTCGGGGAACCGGGCCAGGTCGCACGCAACGTTGACGTGCCGTGGAGCGGCTACAGGCGCTGGTCCGCCGATGCCCGGGGTCCGGCTTTGACGCCGCCCGCCCTTGAGCGGCTGGGCGAGCGCCGGGTCGGCGGCAACCGCCTCGTCACTTTCCGCATGCGCAGCGGCGGTTCCGACGTGATCCGGCTGGTAGGGGGCAAGAGCGTCCGCTTCCTTGCGGCACGCTCGGGCGCCACCGGCCGCAACTTCGGCACGGAAGGCGAAGCGGTGCTCCGCTGCCACGGCCGAAGCTGCGATGGCGCCGTGTTCGAACTGCTGATCGGCGGAACGACGCCGGTGGACGTCACCCTCATCGGCAGCCGCAGCGGGCTTCCTCACGAGGTCCAGGCACTGGCAAGGAGCCGTCCGCCGACCGCTCAGCCGCAATATGTGCCGGACACCAGCCTCGCCGTGGATCGGATCAAGCTCTAGCGGTTCGCCGGTGCTTGCTTGATCCGGCGGTCGAGGAAGCTCTCGATGGTCGTCCAAAGGTGCGTCTGCCGAGCCTCGCCGGTGACGGCGTGGGTGGCGCCTGGATAGACCATCAGCTCGAACGGCTTCTTCGCTTCCTGAAGTGCAGCGATCATCGCGGTGGAGTTCTCGAACACGACATTGTCGTCCGCCATGCCGTGGAGGAGCAGCAAGGGATCGGCGACCTTGTTCGCGCCGGTGAGCACGCTCGACGCCTCGTAAGGCTTGGCGTCGAGAGCCGGGTTGCCGAGGTATCGCTCGGTATAATGGGTGTCGTACAGCTCCCACTTCGTTACCGGCGCGCCGGCGACGCCCGCTGCAAAGGCACCCGGCGCCGCTTCCAGCAGGCGAAGCACCATGTAGCCGCCATAGGACCAACCGTAGACGCCGACCTTGCCTGGGTCGACGAAGCTCTGGGCCTTGAGCCACTTCAGCCCGGCAAGCTGGTCCTCGACCTCGACGCCGCCGAGCGTGAGATGGAGCTGATCGGCGAAAGCGCGGCCCCGGCGCGGCGTGCCCCGGCCGTCGACCGAGAAGACGATCCAGCCCTTGTCGACGAGATATTGGTGCAGCGGGCTGGTCCAGCCTTGCATCACCTGCCCGCCCGACGGCCCGCCATAGACCTGGACCAGCACCGGGTAGCGCTTGCCCGGCTCGCGCTTGGGCGAGAGCAGCTTGTATGGGATCGGCGTTCCGTCCGCTGCCGGTAGCGTCCCGAATTCGGCGGTGACGTGGCTGTCCAGGAACGGCGCGTAAGGGTGTGCGGAGTCGAGGCGGTTCTCCTCGATCCAGGCGATCCGCTTGCCGTTCGCATCGGCCAGGTAGACCTGGTTCGGCTGGTTGGGGTTGGAGCGGGAGATCAGCGCCCGGGTAGCCTCCTCGTCCATCTCGGCGCTGTTGTTCCAGCCCGCCTCGGTGACCCGCACCGGCCTGCCGGGCTTGTCGAGGCTCACCCAATAGAGGTTCTGCGCATCGGGATTGTCGAGCGTGCCGGTGAAATAGGCCCGCCGCGTCTTTTCGTTGACGCCCGCGACGTCGGCGACTTCCCAATTTCCGCGGGTGAGCTGGCGCAACTTGCCCTTCTTCCACAGGTAAAGGTGCGAAAAGCCGCTGCGCTCGGACGACCACAGGATGCTGCCGTCCTTGAGCGGCTTCAGATTGTCGTGGAGGTTGATCCAGGTCTTCGAAGTTTCGCTGAACAGCAGCTGCGACTTGCCGGTTGCCGGATCGATGCGCAGCACGTCGAGGCGCTTCTGGTCGCGGCTCTGGCGCTGGACGAGGAGCGCCTTGCCGTCTTCCGTCCAATCGACGCGGGCGAGGTAGATGTCCGGGTCGCTGCCGAGATCGGCCTTCACTTTGCGGCTGCCGTCCGGCGTCATCACCCAAAGTTCGACCAGCGCATTGGCGCTTCCGGCGACCGGGTAGCGTTGTTCGTAGAGCTTGGTGCCCTCGGCGCCGATGGCGGCGCGGGTGACGACCCTGACCGGCGTCTCGTCGACTCGCGCAACGGCGATCCAGCGGTCGTCGGGAGACCACCAATGCCCTTCGCGGCGGCCGATTTCCTCCTGCGCGACGAACTCCGCCGAGCCCCAGTTCACCGGCCCCTCGCCGCCTTCGGTAAGCTGCCGTTCCTTGCCTGACGCCGCTTCGGCGACGAACAGATCCTGATCGCGGACGAACGAAAGGAAGCGGCTGGTTTCCGACACCTGGGCGTCGAGTTCGGTCTGCTCGGTTTTGGTGACACGGCGAACGCTGCCGTCGAGGGTGGCGAGGTAAAGATCGCCTTCCAGCGGCACCAGGATCGACTTGCCGTCCGGCGCCCATTGGTAGGCGGTGATGCCTTTGGTGCCCGCGATCCGCAGCCGCTCGCGGCGCATCTTTTCTTCTTCGGAGACCTCCGCGCCGGTGCCGAGCTTGAGCGAATCGACCAGCATCCGCGCTCCGCCGCTGACGGTATCCACCGCCCACAGATCGTAGCGTTCCTTGTCGTCCGCCCGGTTCCTGAGCAGGGTCGCGAAGCGCCCATCAGGCGAAAGCTTCAGCGATCGCGGCGCCGGGCCGGACAGCGACGGGCTCTGGAACACGCGCTCGAGGGTCAGGTCCTCGGCAAAAGCGGGAACGGCGGCGGTGGCCAGCAGCAAGCTGGCGAAAAGGGCAATGCGCATCCCCGCACCCTTACGCGCGCTTCCTCAAAAGAAAAGGCGGAGAAGGCCTTGCCCTCCCCGCCCTTCTTAAGCTCGCACTGCGCGAAGGCTCAGCCTTCGGCGTTTTCCGTCTGCGGCGTCGCGGTAGCGGCCGGCTTGACGTCATTGCGGGTATCGCGGCGCTCGGCGATGCGGGCGGCCTTACCGGTGCGGCCACGCAGATAGTAGAGCTTCGCCCGGCGCACCGCGCCACGACGCACCACTTCGATCGATTCAACATTCGGCGAGTAAAGCGGGAATACGCGCTCCACGCCTTCGCCGAAGCTCATCTTGCGGACGGTGAAGCTGCTGCCCATGCCGCGGTTGGCGCGGGCGATGCAGACGCCTTCGTAATTCTGAATACGGGTACGGTCGCCTTCAACGACGCGCACGCCGACGCGAAGCGTGTCGCCCGGGCGGAATTCGGGGATTGCGCGCGCCTGGGTCAGGCTTTCGATCTGCTCGGCTTCGAGCTGCTGGATGAGGTTCATGATAGTCTAACTCTCGTCTCTATGTCGCCGCGCACCAGAGGGCGGTGGCCTGGTCGCGTCCCCATGACGCTCCATCAGGTCCGGCCGCCTTAGCCGTGT
>DASVUO010000281.1:0-7004 GCA_036386995.1 Allosphingosinicella sp. | reverse complement strand
CGGATCGCCGCAACGTATTCGTCGCCAAGACCAGCATAGGACAGGATTTCCTTGAGCGCTTCGAACGCAATATCGAGCAGCAGCAGGACGGCAACGGCCGCCGCGCGCCCAAGGAACGCGGAATCCTCCTCCAGCATTGAGCGTGCCCGGCCTGAGCGTTTCTCGCTCGACGGCCCGTCCGTTGTTCTCGATGCCCGACTCAACGCCTACCGCCGCGACATTGCGGACGTCGGTTTGGCGGGCGTCCTCTTCGCCCCGCATTACGCCCGCCCGCTGATCCGCGCCTGCGGCATGATGCCGGCCGGCCTGTTCAGCGAAGCGTCCGACAGTTCCGAGCCGATTTCGCAGCTCCTTCCCGGAGAGCGTTTCGCCGTGCTGGACATCACCGCCGGCTGGGCCTGGGGCTATTGCCTGCTCGACCACCGCGTCGGCTACGTCGAAGCGATCGAGCTTGCCGATCCGCTCGAGCCGACCCACATCGTCTGCGAAGCGAGCGCGCCAGTGCAGACCTGCGGCGATCCGCTCTCCACGCCGATCGCCCACCTGCCGATGGGCGCCCGCCTCCACGGCGAGGCGCGCGGCGCGATGTTGCAGATCGAGGGCGGCTGCGTTCCCCTCTCTTACCTGCGCCAGGTCGGGGAGTTTGACACCGATCCGATAGCGGTCGCGCAGCGCCTGCTCGGCGCGCCCTACCTTCGCGGCGGCCGCACCGCGCACGGCATTGATTGCTCAGGTTTGGTCCAGCTCTCGCTTCAGCTCTGCGGCATCCCCTGCCCCCGCGACGTCGCCGATCAGCGGGCGCTTGGCGAACCGCTCGCCGCCGGGGCGCCGCTTGCGCGCGGCGACCTCCTTTTCTGCGAAGACCATGTCGGCCTGATGGTAGACGACCGCATGGCGATCCAAGTCAGCCACGAAGGCGGCAAGGTCGCCGTCGAACCCTTCGCCTGCGCCCACCCCACCGGCAGCCCCGAAGGCTTGGAGCGCCGCCGCCTCACCTGACTTGCGTTCCCGGGGCGTAACGATCATGTTTCCTCACCCACAGGGGGATGATCAATGGCTACACACGCACCCGCCGCTCCGCCGGCCTGGTTCCGAATCGTCGCAGTGCTGGCAATCCTCTGGAACGCCTTCGGCGTCTTCCAATATCTCACCACCACCGGCCTGTTCGGCGACACCCTCGTCAGCCTCTCCGACGCCGAACGCGCCGCAGCCCAAGCCATGCCCGACTGGCTCTACATCGCCTTCGCCATCGGCGTTCTCGCGGGCTTGGTAGGAAGCGTGATCCTGCTGCTTCGCAAGCGCTCGGCCGTGCGAATGCTTGCCCTGTCGCTCGCCGCGCTTGCCGTGCTGGAAGGTTGGATCCTCTTCGTCAGCGGCAACGTCGCTGCGCATGGCGGATCTGCTCTGCCGGTCACCATCCTCGTCCTCGCGGCCCTGCTCCTCGGGCTCGCCGTGCACGCCCGCAAGCGCGGCTGGCTCGCCTAGCTACATCTCGCCGCGGGCGCGGCGCAGGGCATACCATTTCTGGACGTTGGCATTGTGCTCGGCCAGCGTGTTCGCGAAGATATGCCCGCCCGTCCCGTCGGCGACGAAGTAAAGCGCCTGCGTCTGCGCCGGGTTGAGCACCGCCGCGATCGACTCCTTGCCCGGATTGGCGATCGGCCCCGCCGGCAGTCCGGCCTTGGCATAAGTGTTGTAGCCGTTGTCCGCCTGAAGCTCCGACCGCAGGATCCGCCGACCGAGTGGGCGGCCCTTGGTGATCGGGTAGATCACCGTCGGATCGGCATCCAGCTTCATCTCGATCCGCACCCGGTTCGAATAGACGCCGGCGATCATCGGCCGCTCGGCCGCCTTGCCGGTTTCCTTCTCGACGATGGAGGCGAGGATCACCGCTTCGGCTGGTGACTTGACCACGGTCGAAGCGCTCCGCTTCGGCCAAAGCTCGGCCAGTGTCTTCGTCATCGCCGCCTGCATCCGCGCCAGCACCGCCGCGCGAGTCTCGCCGCGCTCATAGCTGTAGCTGTCGGGCAGGATCGAGCCTTCGGCGGGAACCGGCACGTCGCCGGTCAGCGCCGGCGCCCCCATCAGCCGTTCGTGGACCAGCACCGACGGCATGCCCTCCGGCACTGTCACCATCCGCTGCAGCCCCTTGCCGCTTTGTAGGATGGAGAGCACCTGCGAATGGCTAGCACGAGCGGGGAATTCATACTCCCCCGCTTTGATAGTGCCCCCGCCGAACAGCTTCGCCTGGAAGATGAAGCGCTCGGCCGACGCGATCACGCCCGCTTTCTCAAGCGTTTCGGCCGCTTTGACCATGCTCGATCCTGCGGCGATCACCACCGGCGTCGGCTTGGCCGCCGGCCCGGCACCGCTCCAGCCCTGAATGAACCACAAGCCGACCGCGGCAAGCGCGGCGAGAACGAAGCCGAGCACGAGCAGCTTCTTCATGCGCGGATCAAACCGCCTGGAAGACGAGACTTGCGTTGGTGCCGCCAAAGCCGAAGCTGTTGTTCAGCACCGCCTTCACCTTCCGCTCCTTGGGCACGTGCGGCACGAGATCGACGCCCAACGTCCCTTCGCTCGGATTGTCGAGGTTCAGCGTCGGCGGCACGATCTGATCGCGCATGGCGAGGATGCAGAAGATCGCCTCCACCGCGCCCGCGCCGCCGAGCAAGTGACCGATCGCCGACTTGGTCGAGCTCATCGACAGGGTGCCGACAGCATCGCCGAACAACCGCCGCACCGCGCCCAGCTCAAGCTCGTCGCCGAGCGGAGTCGAGGTGCCGTGGGCGTTGATGTAATCGATGTCGCTCAGGGCAAGGCCCGAACGCTTCATCGCCACCTGCATCGCCCGGAACCCGCCAGCGCCTTCCGGGTGCGGTGCGGTGACGTGGTAGGCGTCTCCCGACATGCCGTAGCCGACGACTTCGCCGTAGATCTTCGCGCCGCGCGCCTTGGCGTGCTCATATTCCTCAAGGATCACCACGCCCGCGCCTTCGCCCATAACAAAGCCGTCGCGGTCGACGTCATAGGGCCGGCTGGCTTTCTCCGGCGCGTCGTTGCGCGTAGAAAGCGCGCGGGCCTGCGAGAAGCCGGCGATGCCGAGCGGGCAAAGCGCGCTTTCGGCGCCGCCCGCGACCATGATGTCGGCGTCGTCCAGCATGATCATCCGAGCCGCGTCGCCGATCGAGTGGGCGCCGGTGGAGCAGGCGGTGACCACCGCGTGGTTGGGACCCATCAGGCCGTATTTGATCGAGACCTGGCCGGAGATGAGGTTGATCAGCCGTCCGTGCACGAAGTGCGGGCTCACCCGGCGGGGGCCCTTTTCGTGAAGAACGATGCTCTCCTTCTCGATGCCGGGAAGGCCGCCGATGCCGGAACCGATCGACACGCCGACGCGGTAGCGCTGCTCCTCCGTCATGTCGGTCAAGCCGGCATCTTCAAGCGCCTGGCCGGCGGCATCAAGGCCGTAGATGATGAAGGGATCGACCTGGCGCTGGATCTTGTGATCGACGCGAAGCGACGGGTCGAAGCCGTATTCATGCTCCGGCGGCTTTACCTCACAAGCGATCTGGCAGGCATAATCCGTCGGATCGAAGCGCGTGATTCGGCCGGCGCCGCTCTTCGACGCAAGGATGTTCTTCCAGCTCGTCTCGACATCGCCCCCAAGCGGGGACACCATTCCGAGACCGGTTACGACAACACGGCGCATGTGCGAAACTCCGGTTCCTTTAAGTCAAAACGGCTCCCCGGCATGGACGGGGAGCCGTTTCGTGAAAAGCGGCCCGACCATACCGGCCGGAAAAGCCCGAGGGGCTTAGGCCTTGTTCGAATCGATGAACTGGATCGCGTCGTTGACGGTTGTGATCTTCTCGGCGGCATCGTCCGGAATTTCTACGCCGAATTCTTCTTCGAAAGCCATCACCAGCTCGACGATGTCGAGGCTGTCCGCACCCAGATCGTCGATGAAGCTGGCTTCTTCGGTGACCTTCTCAGCTTCGACGCCAAGATGCTCGACGACGATTTTCTTCACCCGATCGGCGGTCTCGCTCATATTCTACCCTTCCCTAGGCTTTGTTTGAAATTGCCCTAGCCGCTCCCCGATGGGGCTGGCAAGTGGCGTGGTGTTTCGGCCCGTACCCGGCCGGATCAGAGCATGGCCATGCCGCCGTTCACGTGCAGGGTCTGGCCCGTTACGTAAGCGGCTTCGCGGCTCGCAAGGTAAACCGCCGCGGCGGCAATGTCGTTCCCCTCGCCAAGCCGGCCAGCGGGAATGCGGCCCATCAGGCTCTCCTTCTGCGCATCCGGCAGTGCGTCGGTCATCGCCGAGCGGATGAAGCCGGGCGCGATACAGTTCACCGTGATGTTGCGGCTCGCCACTTCCTGGGCGAGCGCTTTCGACATGCCGACGATGCCGGCCTTTGACGCGGCGTAGTTCGCCTGGCCGGAATTGCCGGTCGCGCCGACCACGGAGGTGATCGAGATGATGCGGCCGTGCTTCGCGCGCATCATCGGCTTCAACGCCGCACGCGACAGGCGGAACGCGGCTTCAAGGTTGATGCGGATGACGTCGCTCCACTCCTCGTCCTTCATCCGCATGGCGAGGTTATCGCGCGTGACGCCGGCATTGTTGATCAGGATGTCGATCTTGCCCAGCGCTTCCACCGCCCGCGGCACCAATCCATCCACGGCCGCGGCATCGGACAGGTTGGCGGCAAGCGCAACATGATCGCCGCCGAGTTCGCCACGAAACCCCTCCAGCTTCGCCTCGTTCGACCCCGAAACCGCAAGCCGCGCCCCCTGCGCGGCAAGCGCCCGGGCAATCGCCGAACCGATCCCACCAGAGGCGCCGGTTACGAGGGCAGTCATTCCTGAAAGGTCGAACATCATCAAATCTCCTTCACCAGCGCGTCGATGTCGTCCATCGTTAGGACGCTTGTTACCGTCGCGTCGGGGGCGATGCGCTTCACCATCGGGCCGAGAACCTTGCCGCCGAATTCTACGAAGTGGGTGACACCCGCTTCGGCCATCGCCGCGACGCTTTCGCGCCAGCGGACCATGCCGGTGACTTGCTCCACCAGCAGGCGGCGGATTTCGGCTGCGTCGCTAACCGGGGCGGCGGTGACGTTGGCGTAAACCGGCACCGCCGGGCTGGAGAGCGCCGCATCGGCAAGCGCCTGCTCCATTGCCCGCGCTGCGGGCTCCATCAGCGGCGAGTGGAAGGGCGCGGAAACGGGCAGCAGCAGCGCGCGCTTGGCGCCCTTGAGCTTGGCGATCTCCAGCGCCCGCTCGATTGCGCCGCGGTGGCCGGAGATGACCACCTGGCTCGGGTCGTTGTCGTTGGCGACCGTGCAGACTTCGCCCTGCGCCGCTTCGTCGGCGACCGCCTGGGCAGTCTCGATGCTTGCGCCGAGCAGTGCGGCCATTGCCCCCTGCCCCACCGGCACGGCCTGCTGCATTACAAGCCCGCGCAGCTTCAGGAGCCGTGCCGCGGTTGCGACGTCGAAGGATCCCGCCGCCGCCAGCGCGGTATATTCGCCGAGGCTGTGGCCGGCGACGAAGTCCGCCTTGCCTCGCACCTCGATGCCTGCGGTCCGCAGCGTCGCCAGCGCATTGGCCATGATCGCCGGCTGGGCGTTCTCCGTCAGCGTCAGCTCCTCGATCGGCCCTTCCGCCATCAGCCGCGACAGGTTTTGCTTCAGCGCCTCGTCGACCTCTTGAAACAGCTCCCGGGCGACGGGGCTCGCTTCGGCAAGCGCCTTGCCCATGCCGACCGATTGGCTCCCCTGCCCCGGAAAGATGAATGCGCGCATCTGGTTTCTCCTGTTGGCGCGGCTGCTAGGGCAAGGGCGGTGCGCTAGGCAAGGGAGGGTTGCTTTTCGAAGACCATTCCGCCATGGGAGCGCCACGGGGCGGAAGGCGCACGCGCTTTCCAGCCCCTTTTACTTAAAGACGATAGCCGGAGGGGCGTTTCGCATTGGGCGGGCGTCAGCGATCGGCCAAGATAAGGAACGCGACACATGCCGCTCTATGAGCATGTATTTCTCGCGCGTCAGGACCTGGCTCAAGCCCAGGTAGACGCGCTGGCGCAAACCGCCACCGACATCATCGAAGGCAATGGCGGCAAGGTCACCAAGACCGAGACGTGGGGCCTACGCTCCATCGCCTACCGCATCGCCAAGAACCGCAAGGCGCATTACGTCGCCATCGATTTCGAAGCGCCGACCACCGTTGTCGCCGAGCTCGAGCGCCAGACCCAGATCAACGAGGACGTGATCCGCTACGTCACGATCCGCGTCGATGGCCACGAAGAAGGCCCTTCCGCAATGATGCGCCGTAATGAGCGCAGCGAGCGCGGTGATCGTGGAGACCGGGGTGATCGCGGCGACCGTGGTCCGCGCGGCGACCGTCCGGATCGTGGAGATCGCGGCGACCGCGCTCCCCGCCCACGCGCCGAAGTCGACGCATAAGAAAGGACCAGCATCATGGCACGCCCATTTTTCCGCCGCCGCAAGAGCTGCCCCTTCTCGGGCAACGACGCGCCGAAGATTGATTACAAAGACGTCCGTCTGCTCCAGGGCTTCGTGTCCGAGCGCGGCAAGATCGTCCCCAGCCGCATCACCGCGGTTTCCGCGAAGAAGCAGCGCGAACTCGCTCAGGCGATCAAACGCGCACGCCATCTCGGCCTTCTTCCCTACGTCGTGAAATAAGGAGTAGCAGCAATGGAAGTCATTCTGCTTGAGCGCGTCGAGAAGCTCGGCGCCATCGGCGACGTCGTGAAGGTGAAGAACGGCTTTGCCCGCAACTTCCTCCTTCCGAACGGCAAGGCCCTCCGCGCCAACGAATCCACTCGCAAGGTCTTCGAAGCCAACCGCGAGCGCATCGAAACCGAAAACGCCCAGCGCCGCTCGACTGCCGAGAAGGATTCGAAGGGTATCGACGGAGTCACGGTGCAGCTGATCCGGCAAGCCTCGAACACAGGCCAGCTCTACGGATCGGTTTCG
>DASVUO010000280.1:0-2353 GCA_036386995.1 Allosphingosinicella sp. | reverse complement strand
GCGGTAACGGCTTCCGGCTGACGGGACAGAAGCGGTTCGTTGTGCAAGGCGCTTCGGCGGATGTGGTCGTGGTGGCGGCGCGCGCGGAAGAAGGGCTGACGCTGTTCACCGTCGAGAAGGAAGCTGTCGGGCTCGAGGTCGAAGGCGTGCGGCTTGCCGACTCCAGCATAGGCGCGAGGATGGATTTCCGCGGGGTCGAAGTGGATGCGGACGCGGTGCTTGGCGAGGTCGGCGGCGGGGAGGCGGTGCTGGAACGGGTGCTGAACGCCGCCCGCGCGGGTGCGGCCTCGGAGATGGTCGGCGTCGGATCGGGCGCGATGGCGATGACGGTGGATTACCTCAAGCAGAGAAAGCAGTTCGGCAAGCTGATCGGCGAGTTCCAGGTGCTTCAGCACCGGTCGGCGCACCTCTATTCGGAGCTGGAGATTGCGCGGGCCGCGGCCTTGAAGGCGCAGCAAATGCTGGACGAAGGCAGCCCGGACGCGGAAGCGATGGTGTCGGTTGCAAAAGCCAAGGCCGGGCGCGTGTCCACGCTTGCGGTGCAGGAAGGCGTGCAGATGCACGGCGGCATCGGCATGACCGACGAATACGACATCGGCCTCTACATGAAGCGCGACCGGGTGCTGAACGAACTGTTCGGCGACCCGAACTATCACGCCGACAAGCTCGCGCGGCTGAAGGGCTATTGATGGCGCTAGACCCTGAATCCTTCAAACTCCTCATCACCACCCTCCGCCGGTTCGTGGCGGAGCGGCTTCGCCCTTTGGAGGCGCGGGTCGGGGAGGAGGATGAGGTTCCGGAAGATCTGATCGCCGAGATGAAGGAGATGGGGCTGTTCGGGCTCTCCATCCCGGAGGAGTATGGCGGGCTCGGCCTGTCGATGTCGGAGGAAGTGCGGGTTGCGCTGGAGCTTGGGCGGACCAGCCCGGCTTTCCGCTCGGTGTTCGGCACCAATGTCGGCATCGGCAGCCAGGGTCTGGTGATGGCCGGCTCCGGGGAGCAGAAATGGCAGTGGCTGCCGCGGATCGCCTCGGGTGAGATTGTGACAAGCTTTGCGCTCACCGAGCCGGGGGCAGGGTCAGACTCGGCCTCAGTGCAGACGAGGGCGGTGCGGGACGGCGAAGTCTACCTGCTGAGCGGCACCAAGCGCTACATAACCAATGCGGACAAGGCGTCGCTGTTTACCGTCATGGCGCGCACCGGTGGTGAGGGGGCCAAGGGCGTTTCCGCATTCCTGGTGCCGAGCGACCTGCCGGGCCTCTCCGTCGGCAAGCCCGAGAAGAAGATGGGCCAGCAAGGCGCGCATGTGTGCGACGTCAATTTCGACGACGTGCCAGTGCCGGCGGCGAACCGGCTCGGCGAAGAGGGGGAAGGGTTCAAGATCGCGATGCGGGTGCTTGATCGCGGGCGGCTGCACATCGCGGCGGTGTGTGTCGGCGTCGCCGAGCGACTGATCGCGGACTGCGTCGCTTATGCCAGCGAGAGGAAGCAATTCGGCAAGGCGATCGCCGATTTCCAGCTGGTCCAGGCGATGATCGCCGACTCCAAGACGGAGACAATGGCGGCTCGGGCGCTGGTGCTGGAGGCGGCACGCCAGAAGGACGCGGGCGAGCCGATCGTGCTGGAAGCCGCGGCCGCCAAATACTTTGCGAGCGAGACGGTGGGCCGCGTCGCCGACCGTGCGGTGCAGATCTTCGGCGGCGCCGGCTATATCGCTGACTACGGTGTGGAGCGGCTCTATCGCGATGTGCGACTGTTCCGGATCTACGAGGGTACGAGCCAGATCCAGCAGCTGGTGATCGCCCGCGAGACGCTGAAGCGCGGCGGCTAAGCCTCGCGCTTCAGCAGCAGGTTCATCCGCGCGGCCGCAATCGGCTTTGAGCGATCGTCCTGCCAGGCATGGGCTTCGACGTTGGCGACGCGGCGGCCGAGGCGGGTGACGACCGCGCTTGCGAAGGTTTCGGTGCCGGTGCCGCCCCGCATGAAATCCACGCTGACGCTGATCGGCTTGGGTTCGACCGCTTCATCCGTGCCAAGCGCTTCGAAGAGGGCACCGAAAGCGGCGAATTCGAGCAGCCCGGCGATGGCGCCGCCGTGCAGGAAGCCGGGGCGGCCAACCACTTCTTCTCTGAACGGCATGACCCAGAGGAGCTGCTCGCCCTCGCGTCGGGTGCTGAGGCCGAGCAGTTCGGCGTAAGGCGGAAGGGGGGTTGTAGTCACAGGCCGGCGTTAGCACGGCGTGGTTGAAGGGGAAGGTGGTAAATCCCTCTCCCCGGCGGGGAGAGGGTAGGGTGAGGGGGTTCTGAGTCAGTGGCTACTTAGGGAAGCCGAGCCCCCGCACCCCAGCCCTCAC
>DASVUO010000279.1:0-11360 GCA_036386995.1 Allosphingosinicella sp. | reverse complement strand
GCTTCACCGCTTCCCGGAGCGCGAGCAGCTCCTCGCCCCGCAGCGCCAGCGGCTCGACGAACTTTCGGAGCGTCTGCCCCGCGCTTTGGGGAGCCGCCTCAGCCACGCCCGGGGCGAGCTCGGCCGGGCGGCGGGCGCGCTTCGCCCGAACCTTCTCGCCGCCGCGCACCGACGGGGACGCGAGCGGCTCGACGCGCTCTGGCGGGTGGCGCAGCTTGCACATCCGAACAAACCGCTCGAGCGCGGCTATGCGCGGGTCGAGGACAAGAACGGTCACACGCTTATGTCCGCCGCCACCGCCAAGTCCGCGCGGGCGCTTCGCCTCCACTTCGCGGACGGCGCGGTGGATGCCACGGTGGGAGAGGGGGTTGAGCGGCCGCGCCGCCCGGCTTATCGCCCGCCCTCAACCGGCGAGCAGCCGAAATTGTTCTGAACGAGGCGGGTGCCCTTATGCTGATGTCCAGCAACAACCGCGAAGCGCGGCTCCATTACCTCCCCGGCACCTTTCGGGTGCTGAGCGGGGGCGACCATGTCCGCTGCGCCGTCACCGGCCAGCCGATCCCGATCGACCAGCTCCTTTACTGGAGCGTCGCCCGCCAGGAAGCTTATGCCACAGCCCAGATCGCGGTGGAGGCCGAACGGCGCGGCTAAAGCGTCAAATCTGCCGCTTCACCCGAACGGCGGGCTGGCCGTTGACCCGCATCATGAAGCTGCCCAGCGCCGCTTTCAGCACTTTGACCTTGTGGCCGGCCTTTGGCGGAATGGCGAGTATCTTCCCGTCCGTTTGACGCCACACGCTGCCGTCGGCGAGCCGTACGACCCACGTGTTGCCCACGTTGCTCGCGCTCGCGACGGTGCTTTCGATAGATTTTATTTCATCCCCCCCATCGTCGGCGCCGCCGCCAAACAGGTTGAGGTTGGGCAGATCCAGCCCGAACAGACCACGCTTCGCCTCCCGGGCCTGCTGCCGGTCGACGAGCAGAAGGTCGCGCTTGCTTGCTGCTTCTTCCATGCTCGCCGCCGCCTTGTCGAAGCAGGCAAGCCGCGCCGCCGAGTCCGCAATGCTCCGACAGCCGATCAAGGCCTCGAAAACCTGCGGCCGACTGGGCGCCTGTTTGCGCGATTGTGCGTCCGCTGCCGCGGAAAGGCCCAGGGTCGCAGCGGCCCCGCACATCAGCAAACCAAATCGAGCATTCATGAAAGCCTCCCCTGCATCGCTTTTTTCCGATTCTACAGTGCGACACGCCCTTGGGTGAAGCAAGCGGAGGAGGCGCGCCGCCTGTGGCAATTAAGCCACGCTCGTCGAAAAGCGCCACGCATTCCAGGTCAAAGAATTGCCGTGAGGTCGTTCCATACCCTAAACAGAAGCGGGTTCGTCAGCTGGTCCGCTGACGCGCGACATAATTGATAAACAGGCGGCCAAAGCTGCACAAAGGGGACTGACATGAAAAACAACAGGCTTCTCAATAACTTGATGGGGTCCACCGTGCTCCTCGGCGCGCTTGGCTTTGCTGCGCCGGCCTTTGCACAGGAAGCTGCGACCACCGGTCC
This sequence comes from Allosphingosinicella sp., assembly GCA_036386995.1. Classification (GTDB taxonomy): domain Bacteria; phylum Pseudomonadota; class Alphaproteobacteria; order Sphingomonadales; family Sphingomonadaceae; genus Allosphingosinicella. Next base: position 9,809 of record DASVUO010000279.1, on the reverse strand, counting down.
GGTTGAGGCGGGCGTGCCGGAAAGCTCCGACAGCACCACCGTTGCCAATCAGGTTGGCGAAGAAATCGTCGTCACCGGTTCGCGCATTCCGCAGCCGAACCTGCAGAGCGCCAGCCCCGTCACCGTGATCAGCAGCGAAGAGTTCCGGGTTACCGGCACCACCCGCACCGAGGATCTCGTCAACTCCCTTCCGCAGGTATTCGCCGGCCAGGGTTCGTCGATCGCCAACGGTTCCACCGGCACTGCAACGCTGAACCTTCGCGGTCTCGGCTCCGAGCGTAACCTTGTTCTCGTCAATGGTCGCCGCGTTGTTCCGGGCGATCCCACCACGTCGGCCGTGGATATCAACTTCGTTCCGGCAGCCGTGATCAAGCGCGTCGACGTGCTCACCGGCGGTGCATCGTCCGTGTACGGTGCCGACGCCGTCACCGGCGTCGTCAACTTCATCATGGATACGGATTTCGAGGGTCTCCGCCTCGACAGCCAATATTCCTTCTACCAGCATGACAACAATGCGCAGGCGAGCGTTCGCAACGCACTTGCAGCGGGCATCGGCGGCAAGCCGATCGGTACTCCCGGCAACGTTGCCGACGGTGGAACGTTTGACGCAACCGCCGTGTTCGGCGCGAGCTTCGACGACGGCCGCGGGCACATCACCGCTTATGCCGGCTACCGCAAAACCAACCCGATCCTGCAGGGTCGTCGCGACTATAGCGCGTGCGGTCTCAACGCCCGCACCCAGGCCCAGGTCACCAGCGGCTTGAACGAATATCTCTGCTCGGGCTCCGCGACTTCGGACGTCGGCTCGTTCCTGATCTACGACTCGGCTACCGGACAGCCGAACGACGCCACCTTCACCTCAACGTTCTTCCAGCCCGGCCCGAACCGCACCCTGCTGCCCGGCTTCACGCCGTACAACTTCAACCCGTTGAACCATTATCAGCGTCCGGACGAGCGCTACACCGCCGGCTTCTTCGCTGAATATGAAATCAACGATGCGATTCAGCCGTATGCCGAGTTCATGTTCATGGACGACCGCACCGTTGCTCAGATCGCGCCGTCGGGCAACTTCGGCAATACCACGTCCATCAACTGCGGCTCGCCGAACAATCCAGCGGGTTCGCTCCGCAACCCGCTGCTCTCGCCGGCACAGGCTGCTGTTATCTGCGATCGCGAGAACCTGCTGATCACCGTTGACCCGCTCGTCGGTGATGTCGTCGTCGGCCAGGACGCGTCCTACGTGCCGGCGGTCTTCACCGATCCTGTCACCGGCCAGCAATATGTCCGTGGCTCGTTCACGCCGTTCCGCCGCAACGTGGAAGGCGGCGCTCGCCGCGACGACCTTCAGCACATCAGCTTCCGCGCCGTGCTGGGCTCGAAGGGCGACATCGGCTCCGGCTGGACCTACGATGCTTATTATCAGTATGGCCGCACCAACTTCGCCGAAACTTACTCGAACGATTTCTCGATCGCGCGCCTGACGCGTGCTCTCGACGTCGTGACCGATGCCAACGGCAATGCGATCTGCCGCTCGGTTCGTGACGGCACGGATCCGAACTGCGTCCCTTACAACATCCTGGCGCCCAACGGCGTCACCCCCGCGGCTGTTGCGTATCTGTCGACGCCGGGCTTCCAGCGCGGCATCGTCAGCGAAATGGTCGCTTCGGCGAGCATCACCGGGCAGCTCGGCCAGTACGGCTTCCAAAGCCCCTGGGCGGACGAAGGCGTCGGCATCGCAGTGGGTACCGAGTATCGCAAGGAACGCCTGGAATTCACCGCGGATCTCGCCTTCCAGACCGGCGATCTCTCCGGCCAGGGCGCGGCAACGCTTCCGGTGACCGGCTCTTTCGACGTCAAGGAAGTCTTCGGCGAACTCCGCGTACCGATCGTGCACGAAAGCTTCATTCACGATCTCAGCCTCACGGGCGGCTACCGTTATTCGGACTACAGCCTCTCGACCGGCGGCGGATACGACACCCACACCTACAAGATCGAAGCCGAATTCGCTCCGATCCGCGACATCCGCTTCCGCGGCGGTTACAACCGGGCCGTTCGTGCACCCACCGTGCAGGATCTGTTCGCGCCGCAGCGGGTGGTTCTGGACGGCAGCTCCGATCCTTGCGCCGGTTTCGTGATCACTGCCGCGGACAAGGCCTGTCTGCTTCAGGGTCTCAAGGTTGGCGACAAAACCCCGGAAAATCCGGCAAGCCAGTATAACGGCCTGATCGGCGGCAACCCGAACCTGGTGCCGGAATCCGCGGACACCTACACCGTCGGCGTTGTGTTGCAGCCGCGCTTCCTGCCGCGGTTCGCGCTCACGGTGGATTACTTCAACATCAAGCTGGACGATGCCGTCACCACCATCGGTGCCGACACCATCCTCAACGCTTGCGAACAATCGCTCGATCCTGCGGTCTGCGGCCTGATCAATCGTGACCCTTCGGGGTCGCTGTGGCTCTCGAGCAACGGCTTCGTGACCGATCTGACGCAGAACATCGGTGGTCTCTCGACCAGCGGTATCGACATCAACGGCAGCTACACCCAGCCGCTCGGCGGAATGGGCTCGCTCGCCTTGAGCTTCGTCGGCACGTACCTGGACAAGCTGAAGACCGATACCGGCCTCACCGGCAGCTACGACTGCGTCGGCTTGTACGGCAACGTCTGCAACACGCCGAGCCCGGAATGGCGCCACACGGCTCGCGTGAGCTGGAACATGCCGAACGGCCTTGGTCTGTCGCTGCGCTGGAGGCACTTCGGAAAGGTCACCGTCGACGCTCTCGATGCGAACCCGAACCTCAACAACGGTTCGGGCACGGGTCCGGCGCCGGGTGGTGTCGCCCGCCCGGGTGTCGCGGGCTTCGCTGCACAGAACTACTTCGACCTGGCGTTCACCGCCCGCGTCGGCGATCACTTCAACTGGCGTTTGGGTGTCAACAACCTGCTCGACCGCGATCCGCCGGTCACCGGTTCGCAGTCTTGCCCAGCCGTCTTCTGCAACGGCAACACCTTCCCGCAGGTCTACGATGCCCTCGGCCGCTACATCTACGCAGGTGTGACGCTCGAGTTCTAAGACAGGCGAACGTAAGAACTGAATGGCGGGCTCTCGGGCCCGCCATTTTTTTTGGTGAATGTACGTGCAGCAGCAAAGACCGGGTTCTCGCGGCAATGGCGACGCCGAAGCGCTGAAGCGGCTCCGCCTGGCTCGCCCGGACAACGCGCAGGAAGTTTTTTCGGCCGCCGCGTCCGCTTTGAATCACAATTTGGAAGACGAGGCCGTTCCGCTGCTCCGTGCGGCAATTGAACGCCACCCGTCCGACCCTCGTATGTGGCAGCTGCTTGGCCTGGGCTTGCGCGGGCTGGGGAGTCTTGAGGAAGCCGTTGCGTGCCTGAACCGTGCCGCTGCCCTGAGACCACGCGATGCCCTCATCCTTCACGCACACGCACGGGCGCGGCTTGAGGCGGGAATCCCTGCCATTGACGAATTCGAAGCGGCCTTGACGCTGGCGCCGCTCGATTCGCAGCTGATCCTCGGCCTTGCCGCCGCACGCTTTGCGCAAGGCGACGCGGCGGGAGCCGTTGCATTCCTCGATGGTCAGCTTCGCCAGCACCCGGGATGGTTCGAGGGCCACGATACCGCGTCGCGGCTGCGTTGGATGAGCGGCGATCGGGAAAGCTTCACAGCGAGCCTCGAAGAGGCCCTCGGCCGCTCGCCCCGGGACGGCCAGCTTTGGCGCGAATTGATCCGCCTGCTGTTGAAGGCGGAGAAGTTCAATGAGGCGCTTGCAGCGATCGGCCATGCCCGGGCCTGTGTGGGCAAAAGCAGGACGCTGGATCAGCTGGAAGCCGTTGCGGTGTCCGAGCTTGGCGACATCGCGCAGGGCGACCGGCTCTACGCCGCGCTGCTGCCCTTTGCTGACGGAGCGCTTGCCGTGCACTTCGTTCGCCATCTGCTCCGCGCCGGCCGCCCGGCCGAGGCCGCCGCTTGCGTCCTTGAATGGCAGCAAAGGGAGCAGCGGGACGATCTTTGGCCGTACCTTTCGCTTGCATGGCGGCTCACCGGCGACCCGCGCTGGCGGTGGCTCGAAGGCGACAGCCGCTTCGTCGGCATCTACGATATAGGCGAGGCAGCGGGAGCGCTGGAGACTTTGGCCGAGCGCTTGCGCGGACTCCATTTGGCCAGTCAGCAGCCGCTTGATCAGTCGCTGCGCGGCGGCACCCAAACCGACGGCCCCTTGTTTTCACGAACCGATCCGGAAATCCGCCGGTTGCGGGCCGCTGTTGAAGAAGCGGTCGCGAAATATATCTCGAACCTTCCGCCGCACGATCCGGCGCACCCGCTGCTTCGCCAGCAGCGTGAGCGGATCCGCTTTGCCGGGTCCTGGTCGGTTCGGCTCACGGGGGAGGGGCGCCACGTCAACCACGTCCATCCGGCGGGCTGGATAAGCTCTGCCTTTTACGTCGCGCTCCCCGCAAGCGTCGGCGGACCCGGCAAAGCGGGCTGGCTGACCCTCGGCGAGGCAACCGAACTTGGGATCGAATTGCCGGCAATTGCCGAGATAGAGCCCAAGCCTGGACGGCTTGTTCTCTTTCCATCAACGATGTGGCACGGAACTCGCCCGTTTCCTGAAGGGGAGCGGCTAACCGTCGCTTTCGACATCGCACGCTTATAAACGGTTTTCACCATGTCCAATCCACCACCGGAAATCGCACCCGCACTCGAACTCGCGAAGCAAGGGCGTTTCCCCGAAGCTTTAAGGTCGGTGGAGGAGCGGCTCGTCCAAGAGCCGGACTCAGTGGTTCTGCTGGAACTTGCATCCATCCTTACTGCACGCCTTGAAGACGTTCCGGCGTCCACTTCGTATCTGCGCCGCCTGCTTGCGGCGTCCCCGGACAACCTGCCGGCGCGGCTCAACCTCGCCCGCGCCCTGATCGCGACCGGCGCGTTCGAAGAGGCGGTCAGTCTTTGCGCGGCGCGAGGCGACGACCTGCGGCTGCGCCGGATGCTGGCGAGCGCACTCCAGGAATTGGGCCGCACGGACGAAGCGATCGCCACCTACCGGTCTGTGCTTGCGACCATGCCGAGCGACTTCGAAAGCTGGAACAACCTCGGCAACGCCCTTGCCGCGATCGGCGACCTTCGCGGTGCGGCAACGGCATTGGAGCGCGCGATCCGCATCCGCCCCGATGTGCTCCAGATGTACATCAATGCCTCCGAGATCCTCGCGAAGCTCGATCAGCCGGAGGCGCGGCAGCGCTTGTTGCGCGATGCCGCCTGGCGGGCACCCGAAGACCCGCAGATCTGGGCGGAGCTTGGCTTGGCCGAGAACGGTGCGCGCGATTTCGATGCGGCGGCGCGAGCTTTCCGGCACGCCATCAGCCTCAGCAAGGGCTTCACGCCAGCATATCTTGATCTTGGCTTGATGCTCGAGAATCTGAACCGGATCGACGAACTCGCCGAATTGGTCGGCCAAGCAGAAGCGGACGGGCGGGATGAGCCGGAAATCCGCTTCATCAAGGCGTGGCTTCTGCGGCGCCAGGGCCATTTGGAGGAAGCACTCGAGCTCGCCGAGGCGACCCCCGACACGATCAACCCGCTCCGGCGCGCACAGCTGCTTGCGGAGCTGTACGACCGGTTGGGCATGGCCGATCGTGCCTTTCCCAAGTTCGTTGAAATGAACCGCCTGGCCGTTGCGGAAAAGCCGCCGGCCGGGGCGCGCACCTACCGCCAACGGGTGGAAGCAGGGGCCGCCTTGATCACGGCCGATCGCATCGCCGCCTGGTCTTCGCTGGAGTTGGACCGCACACCGCCCGCCCCGGTCTTCATTGTCGGCTTCCCCCGCTCCGGGACGACCTTGCTCGACACGCTTTTGATGAACCTCCCGCAGCTTCACGTCATGGAGGAGCTGCCCGTTCTAAGGGCTGTGGAGGTCGCGCTGGGCCACCCGGAGCGCCTTGCCGGGCTTTCGGCGGAGGAGGCACAAGCGCTCCGGGCGCTTTACTTCGAGACGGTGGACAAGGTCTCCCCGGGCGCGGCCGACCGCACGATTGTCGATAAATTTCCCCTGCACATGGCGCAGATGCCGCTGATCCACCGGCTTTTCCCGGATGCCAAGGTGGTTCTTGTGGAACGCCACCCGTGCGACGCGGTGCTGAGCTGCTTCATGTCCAACTTCACGCTGAACGAAGGCATGAGAAGCTTCACCGATCTTGAGGAAGCGGCGCGCACCTACGACGCGGTATTCGATTCCTGGAGCCGCGCGACCGAATTGCTCCCCATCCAGGTGCACCGCATTCGCTACGAGCGGATGGTCGAGGACCTCGAGCGCGAGATGCGCCCGCTGCTCGATTTCCTTGAGCTACCGTGGGATCCGCAGGTGCTGGACAATCGCCGTAGCGCAGCCAAGCGGGACCACATCCGCACGGCAAGCTATTCGCAGGTGACCGAGCCGATCTACCGCCGCGCCGCCGGACGGTGGGAGCGTTACCGGACCCACCTGGAACCGGTGCTTCCTATTCTGAAGCCATGGGCGGAGCGGATGAACTACGCACTGTAGCAGCGCGGTTCCGCTCCGGCCCCCAGGTTTATCATTCCGCGCGCTGGCCCCGATTCTGGCTCTTCTCCAGAGCCTGGCGGTCCAGCCGCTTGATCTCGGCCCACTCCGCGGCGGTCATGCAACGCTTGACCTTCGCCAGCCGGCTTCCGACGACCTGTTCGGTGCGGCAAACCATGCGATTCGGATCGCGCGCCGATTTGGACGCAGTATTCGCCGCTGCCGCAGACTGCGTGGCGACGATTGCGGCAAAACCAAGCAAAATCACTAACTTCATGAAACCTACTCCCAACGAGATTTGATCCGATATAAATTATAACTCCTTTTACTTCCACAGGAATTATTTGCCGCCGAACTGCTCCAGCCAGGCTGCGTCCCCGGCATTTGCATCAAGGAGGGGATGCGGTAGCACCGCCCGATGACCGAGCGAACTTCCCCGCCCGAAACCGTCGACAGCCGCGCCCTTGAAGCGGAAGCGGACCGCGCGGCCAGCCGCGGCGATGTGGCGACCGCCCGGCATTTGCTTCAACAGGTCACGCAGCGCGAACCCCAGCGGATCGAGCCATGGCTCAAGCTCGCTGCCATGTGCCGTGCGCAGGGGCAGATCGACGCTGCCCTGAAGGCCGTAAGCGGGGCGCTTCGGCTCCAGCCGCTCGGCTTCGTCCCGCTTTTGCTGAAAGCATCGCTCCTCGATGCCGCAGGACGGAAAGAGGAGGCGGGTCTGGTATATGGCTATGCCATTGCCCAGCGGCCGGACGAAGTACCGCAGCATCTCCAGGGCGCGCTTGCGCAGGCGGAGACGCGGCATGCCGCGTATGTTGCCCAGACGGGGAAGCGGCTAGCCGAGGCAGCAAGCAAAGTGTCGACAACGGTGCCGGAGTCCCGGCGGGTGGAGCGCTTCCGGAGCAACATCCTGCGCAAGACCCGGGTCTATCATTCGGAGCCGACCCACTTTCATTATCCGGGGCTTCGGGAACGTGAGTTCCACGACCGGGAAGCGTTTCCGTGGCTGGAGCGGCTGGAAGCGGCAACCGACGCCATTCGCGACGACTTCCACCGGGTCCTCGGCGCCGAGCGGGCCGAGCTCGTTCCCTATGTCCACTATCCCGAAGACGTGCCGCTTCGCCAATGGGCGGCGCTTAACGGATCACGCAACTGGACCGCCATCCACCTGCTGCGCATGGGCAGCAGGGTGGAGGCCAATGCGCGGCACTGCCCGGCGGTGATGAAGGTCCTCCAAGATATCGATCAGCCGGTGGTCGCCCGGCGTTCGCCCAATGCCATGTTCTCCTTGCTCGCCCCCGGAGCACATATTCCGCCGCATACCGGCGTCGGCAACACGCGCCTAGTCTGCCACCTGCCGTTGATCATCCCGGACGGCTGCTGGTTCCGCGTAGGCGCCGAAACCCGCGAATGGCGCGAAGGGGAGGCCTGGATATTCGACGACACGATCGAACACGAGGCGCGCAACCCCACTGACAGTTTGCGCGTGATCTTGATCGTCGACGTCTGGCACCCCGATCTGTCGCCGGCCGAGCGTGCAGCGGTAGCGGCGACCATGGAAGCAACCGATGTCGACGCGGAGGCAGAGGCGCTCTGAAGCCTACTGGCGCCCGGCCCTTTACGCGGCCGGCGTCAGCGTCAGCCTGCCTTCGCCTTCCTCCACCTTCAGCCGCGCGCCGTCGACCACTTCGCCCCGCAGGATCGCGTCGGCGAGCGGGTCCTGCAGGTACTTCTGCACCGCCCGCTTCAACGGCCGCGCACCGTAGACTGGATCATAGCCGACCCGCCCGAGCCAGGCGCGGGCGCCATCGGTTAAGTCGAGTACGATCTTGCGGTCGGCGAGGAGCTTGCCGACGCGCGCGACCTGGATGTCGACGATCGGCGCCATATGCTCGGCATAGAGGCGGTGGAACAGGATGATGTCGTCGAGCCGGTTGAGGAATTCCGGGCGGAAATGGCCGCGAACGATCTCCATCACCTGCGGCTCGACATCCTCCACCTTCTGCCCGTCCGCCAGGCCGGTGAGATACTGGCTGCCGAGGTTGGAGGTGAGGATGATGATCGTGTTGGTGAAATCCACCGTCCGGCCCTGCCCGTCGGTCAGCCGCCCGTCGTCCAGCACCTGGAGCAGGATGTTGAACACGTCGCCATGCGCTTTCTCCACCTCGTCGAACAGCACGACCTGATAGGGGCGGCGGCGGACGGCTTCCGTCAGCACGCCGCCTTCCTCATAGCCGACATAGCCTGGAGGCGCGCCGATCAGCCGGGCGACCGAGTGCTTCTCCATGAACTCCGACATGTCGATCCGCACCATCGCGGTGGCGTCGTCGAACAGGAATTCGGCGAGGCTTTTGGTGAGCTCGGTCTTGCCGACGCCGGTGGGGCCGAGAAACAGGAAGGAGCCCAAAGGCCGGTTCGGGTCCTGGAGGCCCGCACGCGAGCGGCGGATGGCGGTGGAGACGGCCTTCACCGCTTCCTCCTGGCCGATGACGCGCTTGCCGAGCAGTTCCTCCATCTGGAGGAGCTTGGCGCGCTCGCCTTCCAGCATCCGCTCCATCGGGATGCCGGTCCAGCGCGCGACGACGCCGGCAATGTCCTCGGGCGTCACTTCCTCGCGAAGCATCGCCGTCTGGCTGACCGCCTGCGCTTCGGCGAGCTGCTTTTCGAGGCCGGGGATGCGGCCGTATTGAAGCTCGCCGGCCTTGGCGAGATCGCCGGCCCGCTGCGCCTGCTCCAGCTCCAGCCGCGCGGCGTCAAGCTGCTCCTTGAGCTTGCCCTCGGCGGCGATCTTCTCCTTCTCGCCCTGCCAGCGCTGGGTGAGCTCAAGCGACTGCTGCTCGAGATTGGCGAGCTGCTCTTCGATCACCTTTAAGCGCTCCTTGGAGCCGCGGTCCGTCTCCTTCTTAAGCGCTTCCCGCTCGATCTTGAGCTGAATGATCCGCCGGTCGAGATTCTCGATCTCCTCCGGCTTCGACTCCACCTCCATGCGCAGCCGCGAGGCGGCCTCGTCCATAAGGTCGATCGCCTTGTCGGGGAGGAAGCGATCGGTGATGTAGCGGTTGGAAAGCGTCGCCGCCGCCACCAGCGCGCCGTCGGTGATCCGCACCCCGTGGTGAAGCTCGTATTTCTCCTTCAGCCCGCGCAGGATCGAGATGGTGTCCTCCACATTGGGCTCGCCGATGAACACCGGCTGGAAGCGGCGCTGCAGCGCCGGGTCCTTCTCGACATGCTTTTGATATTCGTCGAGCGTGGTCG
>DASVUO010000278.1:0-6006 GCA_036386995.1 Allosphingosinicella sp. | reverse complement strand
TCGGACATCGTCGCCATCAAATAGCGCCGGCCCCGCGCCGAGGTACGCCAGCGCGCTTCCTCGATCAGCGCCGCCATAACCGCGCCGGTGCGGCCGCCTTCGGCTGGCGCGGGCATCGAGCCCAGATCGGCGAAGCTGCGCGCCCCGTGAGCGATCGCGATGTGGCGGTAGCGATCCACCGGGTGGGCGGAGAAATAGAAGCCGAACGCCTCCTTCTCCGCTGCCATGCTCTCGGCCATCGACCAGGCGGCGACGACGGGCATCCGGATCGGCACCACGTTGCTTTCGCCACCGAACAGGCCGCCCTGCCCGCTGGTCCGCGCATCGGCGGCGCTTGCCGCGTGGGCAAGGATCGTCTCGGCGGCGGCGAACACGGCCGATCGGTTCGGTGCGATGCCGTCGAACGCGCCGCCGGCGGCAAGGCTTTCAAGCTGGCGGCGGTTCAGCAGGCGCGGATCGACCCGCTCGGAAAAGTCTTCGAGCGTCTTGAACCGGCCGTTGGCGCGGCGCTCATCGACAAGCTGCTCCATCGCTTTCTCGCCGACGCCCTTGAGCGCACCCAAAGCATAACGCACCCCCGCCGCGCCGTCCGCCTGACGCTCCACCGCGAATTCCGCCTCACTGGCGTTGATGCACGGCGCGAGGCACGGCACCGGCGGGTCCATGCGCCGCATGTCGTCGATGAAGATGGCCAGCTTGTCGGTCTGGTGCATGTCGAAGCACATGGACGCCGCGTAGAATTCCACCGGGTAATGCGCCTTCACCCACGCGGTTTGGTAGGCGACTAACGCGTAGGCCGCGGCGTGGCTTTTGTTGAAGCCGTAGCCCGCGAATTTGTCGATCAAGTCGAACAATTCGTTCGCCTTCGGGCGGGCAATGTCGTTTGCGGCGCAGCCGGTGACGAAGCGCTCGCGCTGCGCGTCCATCTCCGCCTGGATCTTCTTGCCCATGGCGCGGCGCAAGAGATCGGCCTCGCCGAGGCTGTAGCCGGCAAGCACCCGCGCGGCTTCCATCACCTGTTCCTGGTAGACGAAGATGCCGTAGGTTTCCTTGAGCACATTCTCCAGCAGCGGGTGGGGATATTCGATCGGCTCGCGGCCGTTCTTGCGGGCGCCGAACATCGGAATATTGTCCATCGGGCCCGGCCGGTAGAGCGAGACGAGTGCGATGATGTCTTCGAAATAGGTCGGCTTCACTGCCGCGAGCGTACGCCGCATGCCTTCGGATTCGAGCTGGAACACGCCCACCGTGTCGCCGCGCTGGAGCAATTTGTAGACTTCCTCGTCGCCCCAATCGAGCGCGTCGAGATCGACCTGGTGGCCAGCCTGGGCGATGAACTGCACCGCTTTCTGCAGCACCGACAGGGTCTTGAGCCCCAGAAAGTCGAACTTCACCAGCCCCGCGGCCTCGACATATTTCATGTCGAACTGCGTCACCGGCATGTCGGATCGCGGATCGCGGTAGAGCGGCACCAGCGCGTCCAGGCGCCGGTCGCCGATCACTACACCCGCCGCGTGGGTGGAGCTGTGGCGCGGCAGGCCTTCGAGCTTCATCGCGAGGTCGATCAGGCGCCGGACCTGCGGGTCGTTCTTATACTCGGCGGCGAGTTCGGAAACGCCGTTCAGCGCCCGCTCCAGCGTCCAAGGATCGGCGGGGAGGTTGGGGATGAGCTTGGCGAGGCGGTCGACCTGCCCATAGGACATCTGCAGCACGCGGCCGGTGTCCTTGAGCACCGCGCGGGCTTTCAGTTTTCCGAAAGTGATGATCTGCGCAACCTTGTCCGCGCCGTAGCGACCCTGCACGTAGCGGATCACTTCGCCGCGCCGGGTTTCGCAGAAGTCGATGTCGAAGTCGGGCATCGACACGCGTTCCGGGTTCAGGAAGCGCTCGAACAGCAGGCCTAAGCGGATGGGATCGAGATCGGTGATGGTCAGCGACCAGGCGACCACCGAGCCCGCGCCCGAACCGCGGCCGGGGCCGACGGGGATGTCGTTGTCCTTCGCCCATTTGATGAAGTCGGCAACGATCAGGAAGTAGCCTGGGAAGCCCATGCCGACGATGATGTCGACCTCGTAATCCAGGCGGTCGAAATAGGCTTTGCGCTTCTCTTCGCTTAGACCGTCATATTTGGCGAGCCGTGCTTCGAGCCCCGCCCGCGCGTCAGCGCGAAGCTGGGCCGCTTCGCCTTCTAAGTCTCCGGCGATGCTCGGCAGGATCGGCTTGCGCTTGGGTGCGCCGAATGCGCAGCGACGGGCGATGACGGCGGTATTCTCGATCGCTTCGGGCAGGTCCTGGAACAGGCGCCGCATCTCCACCGCCGGCTTGATCCAGGCTTCGGGCGAGGAGCGTTCGCGGTCGTCGCGGTCGATCTGGCTCGATTGCGCGATACACAGCATCGCGTCGTGCGCGGCGTGGAAATGCGCGTCGGCGTAGCGGGCAGGGTTGGTCGCGACGAGCGGAAGATCGCGCTGGTAAGCGAGCTCGATCAGCCGCGGCTCCGCCCGCTCCTCCACCGGATCGCCGCGCCGGCAAAGCTCGACATAAAGGCGGTTTGGGAACAAGGCCTGCAGCCGGTCAAGGATGTCGAGCGCCGCCGTATCCTGCTCCTCCGCGAAAAGCCGCGCCAGCGCCCCTTCCCCGCCGGCGGTGAGCGCGATCAGGCCGTCGGTGCGGCCGACCAGAAAGTCGAAGGAGACGTGCGCCGGCTCCTCAATCGGCCGGTCCAGATGGGCGGCCGAGACGAGCGCGCAGAGATTGTCGTAGCCGGCGGCGTTCTGTGCATAGAGCGCGATCCAGTCGAGTGCCGCCTGCCCGCCATTCGCGCCCGGCCGGGCGACGGCGAGCATGGTGCCGATGATCGGCTGCACGCCCTCGCCTTTCGCCGCTTCGGTGAAGGCCATTGCGGCATAGAGACCGTTCTTGTCGGTCAGCGCGGCGGCAGGAAAGTCGAGCTTTTTCGCGTGCTTGGCAATTGCCTTGGGCTCGATCGCGCCTTCCAGCATCGTGTAGCAGGAGAAGATGCGTAAGGGAACGTACGGCGCGGCCATGCAGCCATTATGGGCGGCTGGCCGGGCGATGCAACGCACCGCTTCGCCTTAATCCACAGCTTTCGGCCTGCGAGGCTACTCGCCGCGCGCGATGCTCCGGATTTCGGCGATCCGGCTATTGTAGGCGGACGCCACGCACGCCTCGCTTCCACACCGCTCGCGCCGCGACAGAAAGGCGTCGCGGCTTCGGCGCAGATGGCTGCGGGTCCCCGGGTCGCCGCTCGCCATGGCGGCGTAATAGATGGACGACATCTGCCGGTCGGCCGCTGCGAGGCCCGGCGACGCGCAGACCATTTTCTCGCTGCGCGAGCGGCCGTAGCGGCAGTTGAAGCTCGGCTTCGACGCGGCGCGCGGTGCCGGCGGCGGGGCAGTCTGCGCCTGCTTTACTGGAGCCGGGTCGCGGGGCTTCAGAACCACCGGCGGCGGCGCCTTGGCGGGCGCAGCGGCCTTGGGCTCTGGCGCTTCCTTCCGCGCCGGTGCAGGCGCCGGCGCGACCGGCTCCATCAGCACCATTTCAGGAGGCGCGGAAGGCGGCGCACTCGCCTGCGGGATCTCCACCACCCGCGCCAGCGCCTGTCCTGAGAGGCCGAAGGTGGCCAAGCGGTAGATGATAGGCTCGGCCCCATCCATTTGGTAAACGAGCCCGCTGCCATCGGCGGCGGCCTGGGCGGCATATTCTACCTCCGCATCCAAGCGCCGCTTGCCGTCGAAGGCATTCTCCGCGCCCGGCGGAAGCTCAAGAATAAACCGCCCCGTGCAAACCGTGACGTTGAGATCCTCGTCCCGGCTCTTCACCAGCGGCTGTTCCATCCGCACCACGGCGGCGGCGGCGAGCGGATCGAGGTTGCGCGGATCGGAATTGCGGATGCGGGCCGCTTCGTCGAACACCAGTTCCTTCAAGCGATCGTAGGTGGCGTCGGACGCGCAGGCCTTGCGGATGCGCTCGCTCCGTTCAACCGCCAGCTCCTTTTCCGTCTTCTCGGCGGTGGGCTTCGGCTTCTTCATCCAGTCGCAGGCGGGAACGGAGGCGAGCAGCGCCGCGGCCACCGCCAATTTCCACGCTTTGCCGAACATGCCGCACGCCTTCCTGGGACACCCACTGCCGGCCCTAATGTCCTTGCAGGGGCGCGGGTTCCACGCAGGCTTATTCGAGCACGCCCTCGTGAAGGCGAAGCACGCGATCCATCTTGGCGGCGATCCGCTCATTGTGGGTGGCGACCAAAGCGGCGCTGCCCTCCTCGCGAACGAGGCTCAGGAACTCGCTGAACACGATATCGGCGGTGGCTTCGTCAAGATTGCCGGTCGGCTCGTCGGCGAGCACCAGCGCGGGGCGATTGGCGAGCGCGCGAGCGACGGCGACGCGCTGCTGCTCGCCGCCGGAAAGCTGGCTCGGCCGGTGGGTCAGCCGCTGGCCGAGCCCGAGCGCCGACAGAAGCGCATCCGCCCGCTGCTGCGCCGCCTCGCGCGAACCGCCGTGGATGAGCTGCGGCAGGATGACGTTCTCGGCGGCGTTGAAGTCCGGCAGGAGGTGGTGGAACTGGTAAACGAAGCCGAGGGAGTCGCGGCGCAGACGCGTGCGCCCGTCATTGTCGAGCTTCGACGCTTCCTCGCCGGCGATGCGTATCGAGCCTTCGAAGCCGCCTTCCAGCAGCCCAACCGCCTGAAGCAAGGTCGATTTGCCCGACCCCGAAGGCCCAAGCAGCGCCACAATCTCGCCCTTGGCGACATGGAGGTTCACGCCGCGCAGGACGTGGATGGTCACGTCCCCCTGGCGAAAGCTGCGCTGAAGGCCGGAAACGGCGAGAACTTCACTCATAACGCAGCACCTGTACGGGGTCGGTGCTCGCCGCCTTCCACGCCGGGTAGAGGGTGGCGAGGAAGCTGAACAACAAGGCAAGCGAGGCGATGGCGATCACCTCCACCGGGTCGGTCTTGGACGGCAGCTCGGTCAGGAAGCGGATAGACGGGTCCCACAGGTTCTGCCCGGTGACGAACTGGATGAAGTTCACCACCGACTGGCGGAAGAAGAGGAAGATCGCGCCCAGGATCAGGCCGAGGAGGATGCCGAGCGAGCCGATGCTGACGCCCACGGTCATGAAGATCTTCATCATCGCCTGCCGCGACGCGCCCATGGTGCGCAGGATGGCGATGTCGCGGGTCTTGGCGCGCACCAGCATGATCAGGGACGACAGGATGTTGAACACCGCGACCAGGATGATGATCGACAGCACCACGAACATCGCTACCCGCTCCACCTGAAGCGCTTCGAACAGCGAGCTGTTGAGGCTTCGCCAGTCGGCGATCACCCCCTGCCCGCTCACCGTCGCGGAGAGCGGCGCGAGGATTTCGGCGACCTTGTCGGCATCCACCGTCTGAACCTCCACCATGCCTACCGCGTCGCCGAGCATCAGCAGGGTTTGCGCGTCCTCGATCGGCATGATCACGAACGCCTTGTCGTAATCGTAGACGCCGACTTCGAAGATGGCGGCAACGGTGTAGGAAACGATGCGCGGCACCGTTCCGAACGGCGTGGTGCGCCCTTCCGGGCTGATCAGGCTGATCTCGCCGCCCACCCGGGCGCCGAGCGCTTCGGCAAGCCGGGCGCCGATGGCCACGGTGTTCGTGCCCGGCTGAAGCCGCTCAAGCGCGCCGGCATGGACCTTCCCCTGCAGCGTCTTGTTGGAAAGGATGTCCTTGCGCTGCATGCCACGCACCAGCACGCCCTCTACGCGTCCCGAATAGCTCGCCATCAACGGCTGCTCGATCAGCGGCACCGCTTCTGTGACGCCGGGGGTCTTGCGCGCCTGGTCGACGATCTGCTGCCAATTCTCCAGCCGCCCGCCATAGCCCTGCACCACCGCATGGCCGTTCAGCCCGACGATCTTGTCGAACAGCTCGGCCCGGAAGCCGTTCATCACGCTCATCACCACGATCAAGGCAGCAACGCCGAGCGCGACGG
>DASVUO010000277.1:0-3506 GCA_036386995.1 Allosphingosinicella sp. | reverse complement strand
GGGAGGGTTGCTGGCGGAGCGGGAGGGATTCGAACCCTCGATACGCTTTTGACGTATACTCACTTTCCAGGCGAGCGCCTTCGACCACTCGGCCACCGCTCCGCATGCACTGGAAGTCAGCGCCTCTAGTGCGGCGGCGCGGATAGGGCAAGCTTAGCGAACGCCCTCGCCTGCCGCCCTGTCGATAACCTTGGCGAGTTCAACGTCGAGCCGCGTCAGGCCACCGGCGCTATGGGTGGAGAGCGCGACATCCACCCGGTTCCAGCT
Source organism: Allosphingosinicella sp. (assembly GCA_036386995.1). Classification (GTDB taxonomy): domain Bacteria; phylum Pseudomonadota; class Alphaproteobacteria; order Sphingomonadales; family Sphingomonadaceae; genus Allosphingosinicella. The sequence continues at coordinate 3,239 of DASVUO010000277.1, read as the reverse complement.
GTTCGACCAGTCCGGGTGATGATCGGCCTTTTCCGCGGCAAGCGCGACGCGGGTCATAAACGCGAAAGCCTCGGCGAAGTCGGCGAACGTGAAGCGGCGGCGGATGCAGCGGCTTTCCCCGTCCCAGCGCCACTCTGGCAGCGCGCCAAGTGCCGCGTCCCGTTCTTCGACCGTCAGCTGCATCTCTTTCCTCCCGTCGCGCCGCCCCCTATGTCCTCACCCATGAGCGACGGTCAAACATTCGCGCCCGATGCGGCGGAGTTCGAGCGGCTTGCCGACGAGGCGATCGCGCGCATGCCGGAAGGCTTTCGCCGCCATCTCGACGGCGTGGTGCTGCGCATCGAGGAATTCGCCGACGAGACGATGCTCGCGCAGCTCGGCCTCGAGGATCCGTACGAGCTGACCGGCCTCTACACCGGCCGCCGGATCGGCGAGCATGTGGCGCCGCAGACGGGCGACATGCCGGCCATGATCCACCTCTTCCGCCGCCCGCTGATCGACGAATGGGCGGAGACCGGGGTGAGCCTGGAAGAATTGGTGACCCACGTGATCGTCCACGAGGCGGGCCACCATTTCGGCTTATCGGATGCCGACATGCACGCGCTCGAAGAGGCCGCCGGGTGAGCGACGGCGCGCTGCTGCGCTTCACCGAAGTGACGTGCGAGCGCGGCGGGCGGATCCTGTTCGACAGGCTGAGCCTGAACTTGGCGCCGGGCGAGGCGCTGCTGGTGACCGGGGCGAACGGCGTTGGAAAATCGAGCCTGATCCGGCTGGCGGCAGGCCTGCTTCGGCCCAGCCGCGGCAGCGTGGAGCGAAGCGCGGATGCGGCGCTTGTTGACGAGGCCCTGGCGCTCGACGGGAAACTGACGGTTGGCGCGGCGCTCGGCTTTTGGGCGCACCTCGACGGGGGCAACGCGGCGGCGGGAATGGAGTCGATGGGGCTGTCGCTCCTCAGCGACATTCCGGTGCGCATGCTTTCCACCGGCCAGCGCAAGCGGGCTGCGCTGGCCCGGGTGGTCGCAAGCCGAGCGCCCTTGTGGCTCCTCGACGAACCGGCCAACGGGCTTGATGCGGAAGGGCTTGAGCGGCTCGCGGCGGCCGTTGCGGCGCACCGAGCGGCCGGGGGCGCGGTGCTTGCCGCCTCGCATCAGCCGCTGCCGATCGGCGAACACCGGGTGCTTGCGCTGTGAGGACGCTGCTGCTTCGCGAGCTTCGCCTGGCGCTGACCGGCGGCAACGCGGCGCTGCCGTTGATCTTCTTCCTGCTGGTCGCGACGCTCTTCCCCTTCGCGGTCGGGCCGGACGCACCCCTCCTCGCCCGCACCGGCGGCGGCGCCTTGTGGATGGCCGCTTTGCTCGCCGCTTTGCTCCCGGTCGACCGGCTGGTGGAGCCGGACCGGGCGGCAGGTGTGCTCGATCAGCTGGCCGTGCGCGGCATCGCCGACGAGGAAGTGGCGCTCGCCAAGCTCCTCGGCCACTGGCTGAGCTTCGGCCCGCCGCTGATGCTCGCCACCCTCCCCGCCGCCGCGCTGATGAAGCTTCCGGGCGAGGTGCTGCTTCGGTTGGAGCTCGGCCTGCTGGCGGGCACGCCGGGCCTTGCGGCACTCAGCCTGATCGTAGCGGCTCTGACCGCCGGCCTGCGCTCCACCGGGGCTCTCGCGGGCCTGCTCATGCTCCCCCTGGCCGTGCCCCTGCTGATCTTCGGCGCCGCGATGACCGAGCCCTCGGGCGGCGCCGGCGCCGCAAAGCTGCTTGCGGCGGTCTCGCTGCTCCTCATCGCCATCGCCCCCTTCGCAGCAGGCGCGGCAATCAGGGCAGGGCGGGATTAGTTAATCCTTCCCGGCACGGGGAGGGGGACCATGCGCAGCATGGTGGTGGGGTCCCGGCCTTGGTGGAGGCGCAGAGAGGGTGATTGCCTCGGGCCCCCTCCACCGCACTTCGTGCGGTCCCCCTCCCCGGTCCGGGGAGGATCTAAATTACCGGCTCCACCGCGCGAAAATCGCCGTCGGAAGCAGGAGCCCCCGCGCTTCCTCGCGCACCGCCATGTCGCCGCATTCTACCCGTCCGCCCAGATGCGCCGTCGCCTGGCGCAGCAGCTCGCCGATCGCGAGCGCCGACATCCGAACCGCGTAGACGGTGAGCACCAGGAAGCGGCTCTCCGCGTCGAGCAGCTTCGCACAGTCTGCGATCAGCGGCGGTAGGCCTTCCTCAAGCTTCCACACTTCCCCATTGGGCCCACGCCCCCATTTCGGGGGATCGAGAATGATGCCGTCGTAGCGCCGCCCGCGCCGCACCTCCCGCGCGGTGAACTTGGCCGCATCGTCGATCATCCAGCGGATCGGCTTGTCGGCCATGCCGGACAGGACGGCGTTCGCCTTGCCCGCCTCCACCGATTTCTTGGACGCGTCGACATGGGTGATCTTCGCGCCCGTCGCCGCCATCGCGAGGCTGCCGACGCCGGTGTAACCGAACAGGTTCATCGCCTCCGCGCCCTCGCCGAGCCGTTCCCGCATCCACGTCCATTGCGGCGCCATGTCGGGGAAGAAGGCGAGGTGGCGGAACGGCGTGTTCTGGGCGCGGAAGCGGACTTCCTCCCATCGGAGGTCCCAGCCCTCCTTCGGCACCGCGCGGGCATAGTCCCAGCGGCCGCCGCCTTCCTCGTCCGAGCCGGGGATGAACTCGCCGTCGGCGTCCCAGTTGTCCGAGGCCGGCGCCCACATCGCCTGCGGCTCCGGCCGGATGAAGCGGAAGCGGCCGTAGCGTTCGACCTTTCGGCCGTGTCCGCAATCGACCAGGCCGTAATCGGCCCAAGGCTCGGCAACGAGAGTCTGAAGAGTCATGCCGCGCGAACGGCGGGAAAGCCGATGGTGGCGCGGGCGCGGGGGCCGGCGAGCATCTTCGTGCCGGCGGCGGCGACTTCGTCCAGAGTGACCTTCTGAAGCTCCGCGATGACCTCCGCCGGCTCAACCAGCCGGCCGTATACGGAGAGCTGCCGGGCGAGATAGGAGGCCTGCCCCCACGGGCTTTCCACCCCCATCAGCACGCCGGCGCGGGCCTGGGTGCGCACCCGCTCCACCTCCCGCTCGGTGAGCGAGTTAGGCGCGGCAGCCAGCGTTTCCTCGATCAGCTGAGCGGCGGCGGCCGATTCGCGGCGGGCGGTGGCGGCGTAGACGTAGAACAGGCCGGTGTCCGCGTAAGGCGCGAGCTGCGAGTAGATGGAATATGCCAAGCCGCGATCCT
>DASVUO010000276.1:0-9493 GCA_036386995.1 Allosphingosinicella sp. | reverse complement strand
ATCGCGGTCACCGTCATATCGCCGCCCAACCTGCCTGCTGCCCGGGTGGACCCGAGCCAGCTCGAACTTGCCGTGCTCAACCTCGCCATCAACGCCCGGGATGCCATGCCAGGGGGCGGTGCCTTGACCATGGAGGTCCGGCGGGAAACGGTCCAGCCAGGGCTTTGGGAAGGCTTGAAGGCAGGCGACTACATCTGCGTTTCCGTTGCCGACACCGGCGTCGGCATGGACGCGGCAACCCTGAAGCGCGCCATCGAGCCCTTCTTCTCCACCAAAGGCGTCGGCAAGGGCACGGGCTTGGGCCTTTCCATGGCGCACGGTCTTGCCGCGCAGCTGGGCGGGTCGCTGACCATCAGCAGCAAGATCGGCGTCGGCACGCGGGTCGAGCTTTGGCTCCCCGCCGCCGAGCAGATGCCCGACGACGCCGAGATCGTGACCGGCCCTGCGCCGCGCCGCGCGTCCGGCACCGCCCTCCTCATCGACGACGAGGATCTGGTGCGGGCAAGCACCGCCGACATGCTCGCCGAACTGGGCTACCGCGTCGCGGAAGCCGTCTCCGCCGAGGAAGCGCTGAAGCTGATCGACGGCGGTCTGGAGCCGGACATCGTCGTCACAGACCACCTGATGCCCGGCATGACGGGCACTGAGCTCGCCGCTTTGCTGCTTGAGCGCCACAGCGGCATCCCCGTGCTGATCGTCTCCGGCTATGCCGAGGACGAAGGCATAGCCCCCGATCTGCCGCGGCTGACCAAGCCGTTCCGCCAGGCGGAGCTTGCTCACGCGGTGGCGGCGCTCCGGCCGAGTTGAAGAGAGGGCTAAGCGCCCCTTCACCCTTTGTTTGTCAATTTCTGCGACAGCCGCAAGCGTGTCGAAGAAGCTTACACTGTTGCTGCAGTGCGCCCGTGATAGGCGGCGCTGCGCGAACGCGTGCCGGGAGGCGCCGGCGCGGTGGTAAGGCTGTTCAAACATTACGTGCCGCACGCCGTGCTTCTGCTCGGCCTGGTCGACTTCGCGATCCTGATGCTCGCGGGCGAGGGCGGCTGGCTGCTCCGGCTTTGGCAGATCGACGCCGATCCCGATCCGGACATGCGGCGCCTGCCTCACCTCGTCACATTCGCCGTGACGCTGATGCTGGCGATGGTCGGCGTCGGCGTCTACTCGGTCGATGCCCTGCGCTCGATGCGGCTCGGCACCGCGCGGCTGGTGGTCGCGGTGTCGCTGGGCGTCATGCTGCTGTCGCTGATCTTCTTCTTGATGCCGGCAGTCGGCTTCTGGCGCTCCAATCTCCTGTACGCGATGATGTTCGCGCTCGTCGGCCTGTTCGCGGCGCGGCTGCTTGCTCAGCGCCTGCTCGGCCTCGACGCGTTCAAGCGCCGAATCCTGATCCTCGGCGCCGGCCAGCGCGCCGCGCGAATCGCCGCCCTTTCCAAAAAGGAAGGCTCCGGCTTCCAGGTCGCCGGCTTCGTGGCCATGAACGACGGGCCGGTCACGGTGCCGGGTGCGATCAACCGGGCCGACATCGCCAGCCTGTCGGACCACGTCGTCCGCCTCGGCGCCAGCCAGGTGGTGCTTGCGCTCGAGGAGCGCCGCAACGCGCTGCCGCTTGCCGATCTTCTCCGCGTCAAAACCGCCGGCGTCGACGTCTCCGAAATCTCCTCCTTCCTTGAGCGGGAGACCGGCCGGGTCGATCTCGACAGCTTGAACCCGTCCTGGCTGATTCTCTCCGACGGTTTCTCGGCCGGGCGACGCTTGTCCTCCGCCGGCAAGCGCCTGTTCGACGTGGTGGTCAGCGCGCTTATTCTGCTGATCTTCGGCCCCGTCATCCTGCTCACCGCCGGCCTGGTGAAGCTTGAAAGCCGAGGCCCGGCATTCTTCCGCCAGCGCCGCGTCGGCCTGTACGGCCAGGCGTTCGAGATCCTGAAGCTGCGCTCCATGCGCGAGGATGCGGAAGTCGGCGGCAAGGCGGTCTGGGCGCAAAAGGACGATCCACGCGTCACCCGCGTCGGATCGATCATCCGCAAGCTGCGCATCGACGAGCTGCCGCAGGCCTGGACGGTGCTGAAGGGCGAAATGAGCTTCGTCGGCCCCCGCCCCGAGCGCCCGCAATTCGTTGCCGATTTGGAAGTGCGCCTGCCTTATTATGCCGAGCGCCACGTGGTGAAGCCCGGCATCACCGGCTGGGCGCAAATCAATCTGCCCTACGGTGCAAGCGTCGAGGATGCGCGCGAGAAGCTCGAATACGACCTTTATTACGCGAAGAACTATACGCCATTCCTCGATCTTCTGATCCTGCTTCAAACGGTGCGCGTCGTCCTGTGGCCGGAGGGCGCGCGCTGATGGTCGGTTGGGTGGCGCAATCCGGTCACGCGCTTGCGGCTTTGCTGTTCGGCGCGCTTGCCGTCTGGCAGCTTCGCCAGTGGCAGCGCGGCGTCGACGACCGCTGGCTCGGCGTCGCCTTTGCGGTGACCACGATCTGGGCGCTCTCCACCGCCTTGCTCGGCCCCTACAGCATGGCGGCCGGCCTGGCGGAAAGCGGGCGCAACTTCGCGTTCCTGGGCTTCATGTACGCCATCGTCCGCACCGCCGCGCCGGAAGACCGGCACCGCGCGGTGCGCATCGTCTACGCCGTGGTCGCGGGCGTGATCGGGGTGCAGGCGACCATCGCCGCGGTGATCCCCGAATTCCTCCACGTGCCGCTTGCCCGCGAGGCGCTGCTTGCCGCCGCGCAGATGCTCGGCCTCACCATCGCGGCGGGATCGCTGGTGCTGGTCCACAACCTCTACGGCCAGGCCGCGCCGGACAGCCGGCTCGGCATCAAGCTTCCCACCGCCGCCCTGGCCGCGATGTGGGCGTACGAGCTTCACCTCTACACCATCGGCTATCTGAGCCGCTCCGTGCCGGACGCGCTGGTCGATTTCCGCGGCGTGGTGATCGCCTTCCTTGCGCCCGTCTTCCTCCTGAACATGCGGCGGAGCGGCGATGCCAAGGTGCGCCTCAGCCGCGCGGCGACCTTTCAGTCCTTCTCCGTGCTCGCAATCCTTGCCTACCTGATCGGCATGATGACGGCGGCCCGCGCGCTCGAGATCGCCGGCGGCGGCTGGGGCGAGATCGCGCAGGCCGGGATCATTGTCGCAATGACCGCCGCCGCCGCGCTCGTCATTCCGTCGCGCCGCGCCCGCGCCTGGCTTCGCGTGATCCTCGCCAAGCACCTGTTCGAGCATCGCTACGATTACCGCGAGGAATGGCTTCGCTTCGCCCGCGCGGTGGCGATCGGCGGCCAGGGCAATGCACCGATCGCCGAGCGCGTGGTGAAGGCGCTTGCCGACATGGCGGGCTCTCCCGGCGGCCTGCTGCTTGCCGGACGCGAGGGTGGGCAGCTTGCCTTGGAAGCGCAGTGGCAATGGCCGGGCGATCTGCCCGAGCGGCCCATGGACGCGGCGGCGTTGATCGCTTTCCTCGAGGGGAGCGGCCACGTCCTCGATCTCGGCGCGCCGTCTCCCGAAGCGCCGCTCGTGCCGGAACTCGCCGCGTTCGGCGCCTGGGCCGGCATTCCGCTTCTCCACCGCGAGCGGCTGGTCGGCTTGGTCATCCTCGCGCACCCCCATGCGCGGCGGCCGCTGGACTGGGAGGATTTTGACCTGTTCCGCACCGCCGGCATCCAGGCGGCGACCTACCTCGCCGAAGCGCGGACCCAGGAAGCGCTCGCCAATGCGCAGCGCTTCGACGAGTTCAACCGCCGCTTCGCTTTCATTCTCCACGATATCAAGAACCTCGTCAGCCAGCTCTCGCTGGTCGCCCGCAACGCCGAGCGCCACGCCCACAATCCGGCGTTCCGCGAAGACATGATCGCCACTCTGCAATCGTCGGTGAAGAAGATGAACGAGCTTCTCGCGCGTCTCTCCCCCGGGAGAAATGCGGAAGCCGAACCGCCGCGCCCGATCTCGCTCCTCGGCGTCGCCGAAGCGGTGGCGCGGGTGAAGCAGCGCGCGCATCCGGTGACCCTAAACGCGGACGGCGGGATCGTCGGACTCGCCGATCCGGCAGGTCTTGAGCAGGCGCTGTCTCACCTCGTCCAGAACGCAATCGATGCAAGCCCTCCCGCTGTGCCGGTGGAGTTGCGGATCGCCGCTTCCGGTGGCGAAGCGGTTATAAAGGTGCGCGACCGCGGCCTCGGAATGTCCGCCGACTTCATCCGCAGCCGCCTTTTCCAGCCGTTCGCCTCCACCAAGGACGGCGGCTTCGGCGTCGGCGCCTTTGAAGCGAGGACGCTGGTCGCCGCGATGGGCGGGCGGCTCGAAGTCGCCAGCCGGGAAGGCGAGGGCACCTGCTTCACCGTCTTTTTACCGCTGGCGGCGACACTCTCCACCCCCATCGACGAACGGATGTGCGCATGACGGCCGCTGCCAAAGCCAAATTGCTGATCGTCGAAGACGATGAAGGCCTGCAGCGGCAGCTGCGCTGGGCCTATGACGATTATGAGGTGCTGTTCGCCTCCGACCGAACCGCGGCGATCGACCTGCTCCGCGCGGAGGAGCCGTCCGTGGTCACCCTCGATCTCGGCCTTCCGCCCGATCCGAACGGAGTCACCGAAGGCTTCGCAACGCTTGAAACGATCCTGTCGCTCAAGCCTGAAACCAAGGTGATCGTCGCCTCCGGCCACGGCGCCCGCGAAAGCGCGCTGCGCGCTATCGCGTCCGGCGCCTACGATTTCTACCAGAAGCCGGTGGACATCGATCAGCTCGGCCTGATCGTTCGCCGCGCTTTTCAGCTCCACGGTATCGAAAACGAGAACCGGCGGCTGGAAGAACGGGTCGGCGAGGAGACCAAGGTGCTCGGCACCATGATCACCGCCGCGCCGGAGATGCTCAAGGTCGCGCGGACCATCGAGCGGGTGGCGAACACCAACGTATCGGTGATGCTGCTCGGCGCGAGCGGCACCGGTAAGGAATTGCTTGCCCGGGGCCTGCACGAATCCAGCCGGAGGGCAGGGGGCGCGTTCGTTGCGATCAACTGCGCGGCGATCCCGGAGAACCTGCTGGAAGCCGAGCTGTTCGGCTACGAAAAGGGCGCGTTCACGGGGGCGATCAAGACGACCGAGGGCAAGATTGAGCTTGCCCATGGCGGCACGCTGTTCCTCGACGAAGTAGGTGACATTCCGCTGCCCTTGCAGGTGAAGCTGCTGCGTTTCCTTCAGGAGCGCACCATCGAGCGGATCGGCGGGCGCAAGCCGATCGCGGTCGACACCCGCATCGTTTGTGCGACCCACCAGGACCTGCCGGAGATGATCAAGGCGGGAAGCTTCCGCGAGGATCTCTGGTATCGCCTCGCCGAGATCGTGGTGCGCATTCCGACGCTCGCGGAGCGGCACGGCGATGCGGTGCTTCTCTCCAAGCATTTCCTGCACCGCTTTGCGCCCGAGATGAACCCGCAGGTGAAGGGTCTGACCCCCGCCGCACTCACCGCGATCGATGAGTGGGCTTGGCCGGGCAACGTCCGCGAGCTCGAGAACCGCATGAAGCGCGCGGTGATCATGGCCGACGGCAAGCTGATCGCCGCCGAGGATCTCGATCTCGGCGCCGCCGAGGCGGAGCCGCTTCCGCTCAACCTCAAGGCCGCGCGCGAAGCCGCCGACCGGCGCTGCATCCGCCAGGCGCTTGCCCGCTCCGAAAACAACATTTCCAACACCGCCAAGCTGCTCGGGATCAGCCGCCCGACGCTTTACGACCTCCTCGAACGATATGGGCTCCAGCCATGAAAAAGCATCAGCTCCTCCTGTCCGCTGTTCTGCTCAGCCTCGCCGCGGGCTGCTCCAATGCGCCATCCGGGCCGGGCGGCGCCGACGGCGCCTACCAGCGCGGCGTTGCGGCGCTTGCCAAAGGCCAGCCGCGCGAGGCCCGGATCGAGTTCTTGAACGCGATCAAAGCGAACCCCAATGACGGCAAGATCCGGCTCGCACAGGCGCGGACCTACCTTCTGCTGGGCGACGGGGTGGCTGCGGAGGCGGAGATCACCCGCGCCCGGGCGCTCAAGGTGCCGCTTGCCGCAACCCATCACCTGATGGCCGAGGCCTTGCTGCTCCAGAAGCGGCCGGAGGAAGCGATCGCCGAAGCCGCCAAGGCGCCGCCCGCTTTCGCGGCGCAGGCCGCCCGCATGCGCGGCCGCGGCTACATGGCCTTGGGCGACGCTGCCAAGGCGGGCGTGGCTTTCCAGGAAGCGCTTGCGGCGGGGGCCAATGACAGCCTGGTCTGGACGGACGTCGCCCGCTTCCGGCGCGGCACCAGCGACATCGCCGGCGCCGTCGCGGCGGCGGACAAAGCGGTGCAGCTCGATGCGCGCAACGTCGACGCGCTGTCGCTGCGCGGCGAGCTGACCCGCACGCAATACGGCCTCGCCGCGGCGATCCCCTGGTTCGACCGGGCGCTGCAGATCGATCCCAACCACATTCCGGCTTTGGTGGAGCGGGCGGCGACGCTTGGCGATCTCGGTCGGATGAAGGAGATGCTCGCGGAGACGCGCAAGATCCTCGCAATCTCGCCGAATAATCCGGTGGCTTATTACCTCCAAGCGATGCTTGCGGCGCGGGCCAAGAAGTTCGATCTCGCCCGCTCGTTATTTCAGCGCACCGGCGGCGCGCTTGACGACAAGCCGGCCGGCATGCTGCTCGCCAGCGCGATCGATTTCGAGACGGGCAATGCCGAGCAAGCGATCGCCCGGCTCCAGAAGTTGGTCGGCGCGCAGCCTGGCAACGTTAAGGCGCGGCGCCTGCTTGCCGCTTCGCAGTGGAAGCTCGGCGACGTTGCCGGCACGATCCAGACGCTTCGCCCGCTCGCCGACCGGCCGGACGCGGATTCCTACGTGCTGACGCTGATCGGCAAGGCCTATGACCGCCAGGGCAATGCCGACCTCGCATCGCGCTACCTCGCCCGCGCTGCCGAGCCGCAGCGCCGGACGGCGACCGCCTTGCTCGATTCGCCGGTGGACGACGCGCAGATCGCGGCGCTCCGCCGCAAGCTGGAAGCCTCGCCAAAGGACGCGCAGCTCCAGGTCCAGCTGATCCGCGCCCTTCTCGGCCGCGGCCTCGGTGGGGAGGCCTTGCAGCGTGCGCAGGCGCTTCAGGCCGGCAGCCCCGGCGTCCCCGACGCCCACGTGCTAGTCGGCGACGCGCGCGGTATCATGGGCGATTACAAAGGCGCCGTGGAAGAATATCGCAAAGCCGCCAACCTCGCCTTCACCGAGCCGGTCGCGATGCGGCTGATTGAGGCGCTTCGCAATTCAGGCAATAGCGGCGGCGCCGCGCGGGTCCTTGAGCTCTACCTTGCGCAGAACCCGCAGAACGTGCCGGCGCAGCTCCTCGCCGCCAACGCCTTTTTGCAGGCCAAGCAGTGGGACGGCGCGATCGCGATCTATGAGCGGCTGCGGAAGCGCGTCGGGGATCGTGACGCGACGCTGCTCAACAACCTCGCCTGGGCCTATTCGGAAAAGGGCGACTATGGCCGCGCGCTGCCGGCCGCGCAGAAGGCCTGGTCGCTGGACAAGAAGAACCCGGCGACCACCGACACTTACGGCTGGCTGTTGTACAAGAGCGGCAAGGACAAGGCGCAGGGCATGGCGCTGCTCGAACAGGCGTCGCGCGGCGCGCCGAGCAACGCCGAAATCCGCGATCATCTCGCCGCCGCGCGGCGAGGCTAGCGATCAGGGCAGGGTGAAGGCGAGCACGAAGCCGTTGATGGTCAACAACGTGCCGATCACGCCAAGCGTCGCCGAAAGGATCAGAATCCAGCGGTTGATCGCCAGGATCGCAACGGAGCCGAGCACCAGCGCGAGCTGAAGCGCGACCTCGGCGAGGTCGAAATTGTTGTCGCGCGCCGAGGCTTCCTCGAACGCGGCTTCGAACGACTTGGCGCGCGCCGAAAGCTGCTTCTTGCCTTCGCCCTTCAAAGGATCGTTCGGCGCTTCGGCGTCCGGTTCGCTGTCGTAGCGGGCGATGGTGGCGCGATAGTCCTTGAGCCGCTCCTCGGCGGAGGAACGCTGATCGGCGGGAAGCGCGCCCGAGGTGAGGTCGGTCTCGAGCTCTTCGGCGGCAAGCTTGTAGAGGTTCTGGCGGACGTTCTTGGCCTGGTAAAAGGCCCAGGTGTCGCTTGCCTTGATGTTGCTGCCGATCATGTCGTCGGTTGCATTGCCGCCGCCCAGATCGCCGACCGCTAGAACCGCCGCCATGATCGCGATCATCAGCGCGGCGCGGTTGCGGAAGCTGTCGGCGGCATGGCTTTCCGCGCGCTCCTCATGGATTTCCGCGATCAGTTCGGCAGCATCGTTCGACTTCATTTTCGCACGTCCCCCTTGGCTTGCGCCTCATGGCTCGCAAAAGATGTGAAGCTTGTCGAGATGCTTCATCGCCCTTGCCCCGGACGTGCGACGCTGTAGACCGGAACGGGACACTCCAAGGGGGAATGCCATGAAGATCGCCCGCACTGCCGCGCTTTGCGCGCTCCTTTTCGCCGCCGCGGCAGGCCCCGCCGCGGCCCAGCAGCAGCAGCGCACGCCGCCCAAGCTGATCGTCGCCATTTCGGTGGATCAGTTCGCCGCCGATCTCTTTCAGCAATATCGGCAGCGTTTCGACGGCGGCCTGCAGCGCCTGTCGGAGGGCGTAGTGTTTCCCAACGGCTATCAGGGGCACAATGCGACCGAGACCTGTCCCGGCCATTCCACCATTCTCACCGGCTCGCGCCCGTCGCGAACCGGCATTATCGCCAACAACTGGTTCAACCTGGGCGCCGCGCGCGAGGACAAGAACATCTATTGCGCCGAGGACCCGCGGGTGCCCGGCAGCACGCACGACAAATACACGGTCTCCTCTTACCACCTGAAGGTGCCGGCGCTCGGCGACCGGATGAAGCGGGCCGATCCCCGCGCGCGGGTCGCAGTCGCCTCCGGCAAGGACCGGGCGGCGATCATGATGGGCGGCTATAACCCCGATCAGCGCTGGTGGTGGGGCGGCAGGGATTTCGTCAGCCACGCCGGCGCGACCTCCGATGTCGCCGCCGAGGTCAACCGCGGCATCGCCGCCGATCTGGCCAAGGGCCGCGGCGCGCGCGACCTCCCTAGGGTCTGCGAGGCGCACAACCGGGCGGTGCCGGTGGTCGGCGCGGACAAGCCGGTAGGAGAGGGCCGCTTTGCCCGCAACGCCGACGACAGCCGCGGCTTTCGTGCTTCGCCCGATCTTGACCGCGTGACGCTGGAGCTTGGCGATGCGTTGCGGCGCGACATGAAGCTTGGCGAGGGTCCGGCAACCGATCTCCTGATCCTGGGCCTTTCGGCGACCGATTATGTCGGCCACACATTCGGCACCCAGGGCTCGGAGATGTGCATCCAGCTGATGGCGCTCGACAACGCGCTCGGCGAGTTCTTCCGCAAGCTCGACGCGACTGGCATCGATTATCTGGTGATGCTCACCGCCGACCATGGCGGCCACGACATTCCGGAGCGGCACCGC
>DASVUO010000275.1:0-3848 GCA_036386995.1 Allosphingosinicella sp. | reverse complement strand
CGTTCCAGCCATAGGAGGCCGGCTCGGTCATATGGACGATGAAGGCCGCCGCCGCACCCTGGCGCGCCGCCTCCTCGAACTTGTAGGTCCAGCGGCCGTAATAGGTCATCGCCTGGCCGCCGAACGTGCCCGCCACCGGCTCGCCCGCCGCGGCTTCGAAATCGGGATCGTTGACGAGGAAGACGGCGATCTTGCCGGTGAGGTCTACGCCCTTGAAGTCGTCCCACTGGCGTTCGGGCGCGGTGACTCCGTAGCCGACCAACACCAGCGGCGCGTTATCGATGCGCGCACGGTCGGTTTCGCGGACGGTGCTGAGGTAGACGTCGTCGGGGACGCGCAGCGCAGTGCGCTCGCCGCCGCGGCGGATGGAGACGCTTCCGCCTTTTTGAAGCTGGGTGCGGATCAGCGGTACGCGCTGGAGAAAGGTGCCGTTGTCGCCGGCGGGCTCGAGGCCGAGCTGGCGGAACTGCTCGGCAAGATATGCAACCGTCTTCGCCTCGCCCGGGGTGCCGGGGGCGCGGCCTTCGAATTCGTCGGATGCGAGCGTCTTGGTGATGATCGACAGGCGGTTGGCGTCTATCGGGGCGGAGGAATAGGCGTCCCTCCCCTGCCGCGCCTCGTCCGTGGCGCAGGCGGCGGCGAGGGTGGTGAGCGCGAGGAAAGCGGCGCGGGCGGTGAAGCGCATAGAGAGGGGGTCCTTGAGCGGGCGAACACTCGCCCAACACGCCTCGCCGCGCTAAGTTGCCTCGCGCCACCCCCGTCAGCCGCCGCGGGCCATTCCCTCGGCTTCGCGGCGCATTTCCTTGGCGGCTTCGCGCATCGCCCGCGCCCCTTCAGCAAGACCTTCGGCGGTTTCGAGCAGTTCCTCGTGAGTGACACTGTCGCCGCGGGTACGAGCCTTGGCGATTTCCTGTTCGCGAACGTTGCGGCTGCGGAGACGAGCAGCCTGCTGTGCCATGTTGTTCGCGCCGTGCTCCATTCCAACCGCACCGTGGCGCAAGCCTTCGGCACCCCCGCCGAGACCGGCTCGGACCGCGCGCCGCACGTCACGCTCGATCGCCTTGGCGTCGATACCGGCAATGGCATGGGCGCGGATCACCTCTTCTGAGCGGTGCGCTTCCGCGACGGCGGCTTCGACCTGCGCGGCGATGGCGTCGGCGTCGATGATCGGCGGATGCGGCGGGCGCGGCGGGTGGGGCATCGGGGCCTCGTGGGGGTGCAAGGCCGCGAGCTGGACCGGCGCCGCAGGGGGCGCGAGCGGGGCACCGGGAACGCGCGGGGCGAGCGGCGCGCCGGGAGCCAGTGCGGCAAGGGGTGACGGCGCGGCAGCGGGGGCTCCCGGCGCATGGGGCGTGCCCGGCGCGAGCGGCGCATCAGGCGCTTCCGGGGTCGCGGGAGCTTCGGGCGCCTTGGGCACGAACTCGAGCGCGGCGACGGGGGCGGCGACTGCGGCGACGGCGGCCATTGCCCCGACGCTCCAGAACAGGCTGGAGCGGCGGCGGAAGCGGCCGTCGAGCAGCGCCTTGACCCGGCGGCTGAGCCCAGGCTCGGAGCCTGCCATGGCGTTGGCGGGGACGAAGCCGCCGCTTTGCCGGGCCCAATCGAGCAGGGTCTGGGCGTAGCGCGCCGGCTCGACCCGCTCGGCGGCGAAACCGTCGGCGGCTTCCTCCGCCTGCTGGGCGATTTCGCGGTCGAGGCGCCAGACAAGGGGGTTGAACCAGAACAGGGCAACGGTGAGGCGGGACAGCATCAGCGACGGCCAGTCGCTGCGCAGCACGTGCGCGATTTCGTGGGCAAGGATTGCGTCGGCGTCTTCCGGGCGGAGGAGCGTGTCGGCGTCGAGCAGGATCACCGGGCGCAGCCAGCCCCAGCTCAGCGGCGAGTCGGCCTCGTGGGAGACGAGCAGGCGGATCGGGCGGCGGGTGGCGTTGATCCGGTCAAAGGCGGCGAGCCAATGCGGATCGGTCAGCTCGCGCGCGTCGCGGGTCCAACGGCTGAGGGTGAGGAGGCCCGCGAGCAGGCGTCCGCCGACCATCGCGACGCCGCCGAGGTAGAGGAGGAGGAAGAGGCTGCCGGGATCGTTCCAGTCGCTGCCTGCGCTCACCGTGTTGGCGGCGACGGACGCTTGCGGGGCGGCGGCGAGCGGCATCGCGGCGGGCATGGCGGAGAATGCGGGATCGAGCGGCGCGGCGGCGGGGGCCGCGGTTTCGATCACCAGCGCCGGGAACAAGGCGGCGATCACCGGCAGGGAGAGGAGGAGAAGTACGCCGATGCGCAGAACCGCGCCGCGGTCGGCGGCGGAGCGGGAGCGGAGCAAGGTGACGGCGGCCAGAGCGGCGGCGCTGATCGCGGCGGATTTCCACGCCATTTCCCACAAGAAGTCGTAGCTCATTTCATCCGCTCCTTTGCCTGGTCGATTGCGTGCTGAAGGGCATCGATCTCTTCGGGCTTGAGCTTCCGGGAGAGGCCCAGAAGCGCAGTCGCGGCGCTTGCCGCCGAACCGTCGAAAAAGGTTTTCACGAACTGCTGAAGGGCGCCCTCGCGCACCTTGGCGGGCTGCGGAACGCTGCGGTAGACATAGGCCTGATCTTCCACGCGGTGGGCAACCATGCCCTTGGCTTCGAGGCGGGACAGCATGGTGCGCACCGCCGAATGACTCGGCGCGTCGGCCATGGCCTGGCGCACGTCGGCGGCGGTCGCTTCGCCGGCGGCGAGAAGGATTTCGAAGATTTCGCGCTCGCGGCGCGGCAAGGATCCGATCATGCGATTCGTTCCGCCTCCAAGGCTGCTACAGACGTAGCATGCCACAAATGTAGCGGTGGGCAAATAGTTATTTTCTAAAGCACGTCCCGGAACATGAACCAGAGCAGGGTGAACCACGCCGCAAGCGCGCACAGGCCGATCAGCCAGGGGATCAGGCGCGGGCTCGAGGCAGGGGGCTCGTCGGACATTTCCATGCTTCTAGCGGCTCGAGCGGGCACAGGCGATTGGCTATTCCCGGCGCAACCTGTTACACATGCGTCATCACCGGATCTGCCGTGCAAGCACCTTGTGACTGAGAGACCTCGCGTGCTCCCGCTTGCAAGCTACGAGGTGACGCCCATGGAACACGCATATTGGTTGGGCCGACTTCGCTCCTCATCACTGATGGTCAAGCGCGCCGCGAGCTCCGAAGCCCGGCTGGCGCATCTCGAACTCACCGGCCGGTACAGCATCCAGGCCGCCGCCGCTTCATACGGTGTCGAGCGCAAGGCGGCGCCGGCGCGGCTGGCGCTTCGCGCGCCTGCCGCCGAAGCCGATGTCGATGCCGTGTTCGGCGGCGTTGCTTATTATGAGCGGCTGGAGGCCGGCGCGCGCTGGCTTGCCGGCAAGGCCGCTTCGCTGATCGAGCGCGACCGGCATCTTAGCGCCGCGAACCGCTACGCCCGGCTGCGAAGCGCCGCCTCCTCCAGCCGCCGGGTGGCTGCATGAGCGGCGATCGTCCGGGCACCGTTGAGCGTGCATTCGAACTCGCCAAGCTCGACAGCCACCGCGGCCTCGCCGACATAGTCGCAACGCTGAAGCGCGAACGGCACGACGCGGTGGAAGCGCACCTCTCCGGCCCCTCCATCCGCCGCGAACTGCGTAAGGCGTTGGACGCGTCGAGCTGAGGCTTCCGACTTATTCGACGGTGACGCTTTTCGCGAGGTTGCGGGGCTGGTCGACGTCCGTGCCTTTGCAGACGGCGACGTGGTAGGCGAGGAGCTGGACCGGGATTGCGTAGGTCAAAGGCACGATCAGCGGGTGAACGGCGGGCATTTCGATGGTCGCGAGCAGGCGGTCGTCGCCTGCCGCGGCCAGGCCTTGGG
>DASVUO010000274.1:0-1624 GCA_036386995.1 Allosphingosinicella sp. | reverse complement strand
GACACCAAGCTCGGGCCGGAAGACATCACCCGCGACATCCCGAATGTCGGCGAGGAAGCGCTCCGCAACCTCGACGAAGCGGGCATCGTCTACATCGGCGCCGAAGTGGAGCCGGGCGACATCCTGTGCGGCAAGATCACTCCGAAGGGTGAGAGCCCGATGACGCCGGAGGAAAAGCTCCTCCGCGCCATCTTCGGCGAAAAGGCCTCGGACGTCCGCGACACCTCGCTTCGCCTGCCGCCGGGCGTTGCCGGCACGGTTGTGGAGGTGCGCGTCTTCAACCGTCACGGCATCGACATCGACGATCGTACCCGCGCCATCCAGGCCGAGGAAAAGGATCGCCTCAGGAAGGACGCCGACGACGAGCGCACCATCCTGAAGCGCGCCACCTTCTCGCGCCTTCGCGAGATGCTGATCGGCCAGGTCGCCACCGCGGCGCCGAAGGGCGTCAAGAAGGGCGCAACCATCGACGCCGAGATGCTCGATGGCGTCGAGCGTCACGAATGGTGGAAGTTCGCGGTCAAGGATGACGCCGTTCAGGCCGATCTGGAAGCCGTGAAGGGCCAGTATGACGAAGCGGAAGGCGTGATCCGCCGCCGCCTCGAGGATCGCGTCGAGAAGCTGGAGCGTGGCGACGAGCTGCCGCCGGGCGTCTTGAAGATGGTCAAGGTCTTCGTTGCCGTGAAGCGCAAGCTTCAGCCGGGCGACAAGATGGCCGGCCGTCACGGCAACAAGGGCGTCATCAGCCGGATCCTGCCGAACGAAGACATGCCGTTCCTTGAAGACGGGACTCCGGTGGACATCGTTTTGAACCCGCTGGGCGTGCCGTCGCGCATGAACGTCGGGCAGATCTTCGAAACCCACCTGGGCTGGGCCGCGCGCGGTCTCGGCCGGCAGATCGCCGACATGCTGGAAGGCATATCGGACCGCGCGAAGCAGTTCGACAAGAACGACGCCAACCAGGTCCGGGCCAAGATCAAGGATATCTACGGCGACCATTATTATGAGGACATCGACGCGCGCGACGATGCCGAGATCATGGAAATGGCGTCGATCCTGGTCAGCGGCGTTCCGATGGGCACGCCGGTGTTCGACGGCGCCCGCGAAGCGGACGTGTCGGCGATGCTGGAGAAGGCCGGGCTCGATCCGTCGGGGCAGGTCACCCTGTTCGACGGCCGAACCGGCGAGGCCTTCGACCGCAAGGTCACGGTGGGCTACATCTACATGCTGAAGCTCCACCACTTGGTCGACGACAAGATCCACGCGCGTTCGATCGGGCCGTACAGCCTCGTCACCCAGCAGCCGCTGGGCGGCAAGGCGCAGTTCGGCGGGCAGCGGTTCGGCGAAATGGAGGTCTGGGCGCTCCAGGCCTACGGCGCCGCTTACACCTTGCAGGAGATGCTGACGGTGAAGTCGGACGACGTGATCGGCCGCACCAAGGTCTACGAGGCGATCGTCAAGGGTGACGACACGTTCGAGGCCGGCATCCCCGAGAGCTTCAACGTGCTCGTCAAGGAACTGCGGTCGCTGGGTCTCAACGTCGAGCTGAACAGCATCGAGAATGGCGACGACCAGCAACAGCTGGCTGCGGAGTAAGAGTTTGGGGGTGCCTCAGTGCACCCCC
>DASVUO010000273.1:0-1600 GCA_036386995.1 Allosphingosinicella sp. | reverse complement strand
TTGCCGCAGCAGGCGCCCAGCCGCTGGCTCCACTCGGACAGCTACCCGGTCGCGGCTATGCGGAAGAAAGCGCAAGGCGCCACACGCGTCTCGGTGACGGTGGACCGATACGGCTACCCCACTGCCTGCCGGGTGCTGCAGAGCGCCGGCCACGAGGCGCTCGACGCCGCCTCCTGCGACGTGATCCTGAAGCGCGGCCGCTTTTTCCCGGCGCTCGACAAAGCGGGCGCAGCGACGGGCGGGGAATGGGAGACCAATGTGCGGTGGCGATTGGGGGAGGATTAGGGTCGGAGGGTATGCCCTTCCCCAACCCCTCCCATGAAGGGGAGAGGGGTTTAGGCGGAGATTAGTGCGTGAGGCCGGCGATGGTGCGGTCGACGAGGGCGCGGTCGCTTTCCGGGTCCATTTCGCGGCGGATCAGGGTTTCGGCGGCAGCGGCGGCGGCGCGGGCGGCGCGGGCGCGGACTTCGTCCACGGCCTGACGCTCGGCGGCGGCGATCTTGTCTTCCGCCATGCGGGTGCGGCGCTCGATCAGCGCGTCCGAATTGGCTTGGGCGTCACGGACGATGGCGTCGGCTTCGTGGCGGGCACGTTCGACAATTGCGGCGGCTTCCGCTTCGGCGGCGGCGGACTTGGCTTCCTGTTCGGCGCGAAGCGCTTCGGCTTCGGCGCGAAGCTGGGCGGCTTCGTCGAGCTGCTGGCGAATGCCGGCGATCTTGCGGTCAAGCGCCGTGCCGATCGCGGCCGGCACCTTTTTCCAAAGGAGCAAGGCGATGACGATGATCATCGCGATCGCAACCCAGGCGGTGGCGTCGAGGCCGAGGCCGGCGGGCTCCGCGTGCGGCGCGCCATGGCCTTCGTCGGCGGTAGTCGCAACGGCGTCGCCGCCGGTGTGCGGCATCGCGCCGTGTTCGCCTTCGGTGCCCTTGACGACCGTGTCGAGCTCGGCGCCGGCGGTCGAGTGGGTGGCGGTGGTGGTGTTATCAGCCATTGGCCAGTGCCGTTCTTACTGCATCGGCCGCGGCATCGCGCGACACGTTCTTGCCGGTGAGGCGGGAGACGATGTCCTGCGCGGCCTCGGCGGCGACGCCTTCGATCTCACCCTGCGCGGCGTCGCTTGCCGCGCGGATCCGGGCTTCGGCTTCGGCGACGCGTGCCGAGGCCTGGGCGTCGGTGGCCTTGAGCTTGGCTTCCGCCTCACGGGCGGCGGCTTCCTTCGCGGCCTGGGTGACCTTCATCGCTTCGGCGCGGTTGGCGTCGGCGCGTTCCTTGTTGGCGGTCCCAAGGGTTTCCGCCGAGGCCCGCGCCGCTTCCGCCGCGGCGAGATCGCCGGCGATGCGCTGATCGCGCGCATCCACCGTTGCTTCGATCTTCGGGAGCATCCCACGGCCCACGATCACGTAGAGCAGGCCGAACGCCACAACGAGCCAGAACAGCTGCGACGCGAAGATTTCCGAGATTTGATCGATTTGAGGCATGGCAATCCCGAACCCGCCCGCCGCGCCCCCGGGTGGAGGCGCGGCGCGGCAGTTTTTCCGATTTAGGCGACGAAGAGCAGGATCATCGCAACAACGAACGCCAGCAGGCCGAGAAGCTCGGC
>DASVUO010000272.1:0-6174 GCA_036386995.1 Allosphingosinicella sp. | reverse complement strand
TGCCGACGCGCTTGCGCCCCACGTTTTCTGGTCCACCGGCACCACCGGCAAGCGCATCAAGGAGGCCTGCCCCACCCTCGACATCACGCCAATGAAGTCAGGTCCCTTGGGCGGCGATCAGCAGATCGGCGCCCGCATTGCGGACGGCGGCATCGACATCCTGATCTTCTTCACCGACGCTTTATCGCCCCACCCGCACGAATCCGATGTCCGCGCCCTCACTCGCCTGTCGACGCGCTATAACGTCGCAATGGCAACCAACCGCGCCACCGCCGATTTCATCGTCCGCTCGCCTTATTTTGCAGAGGCCTATGCGGCGCCCACCGGCGGCGGCGACGGCGAACCGGGCACCTGAGCGGAACCCCCGCCCCACGCGCGGGTTCGCCCCCTCGTGCCAACCCCAACCGTCACCGTTCAAAAACTCGCCTGGACCGATCCGCCGCTCGGCAGCATCGATCTTCCCAAAGCGCCGCTAGTGCTGCGCGCCAGCTTCGGCTCTGGTCTAACCCGCCGCCCGGACGATCCGCCTGGCCGCATCTGGGCGGTCGGCGACCGCGGGCCCAACATCAAGGTCAAGGACGCGCGAAAGCTCTACGGCGCCGAGCATCTTGCGCCGCTTGCCAAAGTGCCGGGCGCCAAGATCATGCCGCGCACCAACATCGGCCCGGAGATCGCCGAACTGCAGGTGCTCGAAGACCGGGTTGAGCTGGTGCGGATTATCCGCCTTCGTGAAGCCGACGGCAGCCCGGTGTCCGGACTGCCGGTGCCGGGCGGCGCGCACGTGCGGTCCGAGCCGGTGTTCGACCTCGACGGCAACCCGATCGCGCCCGATCCGGGCGGCCTCGACACCGAAGGCATCGCCGCGCTTGCCGACGGGGGCTTCTGGATTGGCGACGAGTTCGGCCCCACGCTGGTGCGGGTGGATGCGGGCGGCACGGTTCTGCGACGGCTGGTACCTGAAGGCTCCGCCGGCGAGGCGTGCCTACCCGCCATCGCAGCGCGGCGCCAGATCAACCGCGGCTTCGAAGCGCTCGCTTTGTCGGCCGACGGCGGGTCGCTGTTTCTCGCCTTTCAAAGCCCCCTCGCCCACCCCGAGGAAGCGACGCACGAAGCGGCGGCGCATGTCCGGCTTTGGCGATTGGACGCGGAGAGCGGCGCGGTGCGGGCGCAGTATCTCTACCCGCTCGACCCGCCCGAAAGCTTCGCCCGCGACTGCGCCGCCGGGGCGTTCGAGCGCAAGGACGTGAAGGTGAGCGAGCTCGCCTCCCTCGGGCCGGATGCGTTGCTGGTGCTCGAGCGCGGCTCGCAGACCACCAAGCTTTATCGGGTGGCACTCGACCCGGCGCTTGCCCTCGGCCAGGAGCATCTCGACGTGGAGACCCGACCGACAATTGAGGAACTGAGCGGACGGGACGAACGGCTTCCCGCGCTACCCAAGCGATTGCTCTTCACCAGCGACAACCATCCCCAAGTTGCGCGCGATCTGGAGGGGGTCGCAATTCTAAGCGACAACGAACTCATCCTGGTGAGCGACAATGATTTCGGCGTTGAAGGCGCGGAGACCAGTTTCTGGCGCCTTCGCTTCGATCAGCCGGTGCTGCGGTGAAGAGGCTTCTGCTTTCCGCCGCGGCTGCGGCCCTGGTGCTGCCGGGCTGCGGTTCGGGTGATGGGCCGCCGGTTACGGAGAACGAGCGCCAGGTCGGCGCCGAGCAGCATCCACGCCTGCTTGCCGAATTCGGCGGCGCCTACAAGGCTCCCGAAGCGCAGTACCTCTCTGCACTCGGCGAGAAGGTTGCCAGCGCGGCGGGCTTAAGCGGGCAATGCACCTTCACCCTGATCAACTCGGACGTGGTCAACGCCTTCGCGGTGCCCGGCTGCTTCATCTACGTAACGCGCGGGCTGATGGGGCTGGTCAATTCGGAAGCCGAACTCGCCTCGGTGCTTGCGCATGAACTGGGCCACATCGCCGGCAATCATTCCGAACAGCAGCAGCGCCGCTCCCTTTGGCGCAACCTCGGGGTCGCGGCGGTGAGCGTCCTTACCGGCTCGGAGCGGCTCGCCGGCCTCGCGGGCGAAGCGGCTGCTTATTTCGGCCTGCGTTACTCGCGAAAACAGGAATATGAAGCGGACGACCGCGGCCTCGCGACGCTGCAGGCGGCGGGCTACGATCCCTATGAAGCGGCCGACATGCTCGGCGCGCTCGGACGCAACGAGCAGTTCACCGCCGCCACCCGCGCCACCGATCAGGCTAAATCCATACCCGAATGGGCCCGCA
The DNA here is from genome assembly GCA_036386995.1 of Allosphingosinicella sp. GTDB lineage: Bacteria > Pseudomonadota > Alphaproteobacteria > Sphingomonadales > Sphingomonadaceae > Allosphingosinicella. The sequence continues at coordinate 3,899 of DASVUO010000272.1, read as the reverse complement.
CGCACCCGTTGACGGAGAACCGCATCGCCCGCGCCCGCGAGGCTGCCGCCAAGACCGGCCTAGCCGACAACCAGCTTCCGGAAGGCGTGGTGCCGTATCTGCGGGAAGTGGACGGGCTCCTTTACGGGGACGATCCGCAGCAGGGCTTCGTGCTCGGCCGCCGCTTCATGCACCCGGTGATGCTGATCGGCTTCGAAGCGCCGCCGGGCTTCACGCTCACCAACAGCCCGCAGGCCATCATGATTGACGGGCCGGACGGTCTGCGCGGGCAGTTCGGCGGTGGCGAAATGCCGCCCGGCGGGCTGCCTGCTTATGCCGAAGCGGTGCTCGGCGGTCTGCTCGGAAAGGCGCCGGCGCGGGTGGGCACGGCGCAGCCTACGAATGTGAACGGCGTCCCTGCCTTGTTCCTGCCGGTGTCGGTCACAACCGGCGAAGGCGAGGTGCTGCTGTCCCTGATGACCTATGCCGGGCCCGGCGGCGGTGCTTTTCACTTCATCATGGTCTCGCCGCCCCGCATCGCCGCGCCCGATGCGCTGCAGGCCCTGTTCGGCTCGTTCCACCTGCTGAATCGCGAAGAGGCGGCGACGTTGCGCCCGCGGGTGATCCGGGTTGTCACCGCAGGCCCGAACGCCACCTACCAGAGCATCGCGTCCGGCATGGCAAGCGACCGGCCGGTGCCGCATCTCCTGATGCTCAACGCCCGAACCGCCAACCAGCCGCTCCGCCCCGGCGAGCCGCTCAAGACGGTCGTCTGGGCGGAGCGATAGCCCGCGGCGCCTCAACCCTTTGCTAACCGGCGCGGCGTAGAAGCCTAAATCAGGTATGCGACCGGGGGGGCGGAGTTCGAGCAATCGGCCTCCGCCTTCTTTTTGCCCACGCCGCCTGTGACGCGCGTACGGCTTAACCGGTGCTAACCGCGTTCGTCAGCATCCTCTTCACCGCACGTGCCCAAAAGCATTTGGCCGGATGCGCGGGTTTCCACGCGCGCAAACGGCCCCTCGGGTCGCTTATCGAGGGGGGCCGGCGCTCTTTCAGGTGCCGGCCCAACCCTTGGGTTCGTGGCGCTGCGGGACCGGCGTTAACCAATTAACAGGCACCTTCGCGCTACCGCCGCGTCTCGACCACCGAAAAGGACGCCTCCTTGTTTATCGCTGCCGAACTTTCCCAGCTCCCCATCGGTGAAGGCCGCAAGGCCGAACGGCGCATCGTCAACCTCGCCGCCGCCCTGCGCGAAAGCGGCGCGCGCACCGCGCAGATCGTGCTGCTCGACATCTCCGCCGGCGGCTTCCGCGCGCAGGTCGGCGACGAAGTGGAGGAAGGCAGCGAAGTGTGGCTGAAGCTTCAGGGTTTCGAAGCCAAGCGCAGCCGGGTGATCTGGCGGCGCGACAACGAAGCAGGCTGCGAGTTCGAAACGCCGATTCACCAGCGCGAGATCGACCTGATGACCGCGCCTGCCCCGCGCCGCATTCCCAAGGGCGTTTTCCGCAGGGTTTGAGCCTTTTACATCGCGCCGGCGAAGCGCGCGATCTCGATCAACGGCACCCGGTCGACCGGCGTGCCCTTCGAATCCTCGATCTGCACCGCTTGTTCTTCCCACGAACAGCCCATGCTTTCTTCCGCGCGGATCAGATCGCGCGCGCTGCGCACCGCCTGATACCAGGCCGCTTCCGCGTCCGGCAGCCGCAGGCCGATCTCGTCCCGCACGCGGACGCCACGACTTTCGAAATGGAAGAAGAAATGAGGCATGCCGCGTGAACGACCAAGCCATTGGAGAGTGCCGGGAAAAGAGGGTTAACTCACCGGTCACTGTAAGTAGCGCGAAACTGTTGCCCTTAATCACCAATTACCGGCCGTAAGCGGCGCTTTCCCCCGCTCCTGTTGGGTCGGAACCGGGGGAGCGCGGCCCAAGCCTTAGCGGGCGTCGACCAGGACGATCTCGGTATCGTCCAGCGCAACGATCGTAATCGCGGTCTCGCCGGTAATGGCGACACCGTCCCGAAGCTCGGCGCGTACGCCGTTCACTTCCGCCGCGCCGTTCACCGGCACCAGATAGGTGTGGCGCTTCGGATCGAGCGACAGCTGCGCCGTCTCGCCGGCCTTCAGCGTCGCGCCCATCACGCGGGCGGCCGCGTTGATGCGCAGCGCATCGGCATCTTCCTCGAAGCCGCTTGCCAGGGTGACGAAATCGCCCTCCCGCGCATGTTTGGGGAATTGCTTGGCGCCCCAGCTCGGCTGCGCGCCGGGCTTGTCGGTCAGCACCCAGATCTGGAACAACGTGGTCGCCTCGTCTTCCAGATTGAACTCCGCGTGGCGGACACCGGTGCCGGCGCTCATCACCTGCACGTCGCCCGCACTGGTGCGGCCCTGATTGCCCATCGAATCCTGATGGGTGATCGCGCCGGTGCGGACATAGGTGATGATCTCCATGTCGGCGTGCGGGTGCGGCGGAAAGCCGGATTTGGCGGCGATTTCATCGTCGTTCCAAACCCGGATCGCGCCCCAGCCCATGCGCGCGGGATCATGATAGCTCGCGAACGAGAAGTGGTGGCGCGCGTTGAGCCAACCGTGATCGGCATGGCCAAGCGTGTTGAAGGGACGGATGTCGATCATGTCTTCACTCCTTTCTTGCTCCTCGCGGGGAGGAGCCGAGGTTCAAGCGGCCAGTGCCAGTTCGCGCAGCTTGTTGGACGCCTCGGCAATTGCCGCTTCCGCGGCTTCCGGGCCGAACGCCAGCTTCTCGGCGCGAACGAACGTTACGTCGTCCAGGCCCATGAAGGCGAGCAAGGTGCGCAGGTGCGGCTCCTGGCTGTCATTCGGCGCGGAAGGACCCTCGCTGTAAAGGCCGGCGCGGCTTTCCACCACGATTGCCTTCTTCCCCTTGAGCAGGCCTTCCGGGCCGCTTTCGGTGTAGCGAAACGTCACCCGGGCGCGGAGCACGTGGTCGAACCAGGCCTTGAGCGTCGAGGGGATGCCGAAATTGTACATCGGCGCACCGATCACGACGAGGTCTGCCGCCCGCAGCTCCTCGATCAACGCGTCGGACAGGTCGAGCGCGGCCTGGCCGGCTGCGGTTGAGGCTTCGCCCCCGCGAATCGCGAACACCGTGTCGGCGGTGAGGTGCGGGATCGGCTCGGCGCCGATGTCGCGGCGGACGACCTCCACCTGATCGGAGCGCGCGTCGAGCCCCGCGACCAGCGCGTCGACGAGCTTCTTGGACACGGACTGTTCGCCGGTGGCGGCGCTGTCGATGATGAGTACCTTGGTCATGATGCCCTCCTGATCTTGCAGAACAGGATGTAGGGGCCTAGCAACGTTGCAGGTAGCCGTACGCGGCGCATCATGATGTTGCGGATAGTGGAACACTCTTCGGTCGATCTCCTCGATGTTCTCGCTTTTGTACGGGTGGTGGAAACCGGCGCCTTCTCGCGCGCTGCCGAGCGGATGGGCACCGCCAAGTCAATCGTCTCGCGGCGGGTGGCGCGGTTGGAGGAACAGCTGGGCGCCCGCCTGCTCACCCGGAGCGCAGCGGGCGCGCAGCCGACGGACGCCGGTCAGGCCTATTTCGAACGCGCGTCCAACATCCTTTGCGAACTGGATGCCGCACGCGAAGTGGTGGCGGGCGCTGTCACGCAGGTCGCCGGCCCGATCCGCCTCACCGCTCCTTTGTCCTTCGGCGTCGAGCACCTCGCTCCCGCCCTTGCCGCCTTCGCCGCCGAGCATCCCCGCGTGGAGCTCGACATCAGCTTCGAGGACAAAACGGTGGACCTCGTCGCCGGCGGCTTCGACCTCGCAGTCCGCTTAGGTACGCTAGAGGACTCGGCGCTGGTCGCCCGCCGCATCGCGCCGTCACGCAGGGTGCTGGTCGGAAGCCCGACCTATCTCGATGCGCGGGGGCGTCC
>DASVUO010000271.1:0-8530 GCA_036386995.1 Allosphingosinicella sp. | reverse complement strand
TGGAAGCGCAGAATGCCGGCGAGACCGAGCAGCAGGCCTGCAAGCAACAGGTGCCGGCGGCTTGCCTCCTCCGGCAGCAGCAGGGCCGCGCCGGCAAGCACCAAAGCCGTCGAAGCAGGCTCGGTCAGCACGTGGCCGCCGAAATAAGCGATGTCGGGCCACACGGCGGCGACGGCCATGGCGACGAAGCCGTGGAAGCGGGACAGCCGCGCGCCGAGCCCATAAGCCGCCACCACCGCGACCAGCGAAAAGGCCGCCATGCTCAGGCGTGGAAGGATGAGGTAGAGGTCGCTGCCCGGCGCGATCCCGTCGCCGATCCGCATCGGCACGCTGAGCAGCAGCGGCAAAAGCGCGCTGCGCATCCCGTAGCGCGACTCCCATGTGACGATGCCGTTACCGAAGACGATGCGGTGCGCTTGTTCGAGATATTGAAAAATCTCGTCCGGGTGAACCGGGCCGGTGTTCAGCGCGACCCAAGCCCGGAGCCCGGCGGCGAGCGCCAGGACTGCAACAAAGGCCCAGCGCTGCGCCGGCGGACAAGCCGAGCGCGTCAACTCACTTGCGCCAGACGAAGGCGCTGGAAGCGACGTAGTTCCAGACGGCGCCGACCAGCGAGCCGGCGATGCCCGCGAGCCACCAATTGGTCTCGCCCGCATGGATGTACGCGCCGACGCCGACATTGGCCGCCGCGCCCACCGAGCAAACCGCGGCGAAGCCGGCGAGCCCCTTCAGGAAGCGCCAGCCGCGCAGGCGGCGGTCCGAGTAAGTGAAGGTGTTGTTGAGCGAGAAGTTGAACGTCATCGCCAGCGCAACGGCGGCGGCTTGCGCCCAGGCGAAGCCGAGGCCCAAGCCGTTCAGCGCCGTGCCGAGCACCGCCAGGTGAACGAACACGCCAAGCGCGCCGACGCCTAGGAACAGCAACAGGCTGACCGGCACGAAGCGGCCGACCGACTTCTCGGCAAGCAGCTTCAGATATTCGGCGACCACCATGAAATCGAGCTTGCTCTCGCCCGCCGTGCGCACCCGGAAGACGTAGGGCACTTCGGCGACCTTGAGAGGCACCGGCGCGGAGGAGACGATGTCCAGCAGGATCTTGAAACCGCCGCCGGACAAGCGCGGCAAGGACGCCATAAAGGCGTCGCGGGTGATGCAGAAGAAGCCGCTCATCGGGTCGCTCAACGGCGCCTTGAGGACCTTCTGGGCAAGCTTGGTCGCCCAGACGCTGCCCGCGTGGCGGGCGCCGTCCCATTCGCCGACGCCGCCGCCGTCGACATAACGCGAACCGACGGCAAGGTCGCTTCCGCCGCGCACGGCCTTGACGAGGCGCGGCAGGCAGCCGTGATCGTGCTGGAGATCGGCGTCCATCACCGCGATCAGCGGCGCCGAGCTTGCCAGCGCGCCTTCGACGACCGCGGTGGCGAGGCCGCGGCGGCCGATGCGCTGGATCACCTTCACCCGCCGGTCCTCGCGGCCGATGGCGCGAAGCAGATCGGCGGTGCCGTCCTTGCTGTTGTCGTCGACGAACACCGCTTCCCACGAAATCCCGACCAAAGCGACTTCGAGCAGGCTGAGGAATTCGGCGATGTTGCCCGCTTCGTTGAGCGTGGGGACCACGATTGCGAGTTCGATCGGCGCGACCTGATCGTGAAGCGGCCGGTCGAGCTGAAGGGCGGACTGGAACATGTGCAAAGGGCTCCCCAAGCCGCATCGTGCGGCGGAAGCGACCTTGAAGCGGCCATGGTTAAGGAAGTGTAACCGCCGGTGCCTCTTGTGCGGCGGGAAGCTGGAACAACACACTCGGCCCTCGCCGCCACAAAGGTGTCCAGCCCCTGGTCAGCGCCGGGTCGTAACGTGGCGGCTGGATCAGCCAGACATGGCTGAAGCGGCCGGGCGGCAGAGCGGCGAGCGACGTGCCCAGCACATGCTCCTTGCACTCGGGCTCCGCCACCATCTGCGACGGATCGACAAAGCCGGCAAATGCCGGTTTCACCTTCAGGAGGTGGCTCCCCGCCACCGTCCATTGATCGTTGGCAAAGGCTTCGCGGCGGACGATGGCGAGGCTCGGCAAGTGGTCCAGCCGGTTGCGGCGCCAGTCGGTGAAGCAGCCGATGCCGACGAACGCCGCGACCTGGGCGCCGCGCGGTAGGCGTTCGATCGCTTTGGCCTCCGCCGCCATTTCGCGGCCGTACAGCCAGGCGCTTGCACCGACGGCGGTCATCCGCGCGGCGAAAAGGGCGAAGGCGGCGAGTGCGAAGCCTGAAGCGAAACGGCGCGAAGCGGCGGCCGAGGGGCGAAGCGCAAGCAAGGCCGTCGCCACGGCATATGGGAGAATGCGGTTGTCGTTATGCGCACCGCCCAAAAACAAACGTGGCAGAAGCACGAAGGCGGCGAACAGCATCGCCGCCGCGAGGAGCAGCGGCCGCGCCGCCTCCAGCCTCCGGTCGCGCGCGGCGAAAACCAGCACGAGCAACAGCGCCATCGCGCAGGCGATGTCGAACGCCATCCAGCGGTCGCGAAGCAGCCACAGAAAGGCGAGCATCTTCCACGGCAGGTTGAACCAGTCCTTGGCGAAATTGGGCGTCTCGCCCGACCAGATTGCCATCGGTACCAACGGCGCGGCGAGAGGCAGGACCTGAAGGCCGGCGCGAAGGAACGCTTCGGGGAAGCGCCGGCCGCGCTCCAATTGGCGGGCAAGCTCGGCCCCGAATGCGAGCAGGCCGAGCATGCCCCAACCGAAAGCATGCGCAACCCAGACCAGCAGCGACAAGGGAACGAAGATCGCCGCGCGCAGGCGGAAGCGCTCCAGCCTGCCGAGCCGCATCCACAGGCCAAGGGCGAGGAAGGCGAAGGCCGCCGACAGGGTGAAATTGAGGAAGCCGTAGAGAAACGGAAATCCGTAGATCAGCGGCACGGCGAGCAGCACGCTTGGCGTCACCCGGCCATGCGCTTCCTTCGACACCCACAGGAAGCCGACGGTGGTCGAAGCCGGGATCAGCAAGGCGACGATCTTGGTCGCCGCCTCCAGCCCGAACAAAGCGGCCAGCGGCACCACCAGCAGGTCTGCGCCGAGATTGGGTACCAGCGCCCAGCGAAATTCGTAGAACTGCTGAAGCGTCGGCGACCCGGCGAGATCGAGCGCGATCTTGTAGCGGCCCATATGGCCGGGGAGGTCGGTCAGCGGCGGCAGCGCGGGAAGCAGCAGCGGCAACGCGGCGAGCAGCGGAAGCAGGAACAGAAAGGCGCGGCGCTGCCACCAGGCAGGCTCCTCCCCTTCGCGCGGCGCGCTTTCCTCTGGTGCCGCCATGTCCCTTTTCTTCCCCCAGGGCGCCGGCCGGAAAACCCTGCGGCGCGCGGCGCGGTTAAAACAAAAAACGTCACCGGCTCCTAGCGCTTTGTGCGTACCCCTGTTCAACGAGGATACAGGACCGTTCGGCTAAGTGCCTGTTTATCGAGGAAGAATGCTTTCTCCAGTAGATCAGGAGTTTCTCATGAAGATCATCACCTTCGCCGGCGCGGCCTTGATCGCGCTTTCCGCCACCGCCGCAACCGCCCGGCCGATGGGGCGCGGTGCCCAGCCGCTGACCCGCGCCACCGTGGAACAGCGTGTCGATGCCGGCTTCGCCCGCGTCGATGCCAATCGCGACGGCTTCGTCACCCGCGAGGAAGCGCAGGCGGTTTCGCAAGCCCGCCGTGGTCAACGCGGCGCGATGCGCGGCGACCGCCGCGAGGCGCGTCAGGACCGCCGTGCCGAGCGTTTCGCCCAGCTCGACAGCAACCGCGACGGCATGATCAGCCGCGCCGAGTTCGACGCGCGCCAGGCCTTCCGCGGCGACCGTGCCGAACGCCGCGCCGAGCGCATGGAGCGCCGCGGCAACCGCGCCAGCCTTCGTGGGCAGCGCGGTGGCGGGCAGGGCGGCCTCTTTGCCCGCTTCGGTGGCCGGATGTTCGATCAGGCCGATGCCAACCGCGACGGCCGCGTCTCGCGCGAAGAAGCGCGCCGCGGTGCCCTTGCCCTGTTCGCGCGCATCGACACCAACCGCGACGGGGCGATCAGCATCGAAGAACGCCGGGCCGTGCGCGAGGGCATGCGCGCGCAGCGTGGCCAGCGCCGCCAGGGTTAACTAACCAAACTGAAATGAAGAAGGGCCGGAGCGGCGACGCTTCCGGCCCTTTTTCTATGCGCTCACTCGGCGGCGAGGTGCCATTTCGGCGCTTCTTCCGATTCCCGGAGGCGCTTCGATTCCTCGTACATATAGTCCCTGGTCATCGGGATGGCGTCGCGGCGCTTCACATACTGGATCTGCCAGTTGACCATGCCGCCGTAGCGGAACGCCGCTTCCGATCCGGCAAGGTAGAATTGCCACATCCGGAAGAAGCGCTCGTCATAGAGCTCGACCATTTCCTTCTCGGCGCGGCAGGTGCGGCGGTACCATTCCTCCAGCGTGTGGGCATAATGGTAGCGCATCGCCTCAACGTCGGTGACGATCATGCGGTGCTTCTGCGCTTCCGTCACCAGCTCCGACAAAGCCGGAATGTAGCCGCCCGGGAAAATGTATTTGCGCGTCCATTTGTCGGTGACGCCCGGCCCGCCCGCGCGGCCGCAGCAGTGGGAGATCATCACCCCGTCCGGCGCGAGCAGTTCGCGGGTCTTGGCGAAGAAGCCCGGGTAATGCGGCGTCCCAAGATGCTCGATCAGGCCGACGCTGCTGATCCGGTCGAACGGACCCTCGACATCGCGATAGTCCATCAGCTTGAACTTGACGCGGTCGGAGACGCCGAGCGCCTTCGCCCGCTCGTTCGAGAAATCGACCTGGTCGGGCGCAAGCGCGACGCCGAGCACGTCCACATCGTAATGGCGGTGCATGTAGAGCGCGAAGCCGCCCCAGCCGCAGCCGATGTCCAGCACCTTCATGCCGGGCTTCAGGTGCAGCTTGGCGGCGAGGTGCGCCTTCTTGTCGAGCTGCGCTTTCTCCAGGCTGTTCGCCGTGTCGCGATAATAAGCCATGGTGTATTGCCGGTCCTCGTCGAGGAACAGCTCGTACAAACGGCGGGTGAGGTTGTAGGTATGCTCGGCGTTGCGGCGCGAGCGGCTCTTCCAGTTGATCTGGTCGAGGCGGCCGCCGAGAACCGAAAGCGACTTGCGCAGCGGCCCCTTGGGGTTGAGCGCCCCCTTCTTCTCGAACGGCGCATTGTAGCGCACCAGCAGGATGAGATCGCGGACATCGCCGCCGTCCTCGACCACCAGCCGCCCGTCCATATAGGCCTCGCCCGCGCCGAGCCGCGGATCCTTGGCGATCGCCATTGCCGCGCCGCTGTCGGTCAGGCGGGCCTTGACCGATTTGATGTTCGGATCGGGCGAACCGTAGCGGTACTCCTTTCCGTCATGGTCGACCACGAGGAGCTCACCCTTGGTGATGAGCCGGCGAAGCATTTTGTCGAGGAGCCACATGGGCGGTGAGAATAACCGCGCTTCCGCCAAGCGCAAGCCGCCACGATTTCAGCGGCGTCAGGCGCCGGTGGCGGTGCTCAGGGCGGTGTTTAGGGCGGCGCCGAGATCGGCCATCCTGAAGGGCTTTTGCAGCACGGTGCGGCCGCGATAGCGCTCCTCGATACCGCTCAGGCCATAGCCGGTGGCGAAGAGGTAGGGGATGCCGCGCTGGTCGAGGAGGTCGGCGATGGGAAAGGAGCGCTCGCCGGCGAGGTTCACGTCGAGCACCGCGGCGTCGATCTCGGCTTCCCCCGCAAGCGCGAGGGCGGGCGCGAGGCGGCTGGCGAGGCCGGCGACTTCGTGGCCGAGCGCGAGAAGCATGTCCTCGATGTTCATCGCGACCAGCATCTCGTCCTCGACGATCAACACCCGCAAACGCTCAGCCAAGCTCAGCCTCCCGCGCCAGGATTTCGCCGAGCGCCGCTTCGACGGTGCAGCGCAGGCCGTCTTCTTCGAACGCGATCCGCGCAGTGCCGCCGAGGTCGCCGCCAAGCCCCTGCTCGATCAGCCGCGAGCCGAAGCCGCGCCGCGACGGCGAGGTGACCGGCGGCCCACCGCGTTCCTTCCATTCGAGCCGAAGCATTCCGTCCGCGTCGCTCCACTCGATTGCGACGCGCCCCTCGTCGCGGCACAAGGCGCCGTATTTCGCGGCATTGGTGCCGAGCTCGTGCAGCGCCAAGGCAAGGGCAAGCGCCGCGCGCGGGCTCAGCCACACCTCCGGACCCTGAGCGGCGAAGCGATGCTCCCCGCCGAGATGCTCCACAGCGTCGCGCACCACCCGCTCCAGCGCCGCGCCTTCCCACTTCTGTTCGGTGAGGAGGTTGTGCGCCTTGGACAAAGCAATCAGCCGCGCCTCGAACCGGGTCCGCGCCTCGACCAGCGGCAGATCGCCCTTCAGCGTCTGGAACGCGATCGCCTGCACGGTGGCGAGGCTGTTCTTCACCCGGTGGTTGAGCTCGTTGATCAGCAGCCGCTGATGCTCCTCCGCCACCTTCTTTGCGTGCACGTCTTCCGTTGAGCCGTACCAGAGGCAGATCGCGCCCTCGCCATCGCGGCGCGGGAAAGCACGCGAGCGTGCCCAGCGGCTGGTACCGTCGCGGCGCTGGATGCGATGCTCGATGTCGTAAGGCTCGCCCGTTTCCACCGAACGCGCCCAGGCGGCGAAACTCGGGGCGCGGTCGTCGGGGTGGAGGCCCTCCGCCCAGCCGGAGCCCAAGCCGCTCCGGCCGGTCCAGTCGTCCCATCGGCCGGAGACGCGGTTCAGCGAGCCGTCGGGCAGGGCCGTCCAGGTGACCTGCGGGTAAAGCTCCACCGTGTGGCGGTAATGATCCTCGCTGTCGCGAAGCGATTCCGCCGCCTGCGCCCGCTCGATTGCCGACCAGGTGCGCTCCGCGACGTCGCGGACCATGGCAACGTCCGATCGCTTCCAGGCGCGCGGCTCGGGCTCGTGGACGTAAAGCATTGCCTTCAACGCGCCATCGCGGACCAGGGGCACGGTGATCAAGGCGCGAAGGCCGGCTCGCTCCCAGCCCGCTTGCTGTTCGGCGCCGAGGGGCAGCGCGCGGATGTCGCTCAGCATCAGGGGCTCGCCCGAGCGGAGCCAGACCAGCGCCTCCTCGCCGAACGACCGAAGATCGACGCGCTGGCCGGCGAGGCTGACCACGTCCGGATCGGCGGTCCAGTCGCTGCGCACCCAGGCTTCGCCTTTGGCTTCGTCCACTTCCGCATAGCCGACGCGCGCTGTGCCGAGATATTCGCCAAGCAAGCGCGTTGCGCCGTTCTTCACCGCTTCCGCGTCTTCCGCTCCGCGCAGCGCGTCGGCAAGCGCGACCTGGAAGGAGAGCCGCCGTTCGGCGAGCACCGTGCGGGAAACGTCGTTAGCCTGGTTAAGGATGGCGAGCAGGCGGCCGTCCTCGCCGTGGATGGGAACCAGGTGGCAATTCCACCAGCTTTCCTCCTGCACGCCGTCGCGGACCAGGGTCAGCGGCTGTTCGCGTGCAAAGCCGCCTTCGCCGCTACGGTCTATCTCTTCGGCAAGGGCGCGGACGACCGGCCAAAGCGGGGAGCGGGCTTCTTCGGCGGGGAGTCCGAGCAAGGCCTCGCCGCCGACCGCGGCCACCCAGGCGTCGTTGGGAAGAAGCAGGCGCTGTTCGCCGATGTAGAGAACACTCGGCAGAGCGGCGCGCAGGCACAGATCAGTGGCGAAGCGCAGGCCCGCCGGCCAGTTCGCCATCGGCCCGAGCGGCGTCGCGCTCCAGTCGAACAGCCGCACCAGCTCGGTCATTCGGCACTGCCGGTCTGCCGGCTGTATCGGGGAATGGAGGGCCATCTTTGTCGGTCTCCCAGCCCTTGTAGCGGGTGGGGCGGCGATAGAAAGTCTTGATAAAGCAGGAGTCCGCGAAGCTCAGGCGGGGATTTCCGCCTGCTTCTCCGCCGCGATCCGGTCGAGTTCTGCGCGGCTCTTCTTTTCCGCCGCGGATTTGAGCTGCCCGCAGGCGGCCATGATGTCGCGGCCGCGGGGGCGGCGAATGGGGGCGGAGATTCCGCCTTCGTAGACGATGTCGGAGAAGCGCTGCACCCTTTCGTCGGTCGAACATTCGTAAGGCGCCCCCGGCCACGGGTTGAACGGGATGAGGTTCACCTTCGCGGGCAACTTGTACTTCTTGATCAGCCGGACAAGCTCGCGCGCATCCTCGTCGCTGTCATTCTTGTCGCGAAGCATCACATATTCGAACGTGATCCGCCGCGCATTGTTGGCGCCCGGATAGTCGGCGCAGGCCTGGAGCAGCTCCTCGATGCCGTATTTGCGGTTCAACGGCACGATCTCGTCGCGCACCTCCTTGGTCACCGCGTGGAGCGAGACTGCGAGGTTCACCCCGATGTCCTCGCCCGCGCGCGCCATCATCGGCACCACGCCGGAGGTGGAGAGGGTGATGCGGCGGCGCGAGAGGCCGAGGCCGTCGCCGTCCATGACGATCTTCAAGGCATCGCGGACATTGTCGAAATTGTAGAGGGGCTCGCCCATGCCCATCATCACGATGT